>NZ_JBHURV010000002.1:322770-466134 GCF_042673865.1 Streptomyces sp. NPDC056987
GCGTCAGCAGCAGCCCGGTCTCCTGCTCCTGGGCCTCGTACGACGCGTCGGCGGGGGGCCCCCCCGCGGCCGGGCGGCCCCCCCCCGCCCCCACCGCCGTCGCTCACGCGGCCGTCGCGAGCTGTTCGCGCTCCTTCTTCGGTACGAACTCCATGTGCGGCCGTCCGCCGCGCAGGTCGAGCCGGAGCCGTACCCCGGCCACCCGGGTGAGGACCAGGCCGATCCCCGCGGCCGCGAGGAGGGAGACCACGCCGCCCGTGGCGAAGCCGACGCGGGCGCCGTACGTGTCGGTGACCCAGCCGAGGAGCGGGCCGCCTATGGGGGTGCCGCCGACGAAGACCATCATGTAGAGGCTCAGAACGCGGCCTCTCATCTCCGGGTCCGCGGCCATCTGCACGCTCGTGTTGGCGCTGATGTTCGTCGTCATGCCGATCATGCCGATCGGCAGGAGCAGCAGCGAGAACAGCCAGACCGACGGCGAGAAGGAGACCGCGATCTCCAGCAGGCCGAAGGCCATCGCCGCCAGGATGAGCAGCCGGATCCGGCTGGAGCGGCGGCGGGCGGCGAGCAGGGCACCGGCCAGGGAGCCCGCGGCCATCAGGATGTTGAAGAAGGCATAGAGCCCGGCTCCGCCCTCGTAGACCTCGTGCGCGAACGCCGTCAGCCAGATCGGGAAGTTGAAGCCGAACGTACCGATGAAGCCGATGAGGACGATCGGCCAGATCAGGTCGGGACGGCCGCGCACATAGCGGAGCCCTTCTCTGAGCTGACCCTTCGCGCGCGGTACGCGGACGGATCTGTGCAGCTCGTGCGGGCGCATCAGCAGCAGTCCGACGAGCGGGGCCAGGAAGGAGAGGCCGTTCAGCATGAACGCCCAGCCACTGCCCACGGTGGTGATCAGCACACCGGCGACCGCGGGGCCGATCAGCCGGGCGGACTGGAAGTTGGCCGAGTTGAGGCTGACCGCGTTGCGCAGCCGGTCCGGGCCGACCATCTCGGAGACGAAGGACTGGCGGGTCGGGTTGTCGACGACCGTGACCATGCCGAGCAGGAACGCGAGCAGGTAGACGTGCCAGACCTGGACCTGTCCGGAGAGCGTCAGGACGGCGAGGGAGAGGCCGCACAGGCCGAGCGCGGCCTGGGTGAAGAGGAGGAGCAGCCGCTTCGGGTAGCGGTCGGCGATGACGCCGCCGTAGAGGCCGAAGAGCAGCATCGGCAGGAACTGGAGGGCCGTCGTGATGCCGACGGCGGCGGAGGAGCCGGTGAGGCTCAGGACCAGCCAGTCCTGGGTGACGCGGGACATCCACGTACCGATGTTGGAGACGACGGCGCCCGTCGCGAACAAGCGGTAGTTGCGGATCTTCAGCGAGGAGAAGGTGCCGCCGGTGGCCGGCTCCTTCTCGACGGAGTCGGTGCCTGCGGAGGCGGTGTCTGTGGGACCGGTGCCTGCGGAGTCGGTGCCTGTGGGGACGGTGCCTGCGGGGACGGCGGCCGTGGGGACGATGCCTGCGGGGACGGCGGCCGTGGGGACGATGCCTGCGGCGTCGACGCTCGCGGGGTCGGTGCCTGCGGCATCGGCGGCTATGAGGCCGCTGCCTACGGGATCGGTGCCTGCGGGGTCGTTGCCTGTGAGGTCGGCGCCTATGGAAGCGCCTATGGAGTCGGTGCGGCCGGCGTCGTCGGTACGACCAATGTCGTCGGTACGGCGGGTGCCGTTCGTACAGCCCGTGGAGTCGGGGTCGTCCGCTTCAAGGGTGACGCGGGTGAAGCGGGTGGTGCTGTCGTGGGCGGATTTCGGTGCGGGGGCGGAGTCTGCTCCGGATCCCGTACTCAATGGGGGTTCGCCTCCTTACGGCGCGCGGTCTACAAATGGGCGAGCTTCTCCAGCACGGGAGCGGCAGCGCGCAGCTTCGCCCACTCGTCCTCGTCCAGGCCCTCGGCGAGGGTCGCCAGCCAGACGTTGCGTTTGCGGCGGCTCTCTTCGAGCATCGCCTCCGCCCGCTCGGTCTGGCTGACCACCTTCTGCCGACGGTCGTCGGGATGCGGCTCAAGCCTGACGAGACCTTTCGCCTCCAGCAGCGCCACGATGCGGGTCATCGACGGCGGCTGCACGTGTTCCTTACGGGCCAGCTCGCCAGGGGTGGCCGAGCCACAGCGGGCGAGGGTGCCCAGGACCGACATCTCGGTCGGGGACAGCGACTCGTCCACACGTTGGTGCTTCAGACGCCGGCCCAGCCGCATGACGGCGGAGCGGAGGGCGTTCACGGCGGCGTCGTTCTCGTTGTCGTCACCGTGGGGCAGGTCAGGCATGTATTTAGGGTAACTCATTACCCAAGCTAAATACCACTGGCGTGCCACACCTCTGCCCCACCTCTCCACCAGGTGGCTACATCACTCGTACGAGTGAGACTGGCACGGAAAGCGACTCGCCGCAGCGCACGTTCCCCCGACCCTGGTGCGCATGGGATCGACAGTGCTCAGCCTGCGCATAGACGGTGAGCTGCTCGAACGGCTCCGTCACCATGCCGCCAAACGGGGAATGAGCGTCCAGGACTATGTGACCCGGACGCTCATTCGTGACGACTTCGACGAGCGCTTCAAAGCGGCCGTCGACGAGACGGAGCGGTTCTACGGCGTGCAGTAGCCGGGCCGGCCCGGCCCCGGCCCCGGCCCCCGCAGCACGGCTCAGGTCAGGCCCAGCGCCGGCATCGCGTAGTAGAAGACGAAGACCGCCGAGACGGCGTACAGCGCCGCCGGCACCTCGCGGCCCCGCCCGGCCGCCAGGCGCAGCACGCTGAAGGTGACGAACCCGATGCCGATGCCGTTGGTGATCGAGTACGTGAACGGCATCATCACCATGGCCAGGAAGGCGGGCACGGCGATGGTGAAGTCGCTCCAGTCGATGTCGCGTACGGAACCGGCCAGGATCAGGAAGCCCACCGCGATCAGCGCGGGCGTCGCCGCCTGGGAGGGGACCATCGTCGCCAGCGGGGTGAGGAACAGCGCCACCGTGAAGAGCAGGCCCGTCACGACCGAGGCCAGCCCCGTCCTGGCGCCCTCCCCGACGCCCGCGGTGGACTCCACGTAACAGGTGTTGGCCGAGGCCGAGCCGGCGCCGCCCGCGGCGACCGCGATGCCGTCGACGAAGAGGACCCGGTTGATCCCGGGGAGGTTGCCGTCCTTGTCCATCAGCTTGGCCTCGTCGCCGACGCCGAGGATCGTGCCCATCGCGTCGAAGAAGCACGAGAGCAGCACGGTGAAGACGAACAGCACCCCGGTGAGGATGCCGACCTTCTCGAAGCCGCCGAAGAGGCTGACGTTCCCGATCAGCCCGAAGTCCGGGCTCGCGACCGGGTTGCCAGGCCACTTCGGGGCGGTGAGGCCCCAGCTCGGCACCTTGGCGACCGCGTCGATGATCATCGCGAGCACCGTCATCGCGACGATGGAGATCAGGATCGCGCCCGGCACCTTACGGATGATCAGCGTGAGGGTGAGCAGCACACCGAGGGCGAAGACCAGGACCGGCCAGCCGTGCAGATGCCCGTTGGAGCCGAGCTGGAGCGGCACGGTGGTCTGCGCGACGTCCGGGATACGGGAGACGAATCCGGAGTCGACCAGTCCGATCAGCATGATGAAGAGGCCGATACCGATCGCGATGCCCTTGCGCAGCCCCAGCGGTACGGCGCTCATCACGCGCTCGCGCAGGCCGGTGGCCACGAGCACCATCACCAGCAGACCCGCGAGCACGACCATGCCCATCGCGTCCGGCCAGCTCATCCGGGGCGCGAGCTGCAGCGCGACCACGGTGTTGACGCCGAGGCCGGCGGCGAGGGCGATCGGCACGTTGCCGATGACACCCATCAGGAGCGTGGAGAAGGCCGCGGTCACGACGGTCGCGGTGACGAGCTGACCGTTGTCGAGCTGGTGCCCGTACATGTCCTTCGCGCTGCCGAGGATGATCGGGTTCAGCACGATGATGTAGGCCATCGCGAAGAAGGTGGCGAAGCCGCCCCGTATCTCACGGCCGACCGTGGAGCCACGCTTCGAGATCTTGAAGAAACCGTCGAGCCCGCCGGACGGCTGCCCGGGAGTCGGCGGCTGGGCGTCGGAACCGACCGGAGCGGTGGCCGAGGAGGGCATGCGGAACCTCAGACGTCATACGGGGAAGGGTGCCCCGGACTGGAGTGGTGACTGGAGTGGTCGTGGACTGACGTGGCGGACTGGAGTGGTGGCGGAACTCGATCAGACTTGTATGTTCATTGGATTTCTATTGGATGTTCAAACGAACAAAACAAGACATCCAGAAACCGTTTCAGTATGAACAGATCAAGTGAAGATCGCTATCTCCGCGCGTAGACCCCCGTCCCGCCTACACTGACCCCATGACCGGTTCTATGCCCCAGCGCGCCGCTCCCGAGCCTTTGGAGGGGCCGGTCGTCGGCACCGTCACGGGTGGCACGATCATCTGGTTCGTCCTCTTCCTCGTCCAGCTCCCCTTCTACGGCTGGTACAGCGACCACGGGCACGCCTGGTGGATCTGGACCTGCCTCGCCGGCGCCGGACTCGGGCTCATCGGGATCTGGTACGTACGGGGCCGCGACGCGGCGCTCAAGCGCGCGGCGGCGACCGCCGAAGCGGCGAAGGGGAAGGACGGGTCCGGGAGGGACGGGTCCGGGACGGAGACGTCCGGCCCTGACGGGACCTGAGCCCCTACCGCCCCCACCCGGCCGTACTGCCCAGGGACGATTCCGCGCCCGAACCGTCGTCCCGGGGTCGGATCTTCGCCCTCGCCGGCGGGTGAACGGGCCCTGGTGACCGTACGGTCGGAACATGACGCAGCGGGCGAAGATCAACACCGACGGACCGGAGCCCCCCGGCCCGGAGCCGCACGGCCGCGGATCTCATGGCCCGGCCCCCGCCGGTCCCGGCTCCCCCGCCGGTCCCGGCTCCCCCGCCGGGCCCGCCATCGACGCGGGCGCCGAGCTGGACCCCGTACACCCCATGAAGCCGCCCCGGCCCCGGCCCGCCGGCCGGGGCACCGGGCTGACCGCCGCCGAGGTGGCGGCGCACGTGGCGCGCGGGGAGGTCAACGACGTACCCGTCCGCAGCAGCCGGTCCACCACCGAGATCATCCGCGCCAACGTCTTCACCCGGTTCAACGCGATCATCGGCGTGCTCTGGGTGATCATGTTCTTCGTCGCGCCGATCCAGGACACCCTGTTCGGCTTCGTGATCATCGCCAACACCGGTATCGGCATCATCCAGGAACTGCGCGCCAAGAAGACCCTCGACGGCCTCGCGGTCATCGGTGAGGCCAGACCCACCGTCCGGCGGGACGGCGTCCCCGCCGAGATCTCCACCTCCGAGATCGTCCTCGGGGACCTCATCGAGCTGGGCCCCGGCGACAAGGTCGTGGTCGACGGCGTGGTGGCCGAGGCCGACAGCCTCGAAATCGACGAGTCGCTGCTCACCGGCGAGGCGGACCCGGTGCTGAAACGTCCCGGCGACCCCGTGATGTCCGGCAGCTTCGTGGTCGTCGGCGGGGGCGCCTTCCAGGCGACGAAGGTGGGACGCGACGCCTACGCCGCGCAGCTCGCCGAGGAGGCGTCCCGCTTCACGCTGGTCGACTCCGAACTCCGCAACGGCATCAGCACGATCCTCAAGTACGTCACCTGGATGATGATCCCGACCGCGATCGGGCTCATCCTCAGCCAGCTCGTCGTCAAGCAGAACGACTTCAAGAACTCCATCGCCAGAACGGTCGGCGGGATCGTCCCGATGATCCCCGAGGGCCTGGTGCTGCTGACCTCCGTCGCCTTCGCGATCGGGGTCATCCGGCTCGGCCGGCTCAAGGTCCTCGTCCAGGAACTGCCCGCCATCGAGGGGCTGGCACGGGTCGATGTCGTCTGCCTCGACAAGACGGGCACCCTCACCGAGGGCGGCATGGACGTCAGCGAGCTGCGCCCGCTCGGGGGCGCGGACCCGGCGTACGTACGGAAGGTGCTCGGCGCGATCGGGGAGTCCGACCCGCGCCCCAACGCCAGCCTCCAGGCCATCATCGACGCCTATCAGAGTGAGCGCGGACAGTGGCCGGTGACGGCGGCGCTGCCCTTCTCGTCCGTACGGAAGTACAGCGGCGCCGCGTTCGAGGAGAACGGAGCGGGCGGGGAGAACGGCGGAGGGCCCGCCGGTGGCCGGCCCTCCCGCTGGCTGCTCGGCGCGCCCGACGTACTGCTGCCCACGGGCGATCCGGCCCTCGCCGAGGTCGACCACCTCAACCGGCAGGGCCTGCGCGTCCTGCTGCTCGCCCGCGCCGGTACGGGCGACGGGCGCCCCGGCGGCCACGCGCTCGACTCCCCCGAAGCCGCGTCCGGCGCCGAGGCGACCGCCCTCGTCGTCCTGGAGCAGCGGCTGCGGCCGGACGCCGCCGAGACCCTCGCGTACTTCGCCGACCAGGACGTCTCCGCCAAGGTCATCTCGGGCGACAACGCGGTCTCGGTCGGCGCGGTGGCCGGAAAGCTCGGCCTGTCGGGCGCCGAGCAGACCGTCGACGCCCGGCACCTCCCCGCCGAGCGGGAGCCGATGGCCGACGCCCTCGTCGCCGGGGCGGTCTTCGGCCGGGTCACCCCGCAGCAGAAACGCGAGATGGTCGGCGCGCTCCAGTCACGCGGGCACACGGTCGCGATGACCGGGGACGGCGTCAACGACGTCCTGGCGCTGAAGGACGCGGACATCGGCGTCTCGATGGGCTCGGGCTCGGAGGCGACCCGGGCCGTCGCCCAGATCGTGCTGCTGAACAACAGCTTCGCGACGCTGCCGTCGGTGGTGGCGGAGGGCCGCCGGGTCATCGGCAACATCACCCGGGTGGCGACGCTCTTCCTCACGAAGACCGTCTACTCGGTGCTGCTGGCGATCCTGGTGGCGTGCTTCCAGGTCGAGTACCCGTTCCTGCCGCGCCATCTCACCCTGCTCTCGACACTGACGATCGGCATCCCCGCCTTCTTCCTGGCGCTGGCCCCGAACAAGGAGCGCGCCCAGCCGAACTTCGTGCGCCGGGTGATGCGGTACGCCGTACCCTCCGGCGTCATCGCGGCCCTCGCCACGTTCACCACGTACCTGCTGGCCCGGCACGTCTACGCCGGTCCCGACTCGCTCGGCGCGGAGACGAGCGCGGCGACGCTCACGCTCTTCCTGGTCTCCATGTGGGTGCTGGCGATCGTGGCGCGCCCGTACACGTGGTGGCGGATCTGCCTCGTGGTGTCGATGGGGGTGGCGTTCCTGGTGGTGCTGGCGGTACCGGCGCTTCAGCACTTCTTCGCGCTGAAGCTGGTGGGTACGGCGGTGCCGTGGGCCGCGGTGGGGATCGCGGTGGCGGCGTCGGTGGCGCTGGAGCTGTGCTGGCGGTGGGTGGGGCGCAGGTTCCCGGCACAGGCCCCGGCCTCCCGTGGCTAGGGCCGCGCTCCCGTGGCCAGGTTCGCACTCGGCCGACGCCTGGCACGTACGCCCGACGCGTCGGCCGCCGGGCCCGGACAGCGGAGCTGACCTGGCTCGGCGGCCACCCGTGAGCCCGTGAGACGGTCACCCGTCAGGCTGTCACCCGTCAGGCTGTCGCCCGTCAGGCGGTGGCCTGTGAGGCGACCTCCTTGACGGCGTCGGCGGCGACCTTGGGGGCCTCAAGGTAGATGTAGTGGCCGCTCTTCTCGGCGGTGCTCAGCTCGCTGTTGGTGGACAGCCCCAGCCACGCCTTCTGGCCCTTGGTCCAGTCCTCTTCGAGGCCCGGTCCGTACTCGGGAACCTCCGCGAGGTACTGCACCCCGTGCTGGATCACCCGTACCGGGATGTCACCCGCGGAGCGGACCTTCCCGTCGGTGAAGACGAGCTGTTCCGGGTTCTCCCCCGCGAACACCCCGAGGGTCTGGGCGCGCAGCTCGCCGGCCGGACCGGTGGCGGACTCGGGGATCCGCTTGGTGAGGTCGCCGACAGCGGTGGGAGAGGTACTGTCCAGCAGGACCAGGCCCTTGACCCGGTCCTGGTGGTCGGGGGCGTACCTGGCGGCGATCAGCCCGCCCATGGAGTGCCCGGCCAGGACGGCCGGCCCGTCCCCGGCGACCCGGTCGAGCACGCCGGTCAGGATCTTGCCGATGTCGTCGTAGTCCTGGGGGCCGTCCGGCTTGTCGCTGGCGCCCGCGCCGAGCCGGTCGTACGAGCAGACCCGGCCGTCGGCGCTCAGCGTCTTCTGGAAGTCGGCCATCTTCGTCAGGTCGTCGCCCCCGCCGTGCAGCAGGACGACGACGGGCCGGTCACCGGCCTGGTTGCCGGTGCAGGAGACGTTCACCGAGTGCTTCCCGACCTTGATCTTCTCGGTCCCGGTGAGCGGGGCCTCGCCGGTCGCGGAGGCACCGGAGGACGATCCCGCCTCCGGCTTCGCGCCCGTCGTCGGGTCCTCGCAGCCGACGAGCCCCACACCTGCCACGGCGAAACAGAGCGCCAGTGCGGCGGATGTCCTGGTCTTCTTGCGGGTCACGGCTTCCTCCAACGGGGGGTACTGGCCGTCACGTTCGACGACGTGACAAACACTAGAAACGCCCGCTGCCGCAATCCATGCGTCTGTGCCCCCTGTTCTCAGGGGGGCTAGCAACACTGTCCGTCCGTGCCGGTGGATGCCCTCGGATGCCCTTGGAGGCAACGGTGAAGGCAACACGGACGGCAGTAGTGACCGAAGGGGCCCGGCGGTTGCCGGACCCCTTCCTGTCGACGGGAACTACTTCACGGCGACGTAGTCACCGGTGGCGTTGACCGCGGGGGTCGAGGCCGTACCGGCGAAGCTCCAGCGCCAGTAGCCGGCGGCCGTGGTCTTGGTCGTGGTGGTCTTCAGCGTGCCGGTGCCGGAGGTCTTGACCGTCTTGACGTCGGTGTAGGTCTTGCTGTCCTTCTTACGGAACTGGAGCTTCACCGTCTGCGTGGCGTAGCCCTTGTAGGTGCCGGTCTCCCAGTTGGCGCGCGACAGCTTGCCGGTGACCGTGAGGGTCTTGCCCTTCTTCACGGGCTCCGGGGAGGCGTTGACGGTGAGCTTGGAGAGCCGCTGGAAACGGATCTTGGTGTACTTGTCGTTGTAGGCGTCCGAACCGTCCTTGGCCAGCACGGCGGCGCCCACGTTCCAGTACGTGGCGTCCGTGTTGATCAGCAGGAGCGGGTCGACCGTGACGGTCAGCGTGCAGGTCGAGGTGGTCGCACTGGCCGCCTTGCACTTGGCGTTGTCCTCGTTCTGACCGAAGCCGAAGGCGTCGTCGTCATCGAGGCTCTTGCCGATCCAGAGGAGCGTGCCGGCGTCGGCGATGCCCGAGGCATGGGACGCGGTGATCGCGACGGTGACCTTCTTGGTGGCGGTGGTGCCGACGACGATCGGCTTGCCGCCGTTCACCACGGTCTTGGTGATGACCGGGGCCGCGGCGGCCTTCGCCGCGGCCGTGAGCCACTTGGCCTTCGGCGCGGCGGCGGCGCCGCGCTGGGCGGCGAAGCCGTACTCCGGTGCGGACGGGCGGTCGCCGCGGTCGCCGCCGGGCTGCGCGGCCTGGGAGGCCGGCACGGCGAGAGCGGACAGGGCCAGGGCGCCGGAGACGGCGGCGACAGTGGCACGAATACGCATGCGTTCCCCAAGTGGAGAAGGGGCCCCGCGATGCGTCGTCCGTACGGCGGGGCCCATCTGGTCTGTGAGCCTGGTGACTCGACAGACCAGACCGGGCACGGACGTGAATAGTTGTACGGAATCATGGCTTTTTTGCGAAGATCGAAAATCAGCCGATTCACCGACCCGGGACCGATTGCCCATCCCCAGCCCTATCCCCGGCCCGACGCCCGGTCCGCGGACCGGTTACGGGTCCGCAGCCCGGCAGATCGGTCGGTCGCCTCCCGGCTCAGTCGAACCAGCGGTCCCTGGCCAGTTCCTCCGTCCGCGACAGGTCCTCCAGCAGCGCCGCCACCTCGAAGCGCCGCGGCCACTGCCCCGCCGCCCAGGCGAGCCCCGCCGCCACGCCCTCCAGCGTCGCCGCGTGCAGCACCCCGTCCGGGGTACGGCGCCAGTCCAGCTCGACGCCGCCCGCGACCAGTTCCTCGTGCTCGACGTACGTGGCGGGCGTGGCCGGGCCGAGCAGGGCGCGGACCGCGTCGGGGACGTCGTGCTCCTCGCCGCCGGCCGCCGCCTCCCCGGTCACCTCGGCGACGACGGTCTCGCTGAGCCGCCGCACCTGGAGCAGCTCCGCCAGCTCGGCGGAGCGGGCCGGCGCGACCGGCAGCAGCGGCAGCCCGCCCGCCAGGGGCAGCAGGTCGGGGGCGTCCGCGATCACCGCGTCCGCCGCGTCGACCACCCGCACCTCGCCGTCGACCACGGCGCGCAGTTCGTCCGGCAGGGTCACCTGGTCCGGATCGAGGTCGGCCAACGCGGTGTAGAGCGCGTGCAGTTGTCCGGCGCCGACCTCGCGCTCCGGGTCCGCGAGCCGGCCCAGCAGCTCGGCCGCGCCGCCGGGCTCGTCCAGCAGCGCGGCGACGGAGGTCCGTACGCCGAGGGCGCGCAGCACCTGCGCGTCGTCGAAGCCGGTCGCGTCGACCGCGTCGTACAACCCGGCGAGCAGCGGGTCCCCGGCCGCGGAGCGCAGCCCCGCGGGGCGCCGCCCGTCGAGCACGGGGTGGTCGCGCAGCCACCACGCGGTGTACGAACGCACGCTCTCCGTGGTCCCGTCGGGCAGCAGGATCCGTACGGACTGGGTGAGCGCGTCGCGCAGCGGCGGCCGGGCGAGCAGCGCCAGCGCCTGCGGCCACGCCTCGTCGTCCACCAGGTCCAGGTCGCGTACGGCCACGATCTCCGTGGCGACCGGCGGTACGGGCGTGTCGGGCAGCCGGTCCAGGACGTCCTCGCACCAGACGTCGACGGCGTCGAGCAGCCCGGCGTCGTCGGGCTCGGCGAAGTCGCCCTCCCTGGGCTCCAGTTCGTCGGGGTCGAGGACGACATCCGTGGCGCGCACGAGGGCGAAGTCGGCGAGGACGCCACAGGCGGCAAGCGGCTGCTCGCCCCAGCGTTCCGCCAACTCGGCGTCACAGAAGGCCAGTTCGTCAGCCCGCAGAACGGAGGCGAACGCGCTTCCCGGCAGCACGAGTTCACCGGCCGGTGCCAGCTCGCCGTCCTCGTCGGTCAGCGCGAGGGCACCCAGCCAGGGTTCGTCGCCCGCCTCAAGTCCCGCGTCCCGTACGAGGGTCAGCACCAGCTCGGCCAGTTCCTCGGCGTCCGGGGTGGTGGCGTCCTCGTCCCACACCTCGCCCGCGTCGAGCGACGCGGCGACCGCCGTCCGTACCTGAGGGGTCGTCAGGACGGCGCGGGGCGTGGCCGGGAGCGCGCCCAGCTTCTCCAGCAGGGGGTGGGCGGCCTCGGGGTGGGCGACCTTCAGCCCGAGCCGCGCGAGGTCGGCGGTGGCACCGGGGGACGCGGCCCCGTCCTCGCCGGGCAGCGGGAGCAGCACCTGGCGCGGCCCGATCGTCGTACGGCCGTTCGCCAGCGGGACGGGCAGCCCGGAGAGCCGGTCGGCGTCCACGCCCGCGAGGGATTCGTACAGCCGGTACCACCAGGCGGGCGGCCGTTCGACGCCCGCGATGCGCTCGATGGCGTCACCGAGGGGCAGCCGGCCGACGCCGAGCGTACGCAGCTCCGTGCGGCGTTCGAGCCCGGCGGGCAGCAGGGTGGGCAGCACCTCGGCGAGCACCTGTACGGTGTCCGCGCCCGCGCCCTCCACGACCTCCGCCTCGAAGGGCCGCAGCGCGGTCGGTCCCTCCTCCTGCTCGTCCCCCGGGGCAGCCGGCGCCGCCGGGGTCAGGAAGGCGATGCGCGGCAGCCGCTCCAGGATCGCGGCGCGCAGGCTCCCGTCCAGCTCGCCCTTGCCGAGCGGGCCAGGTACGAGGTCGAGCAGGCCGGTGGAGTTGGGCTGCCAGCCGGCGAGCAGTTCGGCGTACGCGTCGGCGGCGCGCGCGACGAGGAAGTCGGTGAGCGGTCCCGGCGCGGGGTGGCGCCGGGTGGTGTCCAGCGGCAGCGTGGCGATCAACAGGGCGGGTACGCCCAGGGGTTCGTCCGTGGGGGTCGGGGCGTGCACGACCGGCGCGGTACGCGGCCGGGCCGGGGCGCCCTCGGCGTCCACGGGCACGGCCCAGGTGACGGCCCAGTGCGGGCGCAGCCGCTCCTCCACGGGCCGCCCTTCGAGGAGGGTGGCCCCGGTGGCGCCGTGGTGGCTGACCACCCGCCAACGGCGCGCCTCACCACCGGAGTCGGCTTCGCCGGAGCCCACGCTGCCGGAGCCCATGCCGCCCGGATGCACGCCGCCCGGCCCCGCACTGTCGTGCACGACGACGTACGACGCGTCCTGCGTACGGCGCAACACCCGTTCCCCGTCGGGGGTTTCGACGACGACCTCGGCGAGGCCCGGGAGGGTCAGCAGCAGCGCGTCGTCGATCCCGGCGAGCAGCCGCGCCACGAGATCGGCCGCGGCGGCGTCGCGCAGCGGCAGGATGACGACGGTGTCGTAACCGTCGGGTGCCGTGCCCTCGGCGGGCAGCGGCAGCCGCAGCAGCGGTACATGGCCGTCGCGGCGCCGCAGTTCGTCCCCGAGGCCGGGGCTGGCCTGCGCGGTGATCCCGGCCAGCTCGCGGGCCTCGGCGAGGGACCAGCGGACACCGCCGTGCCGGCCGATGACGGCGGGCTCGTCGCTGACCGCGAGCACGGCGGCGAAGCCGACACCGAACCGCCCCACCGCGCTCTCGTGCCCCTCGCGCTTGGCGGAGGCGCGCAGGGTGGACAGGGACTCGACGCCGGTCGCGTCGAGCGGCGCGCCGGTGTTGGCGGCCACCAGCACGGCGGGCCCGTCGGCGGTCGCGGGCCGCAGGGTCAGCCGCAGCCGGCCCTCGACCCCGGCGCGCGCGGCGGCGTCGGCGGCGTTCTGGGCCAGCTCGACGACGAGCCGGTCCCGGTAGCCGCCGAGGGCAAGGTCCTCCTCGGCGTTGGCATCCTCACGGAACCGTGCGGGGCTGGCCCCCCACGCGTCCAGCACCCCACGCCGCAGCCGCGCCGTCCCGAACGGGTCGGCCCCCTCGGTCGTCCTGACGCTCACGCTGTGACTCCGCTCTGTTCTGGTCGAGTACGGCGCTCTGTCTGTCTCCGCGTACGGGCACAGAACGTACCGCGCGGCGCGCCCCGGTGGCGGTGCGGGGCGCGTCCTGACGGCGGTGCGCCCCCTTCCCTCCTACCCCTCTCCCGTCCCCCTCCTCAGGCGGGTGCGCCGGCGGCCCGTCCGAAGACACCGGGGGTCACACCGAACGACCGGACGAACCACCGGTGGAAGTGTGCCTGGTCGGCGAAGCCGGAGAGCGCGGCGGCGTCGGCCGCCGACCGGCCCGCGGCGAGGAGGGTGCGGGCCTTGCGCAGCCGGAGGAGGCGCTGGTAGTCGCTGGGCGGCATCCCGTACACGGCGCGGAAGGCCCGGTAGAGGGCGAACCGGCTGCACCCGGCCGCGTCCGCGAGGTCCTGCGCGGTCAGCTCACGCTCGTACGCCTCGTCCAGCAGCGCCCGCACCCGGTGGGCCGCGGCGGTCTGCCCGCCGCCGGACAGCTCGCGGGGCACGGCGGAGCCCGTACGCGACGACGCGTTGCGGCGCACCATCGCCGTCACGGCGGCGGTCAGCCGCTCCTCCCGTACGAGCGGATCGGCGCCGCCGACGAGCGCGGGGTGGAGTCGGCGCAGCGCGCGGGCGAGCACGGGGTCGTCGACGACGGGCCGGTCGAAGAGCGGCATGCGGGCGCGGCCCCCGGTGATGTCGTCGAGCACGTCCCGGACGACCTCGGGCCCGATGTGCATGATCCGGTACGTGAAGCCCAGCTCCTCGGCGGCCTCGCCGTCATGCGGGTCGTCCGGGTTGAACGCCATGATCATCCCCGCGCTGCTGGTGTGCCCGCCGCCCCGGCAGCGGAAGCGCTGGGCGCCGGACTCGGTGACGGCGAAGGAGTACGCGTCGTGGCTGTGCAGGTGGAAGACATGGCGGACGAAGTGGGCGTGCATGGCCTCCAGCGGCCGGTGCGGGTCACGCCAGTAACGGGCCCAGTCGTCATGGCCGGCGCCCTGGCCGCCCTGGCCGTCCCGTTCATCCCGCCTGTCCTGTCCGTCCTGCTTGTTCATACGCCCAGTCTGCCGCGCCGCACGAGCGTTCAAGACGGCGTTCCACCCACTGGACGAGACTCGCGGGTATGACAACGAGCACGCCCGTTCCCTCCGGGACCCCCTTCCGGTTCGACACCAAGATCGCCGTCATCGTCCGCGAGGACCTCGCCGTATGGCAGAAGCTGAACGTGACGGCCTTCCTGGCCAGCGGCATCGCCCACGCCCAGGACGACATCATGGGCAAGCGGTACGAGGACGCCTCCGGCAACGACTACCTCCCGCTGCTCCGCGAACCGGTCCTCTGCTTCACCGCCGACGCCCCCACCCTGACCCGCAGCCACGCCCGCGCCCTCTCCCGCGCCGTACCCACGGCCCTCTACACGGCGGAGATGTTCGCCACGGGCAACGACGACGACAACCGGGCGGCGGTCCGCGCGGTCCCGGCGGACGCCCTGGACCTGGTGGGCCTGGCGGTCCACGGCCCGCGCAACGTCATCGACAAGATCGTCAAGGGCCTGAAGCTGCACGGCTAGGACCGACACCCACGCCGATGCGCTACCCGGGGGGTGCCGTGGGGCCGCGATGGGGGTGCCCCGGTGGCGCGTTGGTTGGCCGGGCCCGCCCCCAGCGACACCCGGATCGATTGACTTTCGATAGATAGCCATCGATGATCGATGCATGAATCAGCTCTTCATCGGCGCGCTCCGCGTCGGTATCGCCGTGGCGATCCTGGTCGGTCTCTTCGGCCAGATCGTGGTCATCCCGACGACCGCGGCCGACGAGGTCGACCGCTTCCCGCCTTACGAGCCGTTCGCCGTGCCGTACGCGGCCGTGGCCGTCGTCGGGGTCGTCTGCGTCCAAATCGCGCTCGTCGCCACGTGGATGCTGCTCGACATGGTCAGCCGGGATGCGATCTTCACGCCGCGGGCCTTCCGGTGGGTCGACGTCATCATCGGGTCCTCGCTCGTGGCGACGCTGCTGGCGCTCGGGGTCACCGGACATCTGGCCGTGGCCGACATCCCCTCGCCCTACGGCGACACCATGCAGGCCATCGGCGCCCTGGGCACGGCGGCCGGGTGCGTCGGCGTGGGGGCGGCGTTCGCGATGCTCGTCGTCGTCATGCGGGGTCTGCTGCGCAAGGCGACGGATCTGCAGACCGAGATCGCCGAGGTCGTCTGACGGCGATCATCATCGACCTCGACGTCCAGCTCGCCGAACGCAACCTGTCGGTCGGCGAGTTCGCCGCCGCCGTCGGTATCACGCCCGCGAACATCGCCGTGCTGCGCTGGGTGCCCGACGACGAGACGCCCTAGCCGTACGGGGGTGGGCACCGGGCGGGCCGCGGTCCGGTCTCGGTTCGGCGTACGCGGGCGTGGAAGGGGAGGCTCCGTACGAACGTACGGGCATGACCTTCCCTCCTGGCTCCCGTGCACCGCTTCCGCCGGAGACGAGCGGGGGCGGGGGCGCGGGCGGCGGGGGCTGTGTGGCCGCGCTCGTGCTGATCCTGGAGATTCCCGTCGCCCTGGTGACAGGCGTCCAGCTCGGGCTGCGTGAGTGGGCGCGGTCGGGGGCGGTCGGGAGGAAGGCCGGGGACGTACCCGAAGTGCCCCCGATGGACTGGGTGCCGACGCTCTGGTGCGGGGCGTTCACGCTGGGCGCGCTGACCGTCGCCGTGGTCTTTCTGCGGAGCGCGCACCCGTACGCGGGCGGCATCCAGTTGTGTATCGCCGCGTTCGCGCTGCTCGTCACCCTCGGCGTCTGGAACGACGCGTACGACCGCGCCCATCCGGCGCCGCCACCGCCCTGCCCGACCCGCGCCGGGGTGCTCTGCGCAGAGAACACGGAGAACACGGGAGGCACGGAGGACCCCGGCCGCTCGGGGCACCAGTGCCGGAGCGGCGGGGACAGCCATGAGTGCGTGGACAGCGGGGGGTGAGGGGGCCGGGAAGGGTGTGTACGGGGTCGGATCGGCCGCCCTCGCCCCGCACCCGCACGCCTACGAGTGGCCCAGGTCCTCCGTGTCGCCGTCCGGCGCGGCGCCCGTCAGGACCGAGCCGCTGTCCCTCGCCGGGCGGAGCGGGAAGGCGTCCGTGCCCACCGAGTCCAGGACCGGCGGCGCCGGGCGCAGGGGCTTGGGCATGACGGCCGCTTCCGAGTGGCCGCCGCAGCCGTACGCCAGGGAGACGACGCGGCCGTCCGCCGGGGAGAACTCGTTCGCGCAGACGCCGAACGCCTGGCGCAGCGAGCCCGCCAGCGGCAGCAGGAAGCCGCAGGAGACGCAGGGCGCGGGGGCCGCCTGAGCCATGGGGGTCTTCGCGCCGAAGGACTCGTCCCAGCGGTCCGCCGCCACGTGCAGCCCGTAGCGGGAGAGGACCCGCGCCCGGCGCATGCCCAGCTCCTCCGCGACCGCCGCGATCGTGGCGCGCACCGGTACGGTGCCGGGCCCGCCATCGGTGCCGGGAGCGGCCGGTCCACCGGCGGCATCGGCAGTATCGACGGCGTCGGCGGCCACCTCGGCCGCGTCCTCCGCCTCGACCAGGTCCGCGAGGTTCTGCGGGGTCACCTCCGGTACGACGGCGGAGTTCGGCGGCGGCATGTCCTCGCCCGAGTAGCCGGGCTCCAGGCGCAGATCCTCCGCCTCCGTCGGCAGCAGATCGCCGGGGCCCATGTCGCCGGGGCGCAGCCGCTCGCTCCAGGGCACCCACTCGGGGGCGAGGAGGGAGTCCGGGCCGGGCAGCAGCACCGTTTCGTCCAGCGTGACGATCTTCGCGCGGGAGGCGCGCGCGACCGTCACCGCCCAGCGCCAGCCCCGGTAGCCGGGCTCCTTGCACTCGAAGAAGTGGGTGACGACCCTGTCCCCGTCAGCCACCGCCGAGACATGTTCCCCGACCACCCCGGGCGCGGCGGCCTCCTCGGCAGCCGACCGGGCGAGGTCTACCGCCTCGGCGCACAGACGGTCAGGGATTCGGCTTCGCGTCGTCGCAGCACTCACAGGTCTCGCTTCTCTCCTACGCCGTCTCACGGGTGCGCCGGCCGAATCGCGATGTACGAGCCGAGGGCGGAGCGGACCAGAGGGCCGCATCGACGTCCACGCCCGATCTCTCCTCGGGCACGCCTACTGTCATCCATTCTGCGGGATGACAAAGAGGCGCGCGGCCGAGAACAACCGCCGGTGGCGCGCTACGCACGCTACCCCCTCCGCCGCCCGCCGCCCACCTGCGCGTCGTCTTTCCCGTACTTCGGGCCACTCCGCAACCAGCCCGTAACCCGGCGGACCCCCACGGTGACGTGCGAAGGGGCCCTCGGGGCCGGCCGGGCGAGTCGGCCCGCCACCGTACGGTACGGGCGCGGCGCGGCCGGGGACGTGCGGCGGAGCGCCGCGGGGAGCACCGGGCCGCGGGGAGACCGCGGGGGTGACCGGATCCCGACTCCCGCCCGTGGGTACGCGTATCCCGCCCGCGGGTACGCGTACGTGTCGCGTACCTGTGCGGCGTGCCGCGTCGCGCGAACCCGTGTACGTGTGCGGCGGGCCGCCCGGGGCAGACGCCACCGGGTGAACGCCCCACGGCCCACGGATGACCCCCGCCGACTCCTCCGTCATGGCACCGTCACGGCCCCGTCATGCGCGAGATCGGTTCGCGCCTGGGGCCCTTGGGGCACTATGACGGGGTGGCAGCCGTAAGGTCGTCCGACGCCCACGCGTCCGGCGGTCCGCTCCGGAGGACCGGGCGGGCGGTCGGCCGAGCGCTGCGCCTGCCGTTCACCGCGGCGGCGCGCGGGATCCGGAAGGCGACCCACGCGCACGGGGCGGGCGAGTCCGGGCTCGGCAAGCTGATCGAGCTGCACGCCGTGAACGGCGCGGGCGATGTCATGATCACCGTCGCGCTCGCCTCGACGGTCTTCTTCTCCGTGCCGACCGACGAGGCGCGCGGCCGGGTCGCGCTGTACCTCGCCGTCACCATGGCGCCCTTCACCCTGCTCGCCCCGGTCATCGGCCCGCTCCTCGACCGCCTTCCGCACGGCCGCCGCGCCGCCATGGCCGCCGCCATGCTGACCCGTGCCGTCCTCGCGATCGTCATGTCCACCGCGGTGATCACCGGGAGCCTGGAGCTGTATCCGGCGGCGCTCGGGGTGCTGGTCGCGTCGAAGGCGTACGGGGTCGTCCGCAGCGCGGTCGTGCCCCGGCTGCTGCCGCCGCGCTTCTCGCTCGTACGCGCCAACTCCCGTGTCACGCTCGCCGGTCTGCTGGCCACCGGCGTCGCGGCGCCGATCGCCGCCGGGCTGCACATGATCGGGCCGCGCGGGCCGCTGTACGGGGCCTGTGTGATCTTCCTCGGCGGTGCGGTCCTGGCGTTCACGCTGCCGCCGACGGTGGACTCGGCGAAGGGGGAGCGCAAGGCCCGGCTCGTCCCCGTCCCCCACACCCACCCCCACGGCGGGGGCGACCGGGCCGGCAAGGAGCGGCGGCCCAGCCTGCGGACGGTCGGCCCCTCCGTGCTCCACGGACTCCAGGCCAACGCCTCGCACCGCGCCCTCTCCGGCTTCCTGACCTTCTTCCTCGCCTTCCTCCTGCGCGAACACCCGCTCGCCGGCCAGAGCGCCGCCGTCTCCCTCGGCATCGTGGGCGTCGCGGCAGGCGCCGGGAACGCGCTCGGTACGGCCGTCGGCGCGTGGCTCAAGGCACGCGGCCCCGAGCTGATCATCGCGACGATGCTGGCCATCGCCCTCTCCGCGGCGATCCTGGCGGCGCTGCTCTTCGGCGGGCTGATGATGGCGGTGCTCTGCGCGATCGCCGGGTTCTCGCAAGCGCTGTCGAAGCTGTCGCTGGACGCGGTGATCCAGCGCGACGTGCCGGAGGAGGTGCGGACGTCCGCGTTCGCGCGCTCCGAGACGCTGCTCCAGATGTCGTGGGTGGTCGGCGGCGCGATCGGCATCGCGCTGCCGCTCAACGGGGTGCTGGGGATGGGCGTGGCCGCGGGCATCGTGGGGCTGGGGGCGCTCATGGCCGTACGGGGACTGCTGAGCGGGGCGCGGCGCGGCTCGCCGCACCCGCGTGTGGCGTGAGCCGGGGCGACCGATAGCCTTCGGCCCATGACCGTTGCGTTCTTCTCTGGTAGGTACCGCCGGGCCGGCGTCGCGCTCGGCGCGGTGTCCGCCGGACTCCTCGTCCTCGCCGCCTGTGAAAAGCCGACGCCGCTCGCGACCGTGACGGTCAACAGCGACTCGGTCAACACCGAGGCGGCCTGCTACAACGACGGCAAGGCCATCAAGGAGGCGGACATGCAGCCTTGCCTCAACAAGAAGGCCGAGAAGACGATCACGGTCGCCGTGGACGACAAGATCCGCTTCGGCGTCGACCCGGAGATCGCGGAGCGCGGCTGGACGCTCTTCATCAACGGCCAGCCGGCCGAGCAGGAGCCGTACAAGAAGACGTACCGGTCCATCCCGGCCAGCGCGTTCTTCTCCAGCCAGACCGGTCAGACGACCAACGAGACGCAGGTCAGCGTGGTCGAGACGACGGGCAAGAGCCTGACGGGCGTCTGGCACTTCGAGTTCAAGAAGAGCTCCTGAGCCCTCTCCCGTCCTGTCCTGAGCCGTCTCCCGCACTGACCCGTCTCCCCGCAGCCGTCCGAGAGGTTCCGCCATGCGTGTACTCGTCGTGACAGCGGTGGCGGCGGAGGCCGAGGCCGTGGCCGCCGGGCTCGCCCGGTACGCGGCCAGTGGCGTACGGGAGCTGACCGGCGGGTACGAGATGGCGGGCCACGCCCAGTACACGCCGCGGCCCGGCTCCGTGCAGATACCGGTGGTGGACGTGCTGGCGGGCGGGGTCGGCCCGACGGCCGCCGCGGTCGCCACGGCGACGGCGCTGGCGTCCTCCCCGTACGACCCTCCGTACCACCTCGTCGTCTCGGCCGGGATCGGCGGCGGCTTCCTGCCGCACGCCCCGGTCGGTTCGCTCGTCGTCGCGGACTCGATGGTCGCGGCCGATCTGGGCGCGGACTCCCCCGACGGGTTCGCCGCCGTCGAGGAGCTGGGCTTCGGCCGCTCCGTACGGCGTCCTCCGGCGGAACTGGCGGCCAGGATGGCGGCGGTGCTGAGCACCGACCCGGCCGTCCCGGTGCTCCTCGCGCCCGTCCTGACCGTCTCGACCGCGACGGGCACCGCCGCGCGCGCGGCGGAGCTGACCGCGCGTCATCCGCGGGCCGCGGCGGAGGCGATGGAGGGGTACGGGGTCGCGGAGGCCGCCGCGGTCCACGGCGTACCGTGTACGGAGGTCCGCGCGATCTCGAACGTCGTCGGCCCGCGCGACCGCGCGTCGTGGCGGATCGGCCGGGCGATGGAGTCGCTGCGGCACGCGTTCACCCTGCTCACCCCCGTTTTCGAGGAGCCGTCATGACGCCCTCCGAGCCGTCCCCGTCTTCGTCTCCCGCCGCCGCGCCGCTGCGGATCGCGTACTCGCCGTGCCCGAACGACACGTTCGTCTTCGACGCGCTGGCGCACGGCCGGGTGGCGGGGGCGCCGGAGCTGGACGTCACGTTCGCGGACATCGACCTCACCAACGGCATGGCGGAGCGCGGCGAGTTCGACGTACTGAAGGTCTCGTACGCCGTACTGCCCTGGATCCTCGACGAGTTCACCCTCCTGCCCTGCGGCGGCGCCCTCGGCCGCGGCTGCGGCCCCCTGGTCCTCACGAAGGAACCGGGCACCGACCTGACCGGGAAGACCGTCGCCGTGCCGAGCGAGCGCTCGACGGCCTATCTGCTCTTCCGGCTGTGGGCGGCGGACGTGGTGCCCGGCGGGGTGGGCGAGATCGTCGTGCTGCCCTTCCACGAGATCATGCCGGCCGTACGGGAGGGCAAGGTGGACGCCGGACTCGTCATCCACGAGGCGCGCTTCACGTACCGGAACTACGGGCTGCACAGCCTCGCCGACATGGGCGAGCACTGGGAGTCCACGACGGGCCTGCCGATCCCCCTGGGCGCGATCGTCGCGAAGCGCTCCCTGGGTACGGAGACGCTGCGGCTGCTGGCGGATTCGGTCCGCCGGTCGGTCCGGATGGCCTGGGACGACCCGGAGGCGTCGCGCCCGTACGTCCAGGAGCACGCCCAGGAGATGGATCCGGCGGTCGCGGACCAGCACATCGGCCTGTACGTCAACGAGTTCACCGCGGACCTCGGCGAGGACGGCTACGCCGCCATCCGCGGCCTCCTCACCCGCGCGGCGGCCGAGGGCCTGGTCCCGCCCCTCCCGGCGGGTGCGCTGGACTTCGGCTGAGCGCGGAGCGCAGAGGCCGGGAAGGGCCGGGAGGGGCCGGCGGGTCAGACGTCCAACTGGTCCGCCACCGCGCGGAGCAGGCCCGCGATCTTCGCGCCGTGGACCTTGTCGGGGTAGCGCCCGCGCTCCAGCATCGGGGTGATGTTCTCCAGCAGCGTCGTCAGATCCTGGACGATCGAGGCCAGTTCGTCCGGCTTGCGGCGCTGCGCCGCCGCCACCGAGGGCGCCGGGTCGAGGACCTTCACGGAGAGCGCCTGGTCACCGCGTTGACCCGCGACGACCCCGAACTCCACGCGCTGGCCCGGCTTGAGGGCGTCGACGCCGTCGGGGAGGACCGATGAGTGCACGAAGACGTCGCCGCCGTCGTCGCGGGAGAGAAAGCCGAAGCCCTTCTCGCTGTTGAACCACTTGACCTTGCCGGTAGGCACGTCTGTCCTCGTCCTTGTACTCGTTGGGGCGCTGGCGCGCGCGAAACGGCTCTGGATAGCACTACAGCGGGTCGTCGACCCGCCACACCCAAGGCTAATGGCCCAGGGGCTGGTGACAAGACGTTGCCGGACGGTTCCTGTCCGCTGCCTTCCGCAGGGAACTACCCTGGTGAGGTGACTGCTACTCCTGTACCCCGATCAGTGGACCGATCGACAGACCGGCCGGCGTCCGCGAACGACGAAGCCGGGCCCGGTGACGGGCTGGTGCGGGCCGGCGCGATCGTCTTCATCGTCGGTGCCGTGGCCACACTGGTCACGGTCGCGCCGCTGTTCCTCGGCTCGGATCCGTTCCCGACGATCGCCTACGCCGTCTCCATGCTGATGGGGGTGGGGTTCGCCGTCGCCGGCGCGGGCGTGCTCCGGTCGGTCGCCGCGCAGCGCCGCCGGGACCGGGACCGGGCCTGACGGTCGCCCTCATCCTCACCGACACCGGACGCCGCCGTCAGCGGCCGAAGGTGCTCGCATACGTCTCCAGCCAGGCCGGGAACGCCGTCAGGTCCGTCAGGACGACATCCGCGCCCGCCGTACGGAGTTCCTCCTCGCCGCACGGCCCCGTCGGTACGGCCACGGAGAGCGCCCCCGCCGTACGGGCCCCGCGCACATCGCCGGTGTGGTCCCCTACGTACACCGACGCCCCGTGTTCGCGCAGCGCCTCGCCCTTGGCCTCCGCCCACAGCCAGCCGATGACCTCGTCCGGCTCGATGCCGAGGTGGCCGAGGTGGAGCCTGGCGTTCGGCTCGTGCTTCGCGGTGACGATGATCGCCCGCCCGCCGAGCGCCTGGACGGCGGTTATGGCCTCGCGGGCGCCGGGAAGTGCGGTGGTCGGGGCGATCGCGAATGTGGGATAGATCTCCCTGTACCGGTCGCCCATCTCCGCGATCCGCTCCGCCGGGAACCAGTGCGCCAGTTCCTGGTCGAGCGGCGGGCCGAGCCGGGTGACCGCGAGGTCGGCGTCGATGTGCACCCCGGTCTCGGCGGAAAGTGCCTGGTAGACGGCGTGGATGCCGGGCCGGGAGTCGATGAGGGTCATGTCGAGGTCGAAGCCGACCACCGGCCCCGGCCGGTCCGTACGCGGTGTCGTCGATGCCGTGGATGCCGTTGGTGCCGTCGATGTGATCGATGTCGTGGAGGGTGCCATGAGCGCCATTCTGCCCGGGCGGCCCGGCGACCGGTCGGCCCCGTGGGATGGCTTGATCCGGGTGCTTAGACTTAGCCAAGCCTTACCAACTGCTCCGCCGTCTCCGCCTCCGTCTCCGATGGGTTCCGATGCCAGCCGCCGTCGTCCCGACGACCCCGCCCCGCACCGCCAGGGGCGGGCTCGTCGTCCGCCGCGTCGGCTGGACGGCGGCCGGCGTCGTGGCCGTACTGCTCGCGGTGCTGCTGAGTCTCGCCGTCGGGGCGCGGGCCGTCCCGCCCTCCGCCGTCGTCGACGCGCTGCTGCACGGTGGGCGCGGTGACGACGCCGAGGTCATCCGACAGCTGCGCGTGCCGCGCACCCTGATCGGGCTGATGGTCGGCGCGGCGCTCGCCCTCGCCGGTACGGCGCTCCAGGGCATCACCCGTAACCCCATCGCCGACCCCGGCATCCTCGGCATCAGCCAGGGCGCCTCGGTGGGCGTCGTGCTGGCCATCGCCCTCGCCGGGGTGCACACCCTCACCGGCTACGTGTGGTTCGCGTTCGCGGGCGCGGGTATCGCGTCGGTCGCGGTGTACGCGATCGCCTCCAGCGGGCGCGGCGGCGCGACCCCCGTCAAGCTCGCCCTGGGCGGCGCGGCGATCAACGCGCTGCTGGTGTCGGTGACGATGGGGGTGCTGACGACGAGCGCGGCGACGCTGGACGAGTTCCGCTTCTGGCAGGTGGGGGCGCTGGCCGGCCGGGACGCCCAAGTGGCCGGTCAGGTCTGGCCGTTCCTGCTCGTCGGCACGGTCCTGGTGGTCTCCGTGGCGCGCGGTCTGGACGCGCTGGCGCTCGGCGAGGACGTCGCGAAGGGGCTGGGCCAGAACGTCGCGGCCGTACGGATCCTGGGCGGCGTCGGCGCGACCGTCCTGACGGGCGTCGGGGTCGCCGCGGCGGGGCCGATCGCCTTCATCGGGCTGGCCGTTCCGCACATCGCCCGCGCGCTGGTCGGCACCGACCACCGCTGGGTGCTCCCGATGGCCGCGCTGATCGGGCCCGTCATGCTGCTCGTCTCCGATGTCATCGGCCGGATCGTATTCCCGCCGGGCGAGGTTCCCGCGGGGGTGACGACGGCGCTGATCGGGGTGCCGTTCCTGGTCACGCTCGTACGGCGGAAGGCGGTGCCCGCGTGACGGTCACGGCGGAGACCCCGGAGGCGCCGGAGGCACCCGAACCCCCCGCGCCCCGGCGCGGCATACGGCCCGCCGGGTACACCCGGGTGCGGGCCGCGCGCGGATCGTTCCTGCTGCACCGGCGCTCGGCCGCCGTCGCCGCCGGGCTGGCCGTCCTCCTCGCCGCGGTCTGTGTCGCGTACCTGAGCGTGGGCGAGAGCTTCGTACCCCCGGCCGAGGTGCTGAAGGTCCTCACCGGGCAGCCGTCCGCGCAGGAACTCGTCGTCGGGACGCTGCGGCTGCCGCGCATGGTGGTCGGGCTGCTCGTCGGGCTCGCGTTCGGCGTCGCGGGCGCGCTGATCCAGACCGTCGCCCGCAACCCGCTCGCCAGCCCCGACATCATCGGCGTGAGCCAGGGCGCGAGCGCGCTCACGGTCGGCGCAATGACGTACGGGGTGACGTCCTTCTCCGTACTCCCCTATCTCTCCGTCACCGGCGGCATCCTGGCGGCGGCCCTGGTGTACGTCTTCGCATGGCGCGGCGGGCTGCACGCCACGCGCTTCGTCCTCATCGGCATCGGCTTCGCGATCGCGCTGCGCTCGATCACCACGCTCTTCCTGACCAAGGGCGACTATCTGGTCGCCCAGCAGGCCCAGGTCTGGATGACGGGCTCGCTCAACGGCCGTGGCTGGGACGCGGCCGCCCCGCTCGGCTGGGTGCTGCTGGCGGCCCTGCCCGCGGTGGCGTGGGCGGCGTACGCGCAGCGCACGGTGTCGATGGACGACGACACCGCCACCGCGCTCGGCATACGGCTCGGGCGCGTCCGGCTCGGTCTGGTGCTGCTCGGTGTGGTGCTGGCGTCGGTGGCGACGGGCGCGGCGGGCCCGGTCGACTTCGTGGCGCTGCTGGCGCCGCAGATCGCCCGCCGCATGACGCGTACGGCGCAGATCCCGCTGGCGTGCTCGGCGCTGATGGGCGCGGTCGTCGTCGTACTGGCCGATCTGCTGGCGCGCCGGCTGCTGTCGCCGACCGAACTGCCGGTGGGCGTGCTGACGGCGGCGGTGGGCGCACCGTATCTGATCTGGCTGATCGTCCGCGGCCGCACCGCGGGAACCGGCACGGGAGGCAAGGGATGAGCAAGCTCGTCGCGCGCGAGCTGACGCTCGCCTACGAGGACCGTACGGTCGTCCACGGACTGGACCTGGCCGTCCCCGACGGGCGGGTCACGGTCATCGTCGGCCCGAACGCCTGCGGCAAGTCGACCACGCTGCGCGCGCTGGGCCGGCTGCTGCGCCCGAAGGGCGGCTCCGTACTGCTGGACGGTACGGAGCTGGCGCGCATCCCGACCCGGCGGATCGCGCGGTCGATCGGCCTGCTGCCGCAGTCGCCGGCCGCCCCGGAGGCGATCACCGTCGCGGACCTGGTCTCGCGCGGCCGGCAGCCGCACCAGCACTGGTGGCAGCAGTGGTCGGACGAGGACGAGCGCGCGGTCACGGACGCGATGGCCCGTACGGACGTGACCGCTCTCGCCGACCGGTCGGTGGACGAGCTGTCGGGCGGTCAGCGCCAGCGCGTCTGGATCGCCATGGCACTGGCCCAGGAGACGGAGCTGCTGCTCCTGGACGAGCCGACGACCTTCCTGGACATCGCGCACCAGGTGGAGGTCCTCGACCTGGTGCGCCGCCTCAACCACGAGCAGGGCCGCACGGTGGTGATCGTGCTCCATGACCTCAACCAGGCGGCGCGGTACGCGGACCACCTGGTCGCCATGAAGGCGGGCCGCATCGTGGCGGAGGGCGCGCCGGGCGAGATCGTGACGGCGGAGCTGGTGCGCGAGGTCTTCGGTCTGGACTCGGTCGTGGTCCCGGACCCGGTGACCGGGTCACCGCTGGTGGTGCCGGGCGCGCCGTACCGCCCGGAGGGCTCGGACACTTCCGGATCCGCGGGTTCCAGAATTCTCCGTTCCGGAAAGAATCAGTAATCAGCGACGGGTATTCCGTAGAGAAATCGCCTGCTGCCGGGGGCCGGAACCGCCCTCATCTCGGCTTTTAAGCAGGCGTCTAAAGGCGTGGCAAAAGGACTCGGTGCGGACGAAGCTGGTTCCCGCACACCGCATTTCGTCACCCTTCAGGATGGATATCCTGCCATGCTTCGAATCGGCACTGCCGTACGTCATTCCGGCGGATCGTCCCGCGTACTCGTCGTAGCGCTCCTCTGTGTCACGTGGGTCACCGCCGTGGCGTGCTCCGGTGCACGCGAAGCGCACGAAACACGTGAAACACGTGAAGCACCTGAAGCAGCTGGAGCACGCGAACTGAGCGGCGCCGAGCAGACCTTGCTGTACGACGCCGAGCAGACACTCGTGCGGCAGTGCATGCGGGAGCGCGGTTTCCGGGTCTGGCCGGTCCCGCGGCAGCCCATCGCCGACGACCGCCGCTTCCCTTACGCGGTGGACGATGCCGGCTGGGCCGCGAAGCACGGGTACGGCAGCGACATCCAGCGGCGGGTCGAGAAGCTCCGCGCGACCGACCCCAACCGGCTCTACTACGCGGGCCTCCCGCCGGAGCGGCGGAAGGCGGCAACCGCGGCCCTCAACGGCACGAGCCCGGAGGGGCTGAGCGCGCGGCTGCCGGGCGGCGGCGAGGTCACGGCCAGCACCGAGGGCTGCACCGCGTGGGCGCAGAGCGCGCTGTACACGGATCTCCCGGCCTGGTTCAAGGCCGACGTGGTGACGGGGCAGCTGCCCGCGATGGCGCAGAACCAGGTACGCGCGGATCCCGCGTACCGGAAATCCGTGGGTGTGTGGGCGGCGTGCATGCACGAGCGCGGATACGACTACAAGAATCCGGACGATTCCCGGGCCCAATTCCTGAGCACGGAGAAGAAATCCGGGGACACCTCACGGGAGCGGGAAATCCGTTCCGCCGTCGACGAGGCCGCGTGTGCGGACGACAGCGGACTGTCCGCCACGGCGCACCGTCTTGAACGGAAGTACGAAGCGGCACTGCGCGCGGAATACCGGACCGCGGTGCAGAGCCGGCTGCGGCTGGAGCACGCCGCGCTCCCCAGAGCCCGCGAGACGACCCGCTGAACCAACCGCCGGTGAACCACCGGCCGGTGCACGACCCGTCCATGTATCGAGCGAAAGCAAGGGGACAATCATGCACATCAGAAGGCTGTACTCCGTCCTGTCCGTCATGGCTCTCGGCACCGTCACCGCGCTCGCCGTCCCCGCGACGGCGCAGGCCGCGGAGACCCCCGTGGGCCCGGCCGCCGGAGCCTCCGCGTCCGTCATCGCGGCCGACGGGAACTTCTACGCCTGGCGCGACATCAACGGCGGGGGCGGCAACTGCGCCTGGAGCGGCAACGACAGCGACTGGAGCACCTGTTCCCCCGGCGGGAACATGCGCAACCAGGCGTCCGACATCTGGAACAACGGGTACGCCGGCTCCTACGACGATGTCCTCGTCTACTGGGGCCTCAACTACACCGGCGCCTACGCCTGCATCCCCAACGGCCGCAGCTACAACCCGCTGACCAGCTACTACTTCCCCAACACCGGGACCGGCGGCGGGCAGAACATGAACGACAACATCTCCTCCCACAAGTGGGCGAACGCTGCCTGCTGATCCCCTCGCGGATCCACCGCGAACGCTGGTCCTCCTCGCACACGCCACGGCCGTGGAGCGGCGTCAGCCGCCGTTCCACGGCCGTGGTTCGTCCGCTTTCGGCCGAAAATCGCACCAACCGTACGTGCATACCCCCGCGTCGTACCGGTGACAAGCAGTCGTACGAGGCAAGGGAGTACCCCGTGCAGTACCCCGTGCAGTCCCGAGATCACGTCCCGATCGCCGCACCGCCACCCACTCCGCCGCCCACTCCACTTCCCGTTCCGCTCGCCGCCGCGATCCGGTGAACGGGGCCGGCCCGTGCTGAGATTCCATTTCACGAGCGCGGATCTGGCGCGCATCCGACTGGCCACCGCCCCCGACCCGATGTGGGAGATCCTGCTCAGCCTGCACCTCCTGCGGCAGCAGGCCGGCGTGACCGCCTTCGGAGCGTGGAAGCAGCGGGTGCACACCCAGCTCGACGCCCCCATGCACGCCCTTCTCAGCCTCGCCCCGCCGACGGGTTACTCACCCGACTTCCTCACCCCGGCGCGCTCCGTGGCCACCCCGCAGGAGGGCATCGACCTGGTGCTCGCCACCCCCCGCCGGACCCTCCGCCGGGACCTCGGACGGCTCACCGTCCATCAGTCGGGCACCGCCGGGATCAGGCGGCTCGCCGACGGCGACCCACGGGAGCTGGCGCAGCTGGGCGTGTTGATGCAGCGGTACTTCGACATCGCCCTGGGCCCGCACTGGAGCGCCGTGCAGGCCTCGTTCGAGGCCGACCGCGCCCTGCGCGCACGCTCCGTGCTCGACGGGGGCAGTGAGTGCCTGCTGGCCACCGCGCATCCCGCCATCCGCTGGCAGGCACCCGTCCTCACCGTCGAGAGCCGCTACGACCGGGACATCCAGCTGTACGGACGGGGCATCACGCTGCTGCCGTCCTTCTTCTGCCGGCGGGCGCCCATCACCCTGCGCGATCCCGAGCTCCCGCCGGTCATCGTCTACCCCGTCACCCACGAACCCGGTCTGCCGCACGGTCTGCCGCCGCACGCCCGTCTGCTGACCAGCTGCGCCGAACGGAGTCCGCTCCACATCCTCCTGGGCAGCACCCGCGCACAGGTACTGACCGCCATCGCCCGGAGCGCCGCCACCACCGGCGAACTCGCCCGGCGGCTCTCCGTATCGGCACCGGCGATCTCCCAGCACACCTCGGTCCTGCGGGAGGCGGGCCTGATCGTGACCCTCCGCCACCGGCAGAGCGTCCATCACAGCGCGACACCGCTGGCGATGAGCCTGCTGGAAGGTTCCGCGCGCGCCGTTCAGCTGGGCGAGCACTCGAAGGCGTGATGCCCGCTGGACAGCCGCTCGACGGAGAGCACGCCGAACTCCGCCGCGCCCAGCAGCGCGCGCAGGTCGTCGTGGCGCTCGAAGCCGCCGGTCCCCTTGCCGCAGACCACCGTCCGGAAGAGGGAATGGGCCGCGTCGGCCTCCGCCCCGAGGAGCGGCTCCAGCACGATCAGCCGGGGCCTCGGCAGCCCCGGGGCGAGCGTCCGCGCGGTGCGGGTCATCGCCCGGCGTACCGCCGTGAGGATGCGTACACCGTTCTCGTGGGACCAGTCGTGCAGGACGTTCTTGAGCAGATACAGGTCACCGCCCTCGGACACCTCCCGGAAGATGTCCGAGGGGCGGAAGCTGAGCCGGCCGGCGAGCGGGTGCCCGGCGGTGGCGGCCAGCCTGGCGCCGGCCCGTTCGCAGACGCTGGGCCGGTCGACGCAGACGCCCTCCAGGTGCGGGTTCCCGGCCAGGATCGAGGTGATCATCGTGCCGTCGCCGCCGCCGACGTCCACCACGCGCCGCACCCCGGAGAAGTCGAACCGCTCCACGAGCGCGGCCGCCGCCGGAACCGCCAGCTCCGCCATCGCCGCGTCGAAGACGCCTTCCGCCTCCGGGGTGCGTCCCAGGTACTCGTAGAACGGGACACCGAAGACCTGCTCGAACCCGGAGCGTCCCGTGAGGGCGGTGCCGAGCAGCCCGCCGAAGGCGTCGTCGTACGTCTCGGCCAGCAGGACGAGGAAGTTCCGCAGGGATCCCGGGTGATCGCTCCGCAGCGCCGCGGAGCCCGGCGCCAGTCCGAAGGCCCCCTTCTCATCGCGCTCGAAGACCCCGGACGAGACGAGCACGTGGAGGAGGAGCGGGAGTACGTCACGGTCGGCCCCGGTGCGCGCGGCGATCTCGTCGGCGGACAGGAACCCGCCGTCCAGCACATCGGCGATACGCAGCCGGGCCGCCACCGCCAGTACGCGCGAGGCGCAGCCACCCGCCGCGATCTCCATGAGGCGCAGGGAGTCCCGGGGGTCCCCGCCCGTGGGGTTCCCGCCCGTGGGGTCCCCGCCCGTGGGGTTCCTGTCCTGGTGGACCCGTCCGTTGCCCGCAGTCTTGTCGTGAACCAGTTCGTTGCTCACAGTGTGCCGCCTTCGCATCAGGACGGACGGCCGGGCCCGGCCGTCCCCGGTACACCGGGGACAACGACGCGGAGCTTCCGGGAGAAACGGTCCCGGCCGCCCGGGCCACCCGCGTACACGTGAACTGGCGCAGCCACGTACGGATGAACCCGCGCGCTTCTTGAGGCGCCGACTGCCCCTGGTCGGCAGGGTGTTAGCGGGCGACCGCGGAACCCGAGGATGGCGAGGACGACCGTGACAGCTACCGCCGGCACCCCAGCCGACACCCCATCGACCGCTGAGCCGGAGGACGAGGCTCCCGGCTATCCGATGGAGCGCACCTGCCCGTATCAGATGCCCTCGGGGTACGACCGGCTGCGCGAGGACGGGCCGCTGTCGCAGGTGACCCTGTACGACGGCCGGCGGGTCTGGCTGGTCTCCGGAAACGCCGAGGGCCGTGCGCTGCTGCCCGACCCGAGGCTCTCGTCCAACACCGACCACCCGGACTTCCCGTTCCTGACGGAGCGCCTCGGCTCCCAGCGCTTCGACGCGCTCCCCCTCATCGGCACGGACGACCCCGAACACGCGGGCCAGCGCAAGCTGTTGACGTCGGGGTTCGGTATCCGCCGGATCGCCGCCCTGCGCCCGCACATCGAGCGGACCGCCGGGGCGCTGCTCGACCGGATGCTCGCCGGGGGCGACCACGCCGACCTGGTCCGCGCCTACACGTTCCCCCTGGCCTCCGACTCGACCTTCGCGCTGCTGGGGGTGCCGGAGGAGGACCGGCCGCGGCTCGACGCGTGCTCCCGGCGCGCGCTCGCCCCGGCCGACGGGGACGAGGCGGACTCACCCGCGCAGGCGTTCCAGGAAATCCTCGGCTATCTGCGTGACCTGATCGCGCGGCGGGAGCAAGTGCCGGGAGACGGGCTGATCGACGACATGATCAGGAGTGCCCGGGGCGGCGTGGACCGGGAGAAGCTGGTCACGATCTGTACGGTCCTGATGGTCGGGGGCAACGAGAGCACCTCCAGCACGATCGCCACCTCCGTCCTGGCCCTGCTCGAACACCCCGGCCAGCTCGCCGAGTTGCGGAACGACCCGTCCCTGACCGCGGGCGCGGTCGAGGAGCTGACCCGGCTCATCTCGGTCACGGACGGACTGCAGCGGGTGGCGGTCGCGGACATCGAGATCGCCGGGCACACCATCCGGGCGGGCGACGGCGTGATCATCTCGACGATGCTGATGAACCGGGACCCGAGCGCCTGGGACGACCCGAACGTCCTCGACATCCGCCGCAAGGCGGGCCGCCATGTCGCCTTCGGTTACGGCATCCACCAGTGCGTCGGGCAGAACCTGGCCCGCGCCGAGATGGAGATCGCCCTCAACACGCTGCTGCGCCGCGTCCCCGCGCTCCGGCTGGCCGTCCCTCCGGAACAGGTACGGGGCGGCGTCCCGCACGCGCTGCTGGGCGGCGTGGTCGAGCTGCCGATCGCCTGGTAGCGCCGGCGCCATGGACATCGGTACCCGTATCGAGATCGACACCGACCGGTGCATCGGCGCGGCGATGTGCGTACTGCACGCGCCCGCCGTGTTCACCCAGAACGACGAGGGAGTGGCCGACGTGCTGCCGGAGGAGGAACGGGGCGAGGGCGCCGGGAACGGCCCCGCGGTCCGCGAGGCCGCGGCGACCTGCCCGGTGCAGGCGATCACCCTGCGGTAGTGCGGGCGTACGGCCACCGGGTGTAAGGCCACCGGTCGTACGCCCGCACGGCGTGGGCGGCTCAGGGCGTGGGCGGGCAGTAGCCCTCAGGGCAGAACGAGGCCGCCGCAACGCTGGCCGACTCCGCGTAGGTGGCGTCCCATTCGTCTTCGGGTCCGGCGACGAGGACCACCCACCTCACCCCGTCGTCGGCGACGAACGCCCTGAGCAGGGACCGGCGTACCGTCCCGTCCCTGCGTGGCACGCGGTAGGCCAGTTCGGCGGCGTCCGAGCCGTCGGAGACGTTCTCCCGCTCCAGCTTGAGGCGCTTGTAGCCGTCGTTCGCGGACTGGAGCCGATCCGTCTCCACCAGCGCGTCGTAGGGCGTGTAGCCCGGTTCGGAGATCTGGTAGATCTGCAGCAGTCCGGCCTTGTCGGACGTCTCGTAGTAGACGACGACGCCCTCGTCCCGTTGTTCCGCCCTGCGCTGCCAGTCCTCCCTGACCTGCACGGTGAAACCCTCGGCGTCCTCCTGAACGACGAAGCCCGGCGGCGGCTCGGTGGCGGAGGCCGAGGCCGTCCCGCTTCCGGGGGAGGCGGTGTCGGTCCCGGCGGTACCGGCGTCCGTTCCGGCGGTCGTTCCGGCGTCCGTTCCCGTGGTGGCCGTCTCCCCGGGGGTGGCCTCCGCCGATGCCCCGGCCTGCTGGGGATCCTCACGGAACAGCAGTCGTCCGCCGCCGACGCCGACCGTGGCCAGCACCGCCACCGTCAGTGCGGCGGCCGCGATCCGTAAGCCCGCTTCCAGCGCCGACCGGCCGGTGTCCGGAGCCGGCTGGGACTCCCAGCGCTGTCTCGCCGGGTCCCACCCGGTCACGTCAGCATCCCCGTGATCACTCCGGTGGCGACTCCGGCCGCCGTCTGGCCGCCGACCGATCCGGCCACCCGGCCCGCCAGTTCGAGCAGCCGCCGCAGACGGCTCCTCGTCACTCCGCCGGTGTTCTGGATCTCCAGCTCGGCCTCGGCCGCCGCCTCCCGTACCTCAGGCTCCTCTCCTCGCAACAGCCGCAGCGCGTCCTTCAGTTGCGGCGTCGCCACGATGAACTGGTCCGACCGGTCGGTGGCCCGCGCGTCCGAGCCCGAGGCCGCCGCGCCCCCGGTCATCCGTCCGATCGCGATGCCGCCGGGAACCGGCGCCACGACAGGCGGCGGTCCGCCCATGTCCTGCGGCCGGCCGATCCGCCTGCTGGCGTCCTCCGCCTCGGCGCCCTTCCCGGCGGCGACCGCTCCTCCGCCGAACTCGCCCACGACGATCCCGCCCGGCGGCTCCGTACCGGCCGGCTCGTCGGTACGGGACGACTCCTCGGTGCCACGGGTCGGCTCGTCGCCGGAATCCGGCTCCGGCCCGGCGTTCTCCGCGCCGTCGCGTCCGCTTCCGTATCCGCTTCCGTGTCCGCTCATGTCTTCGCTCATGTCTTCGCTCCCCCTGTTGTCGTTCCCGGTGTTCGCATGCCTCGGTCGCCGCCGACTCAGCCGTTCATCTGCTGCAGTGCCTCACCGGCCCGCGCCATGGCGCCGCGGCCCGAGGCCACCGCGCCCCCGCTCATCGTCCCGATGAAGACCCCGCCGTTGCTCACCTGCACGATCTGCTGCTCCAGTTGCCCCGTGTCATGGCCCTTCTCCTGCAGCGCCTGGAGCGCCCCCGTACCGATGCGCTCCTGGATCGTCTTGAGGTAGCGGCTGACATCCATCCGCTGGAACGGCGACTGCCCGCCGACGGAGGCCAGTTCCCGTACCGACGCCGCCGCTCCCTCGGCCGAGGTCTCCCGGACGCCGCCGTATCCGCGCCCTCGCGACGCCCCGCCCGCCACGCCCTCCAGCGAACGCGCGGCGGAGAAGGCCGCCGCCACCCCGGCCGCCGGTGCGGTCAGCAGCGCTCGGGCCACCGCGATCGCCGGGTAGTCCCTGCCCCGCGCCACGATGTCGTCGACGAGCCCGAACTCCGGCTTGAGCGGGTCCAGTACGTGCGGCACGACCTCCAGCACCAGCAACTCGCCCTGGGTGTGCACCCGTACCAGTACGGAGATCACCACCTGGTGCTCCCAGGCGGCGACCCGGACCCGCAGAAAATGCCGCCGCGCCTCGCCGCCCTCGCCGACCGACGTGAGCCGGTGCAGCGCCGTCGCGGTCTCGCCGCGATCGACTTCGTTCCTCGACGGTCCCGACGGCAGATAGACCAACTCGTCGATCTCCACGGCCCTGAGGCGGTCGAGGCCGACCGGGGGCTCCGGCAGCCGGCCGAGGTCCGCCAGCCGGTCCCGTACACAGTTCAGCACCCCGGCGGCGGTGAGCGGCTCGGCCTCCGCCCCGGGCCTGCGGCGCAGGTCCATCACGAGCGACCAGGACTTCAGGGCCCGCCCCGATCCGACGAACGGCCGGTCCGGCTCGTACAGGACAAGCCCCGAGTTCTGTTCCCGGTCGATGGCCTGGCCGATCTTCCGCAGCCACTCGGGGCCGGACAGCTCCTCCCGGGGCCGCCTGCCGAAGGACTCGGTGCTGAGCCGGTCGCACATCACCTCCTCCACCGCGCTGCGGTGCCGCCACACGGGGATCACCATCAGCAGCGGAAAGACCACCGCCATCCAGTTGGCCGAGGAGTTCCACAGTGCGGCGAGCGCCGCCGCCCAGTACAGGGCCATCAGCAACCGGGGTACGAAAGCGGCCAGTCGGGTCCGGCCCCGGCTCCCCGGAAGGAGACCGTCCAGCGAATAGACGCTGGTGCCGCGCCCCGAGATGTTCCGTACCAGCCACAGCAGTCCGCACACGAGCGCGTAGTTCAGCGCCCAGGAGCCGGAGCCGGGGTAACGCGCTCCGAGGTCCGAGACGTCGACCATGTCGGTGAGGAGGAAGAAGCGCCGCTCCGTGTAGCTCTGGCTGTACGCGTCGGCCAGGCTCCACGAGGTCATCCAGCCGAAGCCGTCCCCGTAGAGGTCCGCCAGCCAGAAGAGCGTCCACAGGAGCACGATCCAGGCTCCGGCCCGCAGTTCGAGCCGGCGGGCCCGTAACGCGTGGGCCAGCACCGGGACGACATCGACGCCGGCCGAGGGCGCCACCGCCCTCCCGTCGTGCTCGACCAGTTCCTCCACCACCCGGCGCCGGAACCGCGCCTGGAGATACGGGCCGGCACAGAGGAGGCGGGTGGTCCCGGTGTGCGAGTAACGGTTCGGGGACCGCCCCGCGGAGGTGCCGGCAGGCGGTGTGCCGGAGGACGGGTTCGGCTGAGCGGGGACGGTCATGTTGCCCCAATTCGTCTTCACAGCCGCGATTTTGCGGCGAATCGACAGTTATGAGGACGTTGAACATAGAGCACCCGGTGGCTTTGCGCCACACTTTTGTCACAGAGTGCGCCCACGGCCGGCGGCGAGCGAGCCGACGGCGCACCTGCCACTCGATCGAGTGACATCTTCCTGGTGCTCCACTGTTTTGGATCTTCAGGAGTCAGAGTGATCCCTGGTTCGGCGCGGGACGGGACGCTTCGGCCGCCGCGCCGCGAACCAGCCGCCGCGAACACGCCGCCGCGCGCAACGGGACACGACAGGAACGCCGAGGATCCGCATGAGCGATCAGACCGAACCCACCATCGAGCCCTTCGGCTTCCTCGCCCCGCCCACCGGCCCCGGGATCGCCCCCGCGCCCACCCCCGACGAGACCTGGGAGCTGAACGGTGGCTGGGCCTGGGTCTACTACGGCGACGGCAACAGCTCGCTGACCCGCCCCGTCCTCCTCTCCGACGGCTTCGAGACCGGACCCAGCAGCCTGGACGCGCTCTGGGAGGGCCTGGAGCGCAAGGACTTCGCGTTCGTCGGCGAACTGCGCCGCCGGCGCCGGGATCTCGTCCTCATCGGGTACGAGGACCGCAGCGCCTCTCTCCTCCGCAACGCCGAGGTGGCGACCGACGCCGTCCTGCGAGCCGTCGCCGAACGGACGGGGAACGCGCCGCTGCTCGTCGGCGGGTTCAGCATGGGCGGCCTCATCACCCGTTACGCCCTGGCCAAGCTGGAGCACGAGTCCATCGACCACCAGACGGAGGTCTATCTCTCGTTCGACACGCCCCACCGAGGGGCGTGGGTGCCGATCTGCCTCCAGGCGCTGGCCCACTTCCTCGCGGCGACCCCGGCGCTCTCGCGGCAGATCAACAGCCCCGCCGCGCGCCAGTTGCTGTGGCGCCACATCTCCGCCGTGGAGGACACCCCGTCGCAGGACCCGCTGCGCACCGAGTTCCTCGCGGAGCTGGAGCGGGTGGGCGGCTGGCCGATGCGCCCCCGGAAGCTCGGCGTCGCCAACGGGCGCGGCGACGGTACGGGCAACGGCGTACCGGCCGGTGAGGAGGCGCTGAAGGTGACCAGCGGCTGGTTCGCCCACACGGCGCTGCGTACCCAGTCCCTCGGCGCCGCCGAGCAAGTGGCGCATTTGCAGGGGCTGTTCCGGAAGAAGACGGCGACGACCGACGGTCTGCCCGATCTCGACGGCGCGCCCGGCGGCACGCTGGAGACGTTCGGCATCGCGGGCGACAGGCTGAAGCTGACCGGCCGGACCGAAGTGGCGTACCGCAGCGTCAACTTCGTCCCCACGATCAGCGCGCTCTCCCTCCGCGATCTCGACCGGCGCGAGGACCTGTACGCCGACATCGACGGCATCCCGCCGGAGGAGAGCGACTTCGACGACTTCAAGTTCTCCGCGACGAACGAATCCCACTCCCACATGTCGGAGGAGCTGGGCCGCTGGATCCTCGACCGGCTGCCCCACGGATAACCCGGCCCGACGTTTCCTCCGGCCCTCGCCGGTCCTCGCCGGTCCTCCTCCGTCCCGCTACCGCGCCGGTTTCCGCCGGGCCCGCCACACCAGGTACAGGGCGGAGGACACCGCCGCCGTGCGGAGCACCACCGGCCAGACCCCGGTCAGCGCGTCGGCCAGCCCGTCCTGCGGGATCGCCTCGCCCCAGCGGCCGTCCATCCGGCCCCAGAGCCAGACCGCGCCACCGGCCGCCGACACACCCGGGAGTCCGAAGACCACCCACTTCGCCTCGGCGCGGGAGAGGGTCCGGGAGATGTACGCGAGCAGCCAGCCGCCGAGGGCCAGCCGGGGGTCGGTGAAGACGCTCGCGACCAGCAGGGCCGCCGCGAGCAGCAGGAACGGGTGGGACAGCCCGCTGCCGCCCCCGGCTTTCCGGGGCCCGGGGCGGAGCCGCAGTCTCCGGCGCCGGCGCGGGGCGCCCTCCGCCGTCTCCTCCGGGGCCCCGGGGTCGTCGGTGGCCGCCGCGTCCGTATCGTCCGCGGCGGGCTCCTCCTTCGGCTTCGGCGGCTTGAGCATGTCGGGGATCTCGACCCCGCCGACGAACCCGTGCGTCGACTCCATCGACATACCCGTCAGCCCCGAGGGGCCGGGCTCGATCCGCCACCAGTCGGGCTGCTGACCGGCCGGGCGGGACGGCTTCCGCAGCGTCGGCGGCGCGGAGGCCGAGGGGGACTCCGACGCCTGCGCGGGGATCCGGGGCCCGGCGGTGTCCTCGGGCCCGCTCTCCGGCCCGATGCCGGGACTTTCACCCGTCGGGACCTGAGGCGGGGCGGCGGGCGGCGGGGCGGCGGGCAGCGGAATGACGGGCGGCACGGCGAACGGCGCTTCCGCCTCCTCCGGAGCCGAAGGAGCCGACGGAGCCGACGGCTCCGGGTACGCCGAGCGTGCCTCGGACGGCGAGGACGGCCGGGACGGCTCGGGTGGCGCGGACGAGGGAGGCGGCGCCGGCTCCGCCTTCCGCCCCCCGAACCCGTTGGCCCCGCCGGCCCCGCCGGCCCCGCTGGTCCCCTTCTGCTCCTTCGGCTCCTTGGGCCCCCGCAGGCCCAGCGACTTCGCCAGCCCCGTCCGCTGCGCCGGTACGGCGACCTCCGGGGCCTCCGGGGCACGTGCCGCGCCCGTACCCGCGTCCCGCGCGGCCGCCCGTACCACCGCGTGCGGTTCGCCCAGCCGCCCCAGGATCCGGCGGACGGACGCGGGGCTGTCGGTGCCGAACTTCCCGCGCTGCTTGTCGATCTCGTTCCGGAGCGTGGAGACCAGCCGCATTCTGTCCCCCGAGGGCAGGTGCTGCTGCTGGGCCGCGTCCCCGACGCGACTCAGGTAGTCGTAGACGAGCTGATCGCTCTCGATCCCCACACTGTCCTCCGCACACGCGCACACGCACCGCACACCCCGGGCAGGCACGACCGCCTCCACCACGGCGGCCACAGCGCGATGGTGTCGAACTCCCCCGCGTGCGTCCACCCCGTACATCCAGCCGTACATCCAGTACGAACATCCGACACGAAGAACGCCGGAAACAACCGGGCCCCGGAAAACCCGCGGCCCGCCCCCACGCGCTGAGACGCGAGTGAAAGGGCCTTCACGGGCTAACGTGGAACGAATGGGGACCCGCGCAGGCTGAGCAGGAGGCGAACGTGTCCGAAGGAACCGGCGGTACGCCAGGGCCGGGCGGTACGCCCCCGCGCACGCTCGCGGAGGCCCTGCGCACCCGGGGGGACGACGCCCTCGCCGCCCTGCTGCGGGCCAGGCCCGATCTGCTCAACCCCGTGCCGGGCGACCTCACCCAGCTCGCGACCCGCGCCGGGACCCGCGCGTCCGTCGTACGGGCGCTGGAACGGCTCGACCGGTTCACGCTCCAGACCGCGGAGGCGCTCGCCGTCGCGCCCGAGCCCGCGCCGTACGACACGCTGCGCGCGCTGCTGACCGGCGACGAGGGCGACGAACGCATCGAGGCGGCGCTGCCCGCCGCCGTGGCGGCCCTGCGGGACCAGGCGCTGCTCTGGGGCGGTGACGACCGGCTGCGCCTCGTCCGTACCGCCCGCGAGCTGCTGGCACCGTCCGCCACGCACCCGTCGCCGACCGGGCTCGGCCCGACGGTCACCGAGGCCACCGCCGGGATGTCGCCGGGCCGGCTCCAGGAGATCCTGACCGCGACGGGGCTGCCCTCCACCCACGACCCGGTCTCCGCCGTGGCCGCGCTCACCGCGCTCTTCACCGACCGGACACGGATGGCGGCGCTGCTCGACACCGCCCCCATGGACGCGCTGTCGGTGCTGGACCGGCTGGTGTGGGGGCCGCCGTACGGCGAGGTCACGTCCAGCCCGACCCCGCCCGTGCGGTGGCTGCGCGACCGGGGGCTGCTGCTGCCCGCGACCACCCGGACGGTCGTCCTGCCCCGTGAGGCCGCGCTCCATCTGCGCGCCGGGCGCGCGCACCGCAGGCCGGAGCCCGTGGCGCCCGCGGTCGCGCCCCGCGCCGAGGGGGCGGGTGCCGGTTCGGCGGCGCGTTTCCAGGCCGTCCGGCCGGAGAGCGGGCGCCCCGAGGACGGGCGTCCGCAGGCCGCCGCCCGTCCACAGGCTGTGGACAGCACGGCCGCCGGCCAGGCGTACACGGCTCTCGCCACCGTCGAGGAGCTGGCCAAGGACTGGAACGAGGGCGGCCCGAACGTCCTGCGGGCCGGCGGGCTCTCCGTACGCGACCTCAAGCGCACCGCCACCGCCCTCGACGTCACCGAGCCCGTCGCCGCCTTCTGGGTCGAACTCGCCTATGCGGCAGGCCTGCTGGCGACGGACGGCGAGACGGAGGAACGGTACGCGCCGACCCCCGGCTACGACGACTGGCAGGAGCTGCCCGCCCCCGAGCGCTGGGCCCGGCTCGCCACCGCCTGGCTGACGGCGACGCGCACGGCGGGCCTGGTCGGCAGCCAGGACTCCAAGGGCCGTACGCTCGCCGCGCTCGGCCCCGACCTGGACCGGGGCCCCGCGCCGGAGGTACGCCGCCGGGTCCTCGAACTCCTCGCCACGCTCCCCGAGGGCACCGCCCCCGACCCCGAGTCGCTGCTCGCCCGGCTGCGCTGGGAGCGCCCCCTGCGCGGCGCGTCGGCCGCCGGGCGCCCGGACGACCTGCGCGGGCGCCTCGCGGCGTGGACGCTGAACGAGGCGGAGCTGCTGGGGATCACGGGCCGGGGCGCGCTGTCGTCCCACGCCCGCGCGCTGCTGACCCCGGACGGGACGAACGAGAGGGGAGACACCACGGGCACGACCGGTACCGGCGGCCTCTCCCCGAGCGGTACCGGCGGCGCCTCCCCGGCCGGGCTCCGCGCCGCCCACACCCTCGCGCCACTCCTGCCCGAGCCCCTCGACCACGTACTCCTCCAGGCCGACCTCACCGCCGTGGCCCCGGGCCCGCTCCTGCGCCACCTCGCCGAGCTGCTCTCCGTCGCGGCCGACGTCGAGTCGAAGGGCGGCGCGACGGTCTACCGCTTCACGCCCGGCTCCGTACGCCGTGCCCTGGACGCCGGACAGTCCGCCTCCGACCTGCACGAATTCCTCAAGAACCACAGCCGTACGCCCGTACCGCAGCCCCTCGCCTATCTGATCGACGACGTCGCGCGGAAGCACGGCCATCTGCGGGTCGGCGTGGCCTCCGCGTACGTACGGTGCGACGACGAGGCCGTGCTCGACGAGATCCTGGCCGACAAGCGCTCCCAGGGCCTGCGGCTGCGCCGCCTCGCCCCGACCGTCCTCGCCGCCCACGCCGACGCGGCGACGCTGCTCGAAGGGCTGCGCGCCATGGGGTTCGCGCCCGCCGCCGAGTCCCCGGAGGGCGATGTCATGATCACGCGCGCCCACGCCCACCGCACCCCGCCCCGCGCGGCCCCGGCGCCGGTCCCCGACGGGCCGCCCACGCCGGACGGGACGCTGCTGAGCGCGGCGGTACGGGCGATCCGGGCCGGCGACATGGCCGCGACCGTGGTCCGCAGGCCGGTGCCGGAGCCGATGGCGTCCGGCTCGGCCACGCTCTCGGCGGCGGCCGCGATGTCCGGCGGCACCTCCGTGGCCGGTGCGAACGGGGCGCTCCCCCGTACGACGTCCGCCGAGACCCTCGCGACCGTCCAGGCCGCCGCCATGACGGGCTCGGCGGTCTGGATCGGCTATGTCAACGCGGACGGCGCGGCCAGCCAGCGCGTCATCGCGCCGGTCCGGGTGGAGGGCGGCTTCGTGACGGCGTACGACCACACGGCCGACGAGGTCCGTACGTACCCGCTGCACCGCATCACGGGAGTGGCGGAGCTGGCCGACGACCCGGCCTGAGCCGCCGGAGCCGCCGGGCGGCTGTCCGCCCGGAGAGCCTGAGCCGGTCGGACCACCGCCCGGCCGGCTCCGGCGGAGCCGCCTTCCGCTCGGGCTTCACGGCCTTCCGCGCCACCTTCGGCTCCGGCTTCCCGGCCTTCCGTGCCGCCTTCGGCTCCGGCTCCGGCTTCTGCTGCCGCTTCCGCTCCGGCTTCTGCTCCGGCTTCTGCTCCGGTTTCGCCGCCGCCGGCTTCGCGCCCCTCGGCGGCGGCACGCTCAGCATGTGGAACCGGTGGGAGACCCGCCGCCCCAGCAGCAGATACGCGATCAGCGCGCCGCTCGTGTTCAGAATCACGTCGTCCACGTCGAAGGCGCGCCCCTCGACCATCGCGCCCTGCGCCAGCTCCACCAGCGCCATCACCACCGCCGTCAGCAGCACCACCCGCACCATCCGGTGCCTGGGCGGCATGAGCAGCGGAAGGATCACCCCGAAGGGCGCCCCCATCAGCAGATTTCCACCGATCTGCTTGCACGCGGCGAGGAACGTGTAGTCCTCCGCGTACTGCCGCAGCGAGTGCCCGGGGCGCAGGTTGGACCCCGCCATCTCGGCGGACACCGGGGACGGCGTCAGCGTCAGCTCGGCCAGTACGGCCGCGAACCCCACCAGGCAGACGAAGGCGACCCCCATGATCACCAGCCGCAGCACGGTCCTCCCCCACGACAACCCCGACACACCCCCCGGGGCGGCACTCGCCGGCCCGGTCCTTTCCGTCTCAGCGGTCATAGCCCCCTGATGCCCCCGCCCCCGGGGGATACGCCCGTACCGGCAGGGGTCCGGGCCGGTACGGGGTCCGGCGGGCCGGTACGGGGTCCGGATCGGCGCGCGATGCGCGACACTGGTCGTTTGGCATCCGATGCCCGGCGGATGACGCCATGGCTGAATGACGGAAAGGGCGCAACTGTGAACGGACCGCTCATCGTCCAGAGCGACAAGACGTTGCTGCTCGAAGTCGATCACGACCAGGCCGACGCCTGCCGTCGTGCCATCGCGCCCTTCGCCGAACTGGAGCGCGCGCCCGAGCACATCCACACCTACCGGCTGACGCCGCTCGGCCTGTGGAACGCCCGCGCCGCCGGCCACGACGCCGAGCAGGTGGTCGACGCGCTGGTGGAGTTCTCCCGCTATCCCGTGCCGCACGCCCTCCTCGTGGACGTCGCCGAGACGATGGCCCGCTACGGGCGGCTCACCCTCACCAAGCACCCCACCCACGGGCTGGTCCTGACCTCCACCGACCGTCCCGTGCTGGAGGAGATCCTCCGCTCCAAGAAGGTCCAGCCGCTGGTCGGCAACCGGATCGACCCGGACACCGTCGCCGTGCACCCCTCCGAGCGCGGCCAGATCAAGCAGACGCTGCTCAAGCTGGGCTGGCCGGCCGAGGACCTCGCCGGTTACGTGGACGGCGAGGCGCACGCGATCGAGCTCGACGAATCCGGGTGGGCGCTGCGCCCGTACCAGAAGCAGGCCGTCGAGGGATTCTGGCACGGCGGCTCGGGGGTGGTCGTGCTGCCCTGCGGCGCCGGGAAGACGCTGGTCGGGGCGGGGGCGATGGCCCAGGCCAAGGCGACCACGCTGATCCTGGTGACCAACACCGTCTCGGCCCGCCAGTGGAAGCACGAGCTGGTGCGGCGCACCTCGCTGACCGAGGACGAGATCGGCGAGTACAGCGGTACGAAGAAGGAGATCCGGCCGGTCACGATCGCGACGTACCAGGTGCTGACGACCCGCCGCAAGGGCATCTACCCGCACCTGGAGCTGTTCGACTCGCGCGACTGGGGGCTGATCGTCTACGACGAGGTGCATCTGCTGCCCGCGCCCGTCTTCAAGTTCACCGCCGATCTCCAGGCCCGGCGGCGGCTCGGGCTGACCGCGACGCTCGTACGGGAGGACGGCCGCGAGTCGGACGTCTTCTCGCTCATCGGGCCGAAGCGGTTCGACGCGCCGTGGAAGGAGATCGAGGCGCAGGGGTACATCGCCCCGGCGGACTGCGTGGAGGTACGGGTCAACCTCACCGACAGTGAGCGGCTCGCGTACGCGACCGCCGAGACGGAGGAGAAGTACCGCTTCTGCGCGACGACGGCGACGAAGCGGAAGGTGACGGAGGCGCTGGTGCGCAAGCACCGGGGCGAGCAGACCCTGGTGATCGGGCAGTACATCGACCAGCTCGACGAACTCGGCGAGCATCTGGACGCGCCCGTCATCAAGGGGGAGACGAGCAACGCGCAGCGCGAGAAGCTCTTCGACGCGTTCCGGCAGGGCGAGATCTCGGTGCTGGTGGTGTCGAAGGTCGCGAACTTCTCGATCGACCTGCCGGAGGCGACGGTCGCGATCCAGGTCTCCGGTACGTTCGGCTCCCGCCAGGAGGAGGCCCAGCGGCTCGGCCGGGTGCTGCGCCCGAAGGCGGACGGCCATGAGGCGCGCTTCTACTCGGTGGTCGCGCGCGACACGATCGACCAGGACTTCGCGGCGCACCGGCAGCGGTTCCTGGCGGAGCAGGGGTACGCGTACCGGATCGTCGACGCGGACGAACTCCTCGCCGAGGGGTGAGGGGGAGTCCTCGGGGGGCCGCCCACTAGGGGCGCCCGCTACTCGTGGTTCTCGGCGTAGGTGGCGACGCCCGCGTCCTGCCGCCCGGCCCCTGAGCGGCCCGGTCCGGCGCCGGCACGGGGACCCGGCAGGCGGGACGGCGGTTCGGTGGCGCCGGGCGCGTCGTTCCGGAGGGCCCGGATGTGCCAGGCGGTGAGGATCAGGAGGGCGAGGGCGCACAGCGCGTACGGGGAGATCAGGGGCTGCTGCCACCACGCCAGCCGCAGGGCCGGCTCGCCCTCGTACGGTACGGCCCAGAAGCTCCGCGCCGTCCAGACCGCCCCGGCCAGCGCAGCCGTGCAGAAGCGGCGCTCGGCGAGCAGGGCGGCCAGCAGGGGCACGCACCACACCCACTCGTGCGACCAGCTCACCGGGGTGACCAGCAGCGCGGTCGTGGCGGTGAACAGGATGCCCCAGCGCTCCGAGCCCGCCCGGACGGCGGCGCGGCGGGCGGCCCACAGTCCGCAGACGGCCGTGAGCAGCGCCACGACCGCCCAGACGGCGGCCGGCTCGGGGGTGTGCAGCAGGCGGGCCAGCAGGCCGTGCAGGGACTGGTTGCCCGCGGTCCACGCGGCGCCGGCGCGGTCGGTCTCGAAGACCTGGCTCGTCCAGAACTCCCTGCTGGCGTACGGGAGTACGAGCATCCCGAGCAGTACGGTCCCGGCGAGCGCGGCGAGGGCGGTCAGCCCCTGCCGTACGCGGGAGGTGAGCAGCAGGTACGCGATGAAGACGGCGGGGGTGAGGGTGATGCCCGCCGCGATGCCGAGGGCGAAGCCCTTGGCGAGGGCGTGGTCGGGGCGGGTCAGGTCCCACAGGACGAGGCAGGCGAGGGCGAGGGCGATGTCGCCCAGGAGGATGGTGCGGGTGACGGGTTCGAGCCAGAGCCCGGCCGCCACGGCGGCGACGGCGAGGACGGCGCCGGAACGGCCCACGAGGCGGCCGGATCGGCCCACGAGCCGGAGGGAGAGCCGTACGAACAGCGCCAGCAGCGCGATGTTGCCGAGGACGAAGACCACCTTGAGGGCGCCGACGGGCAGCCAGGTGGTCGGGACGAAGAGGATCGCGGCGAAGGGCGGGTACGCGGTTCCGTAGGTGCCGGTCCCGTAGATCCCGGAGCCGTAGATCCCGGACCCGTAGGCCCCGGAGCCATGGACCCCGGCCCCGTACAGGTCGATCCCGTAGGGGTCGCTCCCGCCGAGGACGGCGGCGCCTTCGGCGCGGTAGACGAGGGTGTCGGCCAGCGGGACGGGCCGGGTGACGCAGAGGGTGGCGAACGCGGCCAGCGAGAGGACGAGCGCGCCCACTGCGATGAGTGAGCGAGGAGTCACGGTCCGGTAGGTCACGGCCGCGACCCTAGTGGATAGGGGTCAGCGGTGGCGCTTGATGCCCGCCTCCTCCGCATACTCCCCCAGCACGGCCACGTTGAACGCCGCGGTGAGGAAGACCTTGGCCGCGCGGAGCGCGTTGCCGACCGGGTGGCCGGGGTGGGGGACGGAGCCCGTCGCGGTCGCGCCGGGAACCGGTGGACCCTGAGGGGCGTGGGCCGGGGTGAAGGTTGCTGTGCTCATGTATCCATGGTGACTCCGGGGCCTGTGGACCACATCGCCCCAGGGTTTGAACCGTTTGTGAACCGGCGTACGACTTCCGGCCGGACGGGTCCCCTACGGGATGGACCCGAGGATGGACCCCGGACGGACCCCCGGATGGGACCTGGAGAGGACCTGGAGAGGACCTGGGCCGTACCGGGGAGGCTCAGGGGCCGGCGTCCCCTGCGTCGCGGCGCCCCCGCGACGAAAAGCATTCGCCCGGCCGTCGCCCGGTGGCTACAATCCTGCACCTTGCCCGCCTCCCTCACACACGGGAGCGCCGTCGTCCGGACGGAAACCGGACGGCCGACCGCCATGACGTGATCCACGCCGGACCGGAGCCCGCCCGCCGCTGCCGTACGCCTCTGCTCGTACGGAGGCAGTGGAGCGCGGCCCGTCGGCGTGCGTACAGCCCCGGAGGCAACACCGTGCCCGCGCCCGCCCCTGACCTCTCCGACGCGCCCGACTCCCCCGACGCGCCCGCCGGATCCCCCAGCTCGCCCGGCTCGCCCGATCTCCTCGGGCGCGAGCGCGCCCACCTCAGCGCCTCCCGCGCCGCCCTGCGCGCCATGCGCGAGGACGTGCAGGCGCTCGACATCCGCGACGTCACCGCGAACTGGGTCAACGCCGCCGTGCTGGAGTCCCAGATCGAGGAGCGCATCAAGGCGCTCGCCGATCTCGCCCACACCCCGCTCTTCTTCGGGCGGCTCGACTATCTGCACGCCGTCGGGGCGGAGGAGGCCGAGGGGGCGGCGGGCGAGTCCTTCTACATCGGGCGGCGCCACGTCCACGACACCGACGGCGACCCCATGGTGATCGACTGGCGTGCCCCCGTCTCGCAGCCCTTCTACCAGGCGTCCCGGCAGAAGCCGCTGGACGTCGCGCTGCGCCGCCGCTTCGGTTACACGGCGGGGGAGCTGACCGCGTACGAGGACGAGCACCTCTCCGACCCGACGGAGACCGCCACCTCCAGCAAGCTGCTCCAGGCCGAGATCGAGCGGCCGCGCGTGGGCCCGATGCGGGACATCGTCGCGACGATCCAGCCCGAGCAGGACGAGATCGTCCGCAGTGAGCTGGGCGGCACGGTGTGCGTGCAGGGCGGTCCCGGCACCGGGAAGACGGCCGTCGGTCTGCACCGGGTCGCGTATCTGCTGTACGCGCACCGTGAGCGGCTGGCGCGTACCGGCACGCTGGTCATCGGGCCGAACGCCTCCTTCCTCCACTACATCGAGCAGGTGCTGCCCACGCTGGGCGAGTTGGAGGTGAAGCAGGCGACGGTCGCGGACCTGGTCGCGGCCGGGGCGGAGGTGCGCGGTACGGATCCGGCGGACGCCGCCGTCATCAAGGGCGACGCCCGGATGGCCGAGGTGCTGCGGCGGGCCGTACGGTCGCACGTCACGCTGCCGACCGAGCCGGTCGTGGTGGTGCGCGGCTCGCGCCGCTGGCGGGTGCCGGTGTACGAACTCGTCGAGATGGTCGAGCAGTTGCTCGCCCGCGACATGCGGTACGGCGCGGCGCACGAGGCGCTGCCGCAGCGCATCGCGCACGCCGTGCTCGTACGGATGGAGGAGGCGGGCGAGGCGCCCGACGACCGGGTGCAGAACGCGGTGGCGCGCAATCCGGCGGTGAAGGCGGCCGTCAAGGCCGTCTGGCCGCAGGTGGATCCGGCGAAACTGGTGCTGCGGCTGCTCTCCGACGCGGAGTTCCTGGCCGCCCACGCGGACGGGGTGCTGAGCGCCGACGAGCAGAAGACGATCCTGTGGACGAAACCGGCCCGGAGCGTACGGTCGGCGAAGTGGTCCCCGGCCGACGCCGTGCTGATCGACGAGGCGGGCGACCTGATCTCCCGTACGCACTCGCTCGGCCATGTCGTGCTCGACGAGGCGCAGGACCTCTCCCCCATGCAGTACCGCGCGGTGGGCCGGCGCTGCTCGACCGGTTCGGCGACGGTGCTGGGCGATCTGGCGCAGGGCACGACGCCGTGGGCGACGGCGAGTTGGGCGGACGCGCTGCACCACCTCGGCAAACCGGAGGCGCTGGTCGAGGAGTTGACGGCCGGCTTCCGCGTACCCCGCGAGGTGATCGCGTACGCGTCCCGGCTGCTGCCCGCGATCTCGCCGGGGCTGGCGCCGGTGGCGTCCGTACGGGAGTCGCCCGGCTCGCTGGCGGTACGGGCGGTTCCGGACGTCGCGGAGCTGGACGCGGGGACGGTCGGGGCGTGCCGGGAGTCGCTGGCGCACGAGGGGTCGATCGGCCTGATCGCGGCGGACGCCCGGATCCCGGCGCTGGCACAGGCGCTGACGGCGGCGGGGCTCGGATATCTCGCGCCGGGCGAGGAGACGACGGCACAGGCGCGGCTGACGCTCGTACCGGCGTCGCTGGCGAAGGGGCTGGAGTACGACTACGTGGTGCTGGACGAGCCGGCGGCGGTGGTCGACGGCGAACCGGACGAACGGACGGGGCTGCGGCGGCTGTACGTGGCGCTGACGCGCGCGGTGTCGGGGCTGGTGGTGGTGCACGCGGCGGCGCTGCCGGAGCAGCTCACCCGTTCCTGACGCGCGGGGGACGCCGTCCGGGTACGCGCCCTCTCTCCCCCCTCGCGACGGGCGGCGGGCGCCCTCGCCTGCGCCCGCGCCCGGCGAGGCGGATGAGGGCGCCTCACCCGCCTCGCCGGGCGGCTCGGTCTCCGGCGCCTGTCGTCCGGATCGGGCCGGAGCGGCCGGGACACGTCACAAGCGGCGCGCGCGTCACGAGCGGCCCGTGTGCCACGAGCGGCCCGCGCGTCACGAGCAGCGCGCACGCCCGAGCGGCACACACCCGGGCAGCGCACACACCCGGGCAGCGCGCGCCCGAGCGGCGCACACACCCGAGCGGCACACACCCGGGCAGCGCGCGCCCGAGCGGCGTGCGCGCCGCTACACGCCGGCCGTCACCGCGTCGAGCGCCGCGCGCCACTCCCGTACCGCCGCCGCCGAGACCGGGCCGTCCCACCCGGCGGGGCGGGCCGCGCCGCCGATGTGGAACGCCGTCACGCCCGCCGCGCGCAGGACGGGAACGTGCGGGAGCAGCAGCCCGCCGCCGGCCATGAGGCGTGCCCCGTAACCCGGTTCGCCGCGCGCGCCGGCCGCCGCTTCCGCCAGGAGGGTGGGCAGGCCCTCGGCCACGCCGGCCGGGGAGCCCGCCGTGAGGTACGTGTCCAGGCCCGGCAGGTCCGCGAGGCGCTTGCGCAGCGCGTCGCGGTCGGCCGCGTGGTCGATCGCCCGGTGGAACGTCCAGCGGCAGCCGTCCAGTTCGGCGATCAGCCGCTCGACCGTCACCAGGTCCGGCGTGCCGTCCGGGTCGAGGAAGCCGAGGACGAACTCGTCCGCGCCCTCGGCCCGCAGCCGCCGCGCCGCGGCGACCAGCGCCGCCGCGCCGTCGGGGCCGCCGGCGGCGAAGCCGTCCGTCAGCCGGAGCATGACCCGCAGGGGGATCGGGACGGCGGCGCGGATCCTCGCGAAGGTCGCGGTGGCCGGGGTCAGGCCGTCGGCCGCCATGTCGGTGACCAGCTCAAGGCGGTCCGCACCGCCGTTCCGGGCGGCGATCGCGTCCTCCGCGTCGAGGGCGATCACCTCCAGGAGTGCACGCTTGATCATGAGCGGGGACCTCATTCATCGGGGGCGGGGAGAGAGATAGGTCTAGTCCAATATCCCAGCCTAAGGGGCCCGATCGATCACGGCCACCCCTTGCATTGCATACGGGTGGGGGGTATACAGGAAGAGCGTTATACCCCTAGGGGGTACGATGGACCTATCGGCCGAAGAGAAGGAGCCGCCGACCATGAGCACCACGCGGACCACCGCCACCACGGACGCCAGCACGGACGGCACCCCGACCGGCGCAACCCCGGGCAGCACCGCCGAAGTCGAACTCATGATCGGCGGGATGACGTGCGCCTCCTGCGCCGCGCGCATCGAGAAGAAACTCAACCGGATGGACGGGGTCGAGGCCACCGTCAACTACGCCACCGAGAAGGCGAAGGTCAGCTACGCCGACGGGCTCTCGGTCGGCGATCTGATCGCCACCGTCGAGGCCACCGGCTACACGGCCCAGGAGCCCGCCCCCCTGCGCTCCCGACTCGCACCGTCCGGAAGCGGCTCCGGTGCCGAGGGAGAGACGGAGGAGAAGGAGGAGGACGACGCCGAGCTGAAGACCCTGCGCGAGCGGCTGATCACGGCCGTCCTCCTCGCCGTCCCGGTCGTCGCGATGGCCATGATCCCGCCGCTCCAGTTCGACAACTGGCAGTGGCTCTCCCTCACCCTCGCCGCCCCCGTCGTCGTCTACGCGGGGTGGCCCTTCCACCGCGCCGCCTGGACCAACGCCCGGCACGGCGCCGCCACGATGGACACGCTCATCTCGGTCGGCACCTGGGCCGCGTTCCTCTGGTCGCTCTGGGCGCTCTTCTTCGGCACGGCGGGCATGCACGGCATGACCCACCCCTTCGAGCTGACGATCGGCCGCAGCGACGGCGCCGGGAACATCTACCTCGAAGCCGCCGCCGGGGTCACCGCCTTCATCCTCGCCGGCCGCTACTTCGAGGCCCGCTCCAAGCGCAAGGCCGGCGCCGCCCTCCGCGCCCTTCTCGAACTCGGCGCCAAGGAGGTCACCGTCCTGCGCGACGGCGGGGAGACCACGATCCCCACGGCCGATCTCCAGGTCGGCGACCGCTTCCTCGTACGGCCCGGCGAGAAGATCGCCACCGACGGCACCGTCGTCGAGGGCTCCTCCGCCGTCGACGCGTCGATGCTGACCGGCGAGTCCGTCCCGGTCGAGGTGGCCGTGGGCGACGGCGTCACCGGCGCCACCCTCAACGCGGGCGGCCGGATCGTCGTGGAGGCCACCCGGATCGGCTCCGACACCCAGCTCGCCCGGATGGCGCGCATGGTCGAGGACGCCCAGAACGGCAAGGCCTCCGTCCAGCGCCTCGCCGACCGGATCTCCGCCGTGTTCGTCCCCGTCGTGATCGTGCTGGCGCTGGCCACGCTCGGCGGCTGGCTGCTGGCGGGCGGCGGGCTGACGGCCGCGTTCACGGCCGCCGTCGCCGTACTGATCATCGCCTGCCCGTGCGCCCTCGGCCTGGCCACCCCGACCGCCCTCATGGTCGGCACCGGACGCGGCGCGCAGTTCGGCATCCTCATCAAGGGCCCCGAGGTGCTGGAGACGACCCGGCGCGTGGACACCATCGTCCTCGACAAGACCGGCACCGTCACCACCGGGAAGATGACCCTCCTGGCCACGCACAGCGCGCCGAACACCACCGACGACGAGGTGCTCCGGCTGGCGGGCGCCCTGGAACACGCCTCGGAGCACCCCATCGCCCGCGCGGTCGCGGAGGGCGCCGCCGAGCGCGTCGGAACCCTCCCCACGCCCGAGGACTTCGTGAACGTCGCCGGGCTCGGCGTCCAGGGCGTGGTCGAGGGCCACGCCGTCCTCGTGGGCCGCGTCAGGCTGCTCGCCGAGTGGGAGATCCACCTCCCGGAGGAGCTGGAGCGGCACCGGGCGGCGGCCGAGGCGGCCGGCCGTACGGCCATCGCGGTCGCCTGGGACGGCGAGGCGCGGGCCGTGCTCGACGTCGCGGACGCCGTGAAGGACACCAGCGCGGAGGCCGTACGGCGGCTGCGCGCGCTGGGCCTGACGCCGGTCCTCCTCACCGGTGACAACCGCGCCGTCGCCGAGTCCGTGGCCGCCGAGGTCGGGATCGCCGCCGACCGGGTGATCGCGGAGGTCATGCCCGAGGACAAGGTCGAGGCGGTCAAGAAGCTCCAGGCCGAGGGCCGCTCCGTCGCCATGGTCGGGGACGGGGTCAACGACGCCGCCGCCCTCGCCCAGGCCGACCTGGGCCTCGCGATGGGCACGGGCACCGACGCCGCCATCGAGGCGGGCGACCTCACGCTCGTACGGGGCGACCTGCGCACCGCCGCCGACGCGATCCGGCTGGCCCGCAGGACGCTCGGCACCATCCGGGTGAACCTCTTCTGGGCCTTCGCCTACAACGTCGCCGCACTGCCGCTCGCCGCCGCCGGGCTCCTCAACCCGATGATCGCGGGCGCGGCCATGGCGTTCTCGTCGGTCTTCGTCGTCGGCAACAGCCTGCGGCTGCGGGGCTTCAAGGCGTCCTGACGCCGCACCGGCACGGCCGCACGGCGGCACGGCTGCGGGCATGACCACAGGGCCGGGCCCGGAGGGGATCTCCTCCGGGCCCGGCCCTATGGTCGTGCCATGCCCGACCCCGCCGCCCCCGCCCTCCGCGACCGCTTCGCGACGACCCTCCGCTCGCTGCTCCCGGACACCGCGGCGCCCGCGCCCGCGCCGGGCCCCGGGCCGGACCCGTACCGGTACGCCGACGACCTCCTCGCCCGCTGGGCCGAGCCGCAGCGCCGCTACCACACCACCGCGCACCTGACCGCCGTCCTGGACCGCGTCGACACCCTCGCCGCGTACGCGGCGGACCCCGCTCTCGTACGGCTCGCCGCCTGGTTCCACGACGCGGTCTACCGCCCCGACCGCTCCGAGAACGAGGAGCGCTCCGCCCGGCTGGCCGAACGGGCACTGCCGGAGGCCGGGCTGGACGCGGCCGGCACGGCCGAGGTCGCCCGGCTCGTCCGGCTCACCGCCGGGCACGCCACCGCGCCCGGTGACCGGAACGGCGCCGTCCTGTGCGACGCCGACCTCGCGGTCCTGGCCTCGGCGCCGGACACGTACGCCGCGTACACGACGGCCGTACGGGAGGAGTACGGCTTCGTCCCCGACCCGGAGTTCCGCACGGGCCGGGCGGCCGTACTGGAGCAGCTGCTCGCGCTGCCGGCCCTGTTCCGTACCCCGTACGGCGAGCGGGAGTGGGAGGCGCGGGCCCGCGCGAACATGGCGGCGGAGCTGCGCGGCCTGACCGCCTGACCGCCTGCTCCGAGACCGGTCCCGGACCGGTCTCGGCCCGCCCCTCCTCACCCGATCTCATCATCTGAACAGATGCCCGGCCCCGGAATGTCACGCCTGACGGTGCGGGTTGGACCTGACATGCCCGATTCCGCCGCGTCCCCTTCCCCTTCCCTGCCGCCCGCCCCCTCCCCCTCGCCTTCGGGCCGTATGCCGCTCGCCGTCTACATCCTCGGACTCTCGGTCTTCGCCCTCGGCACGAGCGAGTTCATGCTCTCCGGCCTGCTGCCGCCGCTCGCCGACGACATGGGCGTGTCCATCCCGACCGCCGGCCTGCTCATCTCCGCGTTCGCGATCGGCATGGTCGTCGGCGCCCCGCTGCTCGCCGTGGCCACCCTGCGCCTGCCCCGGCGCACCACCCTCATCGCCCTGATCTCGGTCTTCGGCCTCGGGCAGGTCGCGGGGGCGCTCGCCCCGTCGTACGAGGTGCTCTTCGCGTCCCGCGTGGTCAGCGCGTTCGCGTGTGCCGGGTTCTGGGCGGTCGGCGCGTCCGTCGCCATCGCCATGGTGGCGCCGACCGCGCGCGCCCGCGCCATGGCCGTCATGATCGGCGGGCTCTCCATCGCCAACGTGCTCGGTGTCCCCGCCGGCGCGTTCCTCGGCGAACACCTGGGCTGGCGCTCGGCGTTCTGGGCGGTCGGCGCGGCCTCCGCGGTCGCGCTGGCCGGTGTCGTGACCCTGATCCCGCGGATCCCGCGGCCCGCCGAGAAGCCCCGGCTCAAGCGGGAGCTGACGATCTACCGGGACCGTCAGGTCTGGCTCTCCATCGCCGTCACCGCGCTCGCGGCGGGCGGCGTCTTCTGCGCCTTCTCGTACCTCGCCCCGCTGCTCACGGACGTGGCGGGCCTGGACAGCGGCTGGGTCCCGACGGTGCTCGCGCTCTTCGGCATCGGTGCGCTGGTCGGTACAGCGCTGGGCGGCCGGTACGCGGACGCGCACCTCTTCGGCGTCCTGCTCACCGGCACCGCCGCGTCGACGGTGCTCCTGGTGCTGCTGGCGCTGACCGCCGGGAGCCCGGTCGCGGTCGTCACCCTGACCTTCCTCCTCGGCGTCTCGGCGTTCTACACGGCGCCCGCGCTCAACGCCCGTATGTTCAACATCGCCGCCGCGGCCCCCACCCTGGCGGGTGCGACCACGACGGCCGCCTTCAACCTCGGCAACACGGGCGGCCCCTGGCTGGGCGGCACGGTGATCGACGCGGACCTCGGCTTCGCCTCGACCGCGTGGGCGGGCGCGGCGATGACCCTGGTCGCCATCGCTCTGGCGGCGCTCTCGCTCCGCTTCCACCGGGCGACGGCCGGCCGGGTGGTGGCGGGCTCGCTGGTGGTCTCCGGCGCGGGCCCGGTCACCGGGCGGCCCGCCCCGGTCGGCGAGGAGAGGGCTCCGGTCAGCGAGGAGAAGGTTCCGGTCGGTGAGGGGCCGGCGGATCGACCAGGTCGGTCAGCTCGGCCGTGAACAGCAGCGCGGGATCGAACCCCATCCCGTCGAACTGACCCGCGAGTTCCAGGGACAGGGTGCCGTGCAGCCGGGTCCAGAGGCTCAGGGCCCGGTGGAGGGTGGCGGACGGGGCGGGGTGGCCGGCCGCCCACTCCCGGTGGCTGTCGAGATGGGTGTCGAACGGCGACACGGGGGCGTCCGGGGACGGCTCGGGCCAGGCGTCGAGCAGTGTCGTCATGATCTCGGAGGAGATCCCGGTGGTGTCCTCGGGCGCGTGATAGCCAGGGACGGGGGTGCCGTAGATGAGCAGATAGCGCTGAGGGTCCGCGAGCGCCCAGCCGCGCAGGGCGTGTGCCAGCCCGGTCACGTCGGCCCCGGCGTCGGCGGCCGCGCGGAGGGTGTCCGCGAGGCTCCGGTAAGCATCCCTGATCAGCTCGGTGATCAGCTCGTCGCGGCCGGCGAAGTAGCGGTAGAGCGCGGGACCGCTCATGCCCATGAGCTTGGCGATCGCGTTGAGGGAGAGCGCGGACGCGCCCGCCGTGGCGATCTGCTCCCAGGCGCGCTCCTTGACCTCGGCGCGCACCTGGGCCCGGTAACGCTCGCGCGGGGTCTCGGCCTTCGCACCCGTCCGCGGGCGGGCTGTCGATCCGGTTCCCGTTTCCGCCATGGTCCGTCACCTTTCCACACCGGATTGGCTATACCTTCATCAATAAGTTAGAGGCTATCACTCACGCCGCTCAGCCGTCGGGCCGGTTCTTTCTGCGGCGCAGCCCCGCCGCCATGATCCGGCGGACGAGTTCCTTCGAGCCGATCTCCACCGCACCGGCCCGCACCGCGTCCCCGTAACGCTCCGACGGCAGGTCGTAGTGGTCCCGTTCGAAGGCGCGCGGCGGGCAGCCGATCGAGGCGGCGAAGGCGTGCAGTTCCTCGTAGGAGACGTCGCTGACCAGGTGCGACCACATCCGGCCGTGCCCCGGCCAGGTGGGCGGATCGATGTACACCGTCATGCCGCACCCGCCCCGCCGGGCCCGCCCGGACCCCCGGCTCCACCCGGACCATCCGCCCCGCCCAGCGCGCCGACCGCCGCGACCGCCACCCCCGCCTTCCCGCACACCCAGTGCGGGTCGGGCCCCAGCTCCGGTTCCACCTCCAGCGCGTGCGGCTCGGCCCCCGCATCGCACACCGGGCAGAGCGGCCAGCGCCCGTACCGCTCCATCAGCGCGTCCTGGACGTCCTGGGCGATCAGCCCCGCCACGTACGCCACCCCCTCCGGCCACTGCGCGACCCACCAGCGGCGGTGCGACACCGACTCCTCGACCAGCGACACCACCTCGGGGCGTGCCACATCGCCCGCGGCCAGGTCGGCGAGGACCAGCGCGCGGGCGGCGTGCAGCGCCTGCTCCAGCGCATCGACCTCGACATTCGGATTCGGGTTCGGGTTCGGGTTCGGGTCGGGGTTCACGTCCGGGTTCTCGTCGTCCATCCCGCAATTGTCACCCCGCCCCGCGACGGGGCCCCGACGCAGGGGTTGACGGTCCGAAAACCCGAAAATATCTTTCAAGAGTGACCCACGATGTGAAGGAAAGTTTCAGCGGTGACGCTCCACCCGCCCCCGCCGCCCTCGCCGCCAAGGTACGCACCCTCGCCCCGACCATGACCCGCTCCATGCAGCTCGTCGCCGAAGCGGTCGCGGGCGATCCCGCCGGCTGCGCCGCCCTCACCGTCACCGGTCTCGCCGAGCTGACCGGCACCAGCGAGGCCACCGTCGTCCGCACCGCCCGGCTCCTCGGCTATCCCGGCTACCGCGATCTGCGCCTCGCCCTCGCCGGTCTCGCCGCCCAGCAGCAGTCCGGCCGCGCCCCCTCCGTCACCGCCGACATCGCCGTGGACGACCCCATCGGAGACGTGGTCACCAAGCTCGCCTACGACGAACAGCAGACCCTCGCCGACACCGCCGCCGGGCTCGACACCGTCCAGCTCGGCGCGGTCGTCGCCGCCTCCGTCGCCGCGCGCAGGATCGACATCTACGGCGTCGGCGCCTCCGCCCTCGTCGGGATGGACCTCGCGCAGAAGCTGCTGCGCATCGGCCTCATCGCGCACGCCCACAGCGACCCGCACCTCGCCGTCACCAACGCCGTCCAGCTCCAGCCCGGCGACGTGGCCATCGCCATCACCCACTCGGGCTCCACCGGCGACGCCATCGAACCGCTCCGCGTCGCCTTCGACCGGGGCGCGACGACGGTCGCCATCACCGGCCGCCCGGACAGCCCGGTCTCGCAGTACGCCGACCACGTGCTGACCACCTCCACCGCCCGCGAGAGCGAGCTGCGCCCGGCCGCCATGTCCAGCCGTACGAGTCAACTCCTCGTCGTCGACTGCCTGTTCATAGGCGTGGCGCAGCGTACGTACGAGACGGCCGCGCCCGCGCTCGCCGCGTCGTACGAGGCGCTCGCGCACCGCCACAGCCCGCGCAACAGCCTCCGCTGACGCACCGGTTCTCCCGCGCACCCCCTTTCACACCGGCACCCGCACCCCCGGAGCCCGGCGCCCGCACCCCCGGAAAGAAAGAGCCGCTTCCCCATGTCCTCAACGCACCACGGCCAGTACGGTGACCTCCGCGCCCAGCTCGACACCCTCACCACCGAGGCGTTCCGTCCCGAACTGGCCGAGATCGACACGCTCCCCACGCTCGACATCGCCCGGATCATGAACGGCGAGGACGCCACCGTCCCCGCCGCCGTCGCCGCGCAGCTCCCCCGCATCGCCGCCGCCATCGACGCCGCCGCCGAGCGCGCGGCCCAAGGGGGCCGGCTGGTCTACGCGGGCGCCGGTACGGCGGGGCGGCTCGGCGTGCTGGACGCCAGCGAGTGCCCGCCGACGTTCAACACCGACCCGGACGAGGTCGTCGGCCTGATCGCGGGCGGGCCCGGTGCGATGATCACCTCGGTCGAGGGGGCGGAGGACTCCAAGGAACTGGCGGCGGCCGACCTGACGGCCATAAAACTGACCGCGGCGGACACGGTCGTCGGCGTCTCCGCCTCCGGCCGCACCCCGTACGCGGTCGGCGCCGTCGAGCACGCCCGCGCCCTCGGCGCGCTCACCATCGGCCTCTCCTGCAACGCGGACAGCGCGCTCGCGGCGGCGGCCGAACACGGCATCGAGGTCGTCGTCGGCCCCGAACTCCTCGCGGGTTCCACCCGGCTCAAGGCCGGTACGGCGCAGAAGCTCGTCCTCAACATGATCTCGACGATCACGATGATGCGGCGCGGCAAGACCTACGGAAACCTCATGGTCGACGTCCGCGCCTCCAACGACAAGCTGCGCGCCCGCTCCCGCCGGATCGTCTCCCTCGCCACCGGCGCGCCGGACGACGAGATCGAGTCCGCGCTCGCCGCCACCGGCGGCGAGGTCAAGAACGCCATCCTGCTCATCCTCGGCGCGGTCGACGGCCCGACGGCCGCCCGGCTGCTGACCGAGAACGACGGCCGGCTGCGCGCGGCGCTGCTCCGGGCCGCGGCACCCCCACGTACCCCCTGAGGCCCTCCGGCCCCCCGAACCAAGGCACGGTGCACCCCCATGGAACAGCACAGCGAGACCAGCGGCGGGGGGAACCGCGCCACCGCGCGGGCCCTCCTCCCGCTCCTCGGCGGCGCCGCGAACATCGCCTCCGTGGCCCACTGCATGACGCGGCTCCGCCTCTGCCTGCACGACTCGTCCCTGGTGCGCGAGGCGGAGCTGCGCGCGCTGTCCGCGGTGCTCGGCGTGGTGGCGGACGGGGTGGCGTACCAGATCGTGCTCGGCCCGGGAACGGCGGCGCGGGTGACGTCCGAGTTCGAGGGACTCGTGGCGACGGCCCGCGCGACCTCCCGCACCACCACCCCCACCGCCTCCACCACCCCCATCATCCCCAGCGCCTCCACCGCGGACGGACTGTCCGCGCGCGGCGAGGCCATCAGGGCGGCGCGCGGGGCCAGGAACGCCACCCCGGTCCGGCTCCTCCTCCGCCGGATCGCCGCCATCTTCGTCCCCCTGATCCCCGCCCTCATCGGCTGCGGCATCATCGCCGGTCTCAACGGCCTGCTCACCAACCTCCACTGGCTCCCGTCCACCGCCCCCGCGCTCACCGCGCTCGCGTCCGGCTTCATGTCCCTGATCGCGGTCCTCGTCGGGCACAACACGGCGAAGGAGTTCGGCGGCACCCCCGTCCTGGGCGCCGCCGTCGCCGCGGTCGTCGTCTTCCCCGGCGTCACCCAGATCGAGGTCCTCGGCCGCCAACTCGCCCCGGGGCAGGGCGGGGTGCTGGGCGCGCTCGCCGCGGCCCTCCTCGCGGCGCACGTCGAGCGGTGGTGCCGGCGGTGGGTGCCGGAGTCGCTGGACATCCTCGTCACCCCGGCCCTGACCGTCCTCCTCCCCGGCCTGGCCACGCTGTACGGCCTGATGTACGTGGCCGGCGAAATCTCCACCGCCATCGGCGACTTCGCCAACTGGCTGCTGTCCACCGGTGGTTCGCTGGCGGGCCTGGTGCTGGGCGGGCTGTTCCTGCCGCTGGTGATGCTGGGCCTGCACCAGGCGCTGATCCCCCTCCACACCACGCTCATCGCGCAGCAGGGCTACACCGTGCTGCTCCCGTTCCTCGCGATGGCCGGGGCCGGCCAGGTCGGCGCCGCCGCGGCGGTCCACGTACGCCTCCGGCACAACGCGTCCCTGCGACGCACCATCCGGTCGGCCCTCCCCGCGGGCCTCCTGGGCGTGGGCGAGCCCCTGATCTACGGCGTCTCGCTCCCCCTGGGGCGCCCCTTCGTCACGGCGTGCGTGGGCGGCGCGGTCGGCGGCGGGGTCGTCGGCCTCTTCCACCAGCTCGGCACGGCGATCGGCGCGACGGCGCTCGGCCCGTCGGGCTGGGCCCTGTTCCCCCTGCTGGCCGGCGGCCGGGGCCTCGGCGAGGCGGTCGCGGTGTACGGGAGCGGGCTGCTGGCCGGGTACGTCGCGGGCTTCGTCGCCACGTACTGCTTCGGTTTCACGCGCACGATGCTGACCGAGCTCAACGCGCCCGAACTGCCCTACGATCAACCGGGGGCCACCACACAGTCACCGAGAGCATCCTCGGCAGTGGCCGAATCAGTGGCGGAGGACTACGCATGAAGAGCAGCAGCCAGAGCCAGGGGTACGACCTGAGCGCCGCGACGTGGCGGAAGTCCACGTACAGCGGCGGCACCGGTGGCAACTGCCTGGAAGTCGCCGACGGCCCCGGCGGTCCCGACGGCACGGTCCCGGTTCGCGACTCCAAGACCCCCCACATCCCGGGCCTGGTCTTCCGGGCCCGGGTGTGGTCGGTCTTCGTCACCGGGGTCAAGGCCGGCACGTCCGCACGGCCGGCCTGACGCACGGCCGGCCGACGGGCGCGCCTGCTGCGCCGATCAGCGCAGGCGCAGGGCCTCGCGGACCGTGGTGAACAGGTCCGTCTGGTTGGTGACGCCGAGGACCCGGTACGCCTGCGGGCCCTGGGCGGCGATGCGCACCTGCGTGCCGGTGTGCTCCTGGGACTGCCCCGGCGTGTTGGTCGAGTAGTTGACCTTCAGCTGCTGGCCCTCGTCGGTGACGAGGGTGGAGGACAGGCCGGGCGGGGTGGCCTCCAGCGGCACGATCTGGCTGGTGTGGCCGTGGTCGGCGGTGGTCACCACGAGCGTGTCGGGGTGCTTGGCCGCGTAGTCGCGGGCCACCTTCACCGCACGGTCGAACGCGGCCGTCTCGCCGATCTGGCCGCACGGGTCGGCCGAGTGGTCCTGCTTGTCGATCGAGGCGCCCTCGATCTGCAGGAAGAAGCCCTCCTTGCTCTTGCGCTGCTTCTGCTTCGCCTCCAGGAGCTGGATCGCCTTGGTCGCCTGGTCGGCGAGGACGGGCGTGCCCGCCGGGCGGTTCGCGTTCGAGGTCACGCAGCGCTGCGGGGCCGTGCCGCCGGCCGCCGCGGCCTTGCCCGTCCACTCCACCGGCACGTTGCCGGGGGCGAACAGGCCGAGCACGGGCTTGCCCGCCTGTACGTTCTTCAGCCCGGCGGAGTCGGTGACGACCTGGTAGCCGAGCTGCTTCGCCTGCTCGGTCACCGTACGGCCCTTGTACGTGCCGTCGGTCACCTTCTGGTCGAACCGCTGCTTCCCGCCGCCGAGGAGCACATCCACCTTGCGGTTGACGGACTGCTCGGCGATCGATCCCGGGCCACCCGCGGCGATCTTGTCGGCCGGGCAGTTGGCCATGTCGGCCGGGCCCTGGCAGGAGCGGTCGGTGACGTGCGAGGCGAGCACCGCCGGGGTGGCGTCGGTCAGCTCGGACGTGGTGACGCTGCCGGTGGCGTACCCGCCCTTCTGCGCCAGCTCCAGGATCGTGGGCACGGCCTTGTTGCCGCCCGGCGTCTTGGAGATCCGGCCGTTGACCGTCTTGACGCCGGTCGCCCAGCCGGTGCCGCTGGCCGCGGAGTCGGTCACGTAGTCCGGGGTCCCGTCGGCGTGCACGGCGTACGTCGTGTAGGCGCCGGTCAGCGGGAACTTGTCCATGTTCAGGCGGCCGTTCGCGCCGACCGTGTAGTCACGGGCGAGCGTGATCTCCGAGTCGCCCATGCCGTCGCCGATCAGCAGGATGACGTTCTTCGCCTTCCCGCTCTTGATCGCCTGCGCGGCCTGGTCCTTGGTGTCCCACGCGCCGGCGGTGGTGGTGACGGTCACGGCGGTCACGGCGGCGACCAGCGCGGCGCCGACGACGAGGTGACGGCGAGAGGGGTGCGGTCTGGGCATGGGTGTTTCTCCCTGAAGCGATCGGCAGAGGGTGCCTGCGGCACCCACGGCACCCAGCCCACCACCGCGGGGTGAACCAACGGCGACATTCCCGCACTTCCGACACATCCGGCACATGGCGGCGATGTGGGCCACCGCGACGCACGACGGCCCGGCGCGGAGCCGCCGAAACCCGACCGGAGATTCTTTACATGCGGAGCCAACCCCCCTGTTTATCCGGGGAATTCGATGGTCAATATCCTTTGACGAAAGAGCTGACGGACCATAGGGTCTGATGTGTCGGGTGAGCTGACCGACGGGGGACCTACCGGGGGCACGAAGGGGGAAGTTCAGCTCATTAAGGATGCGTGAAAATATCCGCATCCTCATTCTCGATCGCGCATGCGCAGCGCTGCGCTGACGCATGCCCAATTCACGGGGAAAAACTTGAGTCGGAGATTCGCACGCGCATCACTCGTCCTCACCTCCTGCACCGCGCTGGCCGTCGCCGGCACCCTGGCCGGAGCGACATCCGCGCAGGCCACGTACTACAGCGGGGGCATGCCGGGCCGGTCGTTCAATGTCAAGACCGTCGGCATCAACGACCAATGGGTCAAGTATTTCGACACCGGCCGCTCGAACTGGAACAACGCGGGCGCCGGCGCGAAGATCGGGCGTAAGTCCAGCGCGAAGGCGTCCTTCACCGCCGCTCGCTACAGCGCGAGCTGGTACGGAATGTATTCGCCTTCCGGATCCCGTCACATCAATCGGATCTTCAAGATCCAGGTGAATGCGCGAACCCTCGACCGGGATGCCGGTTCCAAGTACGACCAGTGGGTCCGCAGTACCACCACACACGAACTCGGGCACGCGCTGAGCCTCGACGACAACCCGAATACGAGCAAGGCGTCGCTCATGAAGCACAGCCGTAACCGCGCGACGGTGCAGAAGCCGCTGTCGTACGACATCTCCGAGGTGAAGAGGATCTACTCGTGATCACGACACGGCACCTTCTCGTCACCGGCACCGCGGCCCTCGCCGCGTTCGGCGTCGTCGGCTGCTCCTCGGACGGCGGCTCCGCCGACCGGTCCGGGTCCTCGGCAGCGCGGGACGTCGTGGCGTACCACGCGGACTACCCCGCCTACGACTCGCTCGACGCGGTCATCGAGGAGTCCGACCTCGTCGTCAAGGGCACCGTCGTCAACTCCCGGGTCGAGCGCATGCTGCCCGAGACCTCGGCGGACGGCGACCCGGCCACCAACCCGCAGGCGGGGCTCTCGCCCGAGGAGATCGCGGAGGCCCGGGCGGCGGCCGAGGCCGACCCGGTGGTCGTGACCGTCTCCACGGTGAAGGTCTCCCAGGTGCTCGCCGGGGACGTGTCCGTCGGGGACACCGTCGAGGTCAGCCAGCTCGGGGGCACGTACAAGGGCGTCACGTACAAGGAGCGGAGCACCACCGCGCTCGCCGGGAGCGGCACCGAGTACGTGCTGATGCTCGCCGACAACGGCGCGAAGAACCCGTACGACCTGCTCAACCCGGAGCAGGCGCTGTACACCGTCGGGTCCGGCGGCGCGGTCAAGGCCGTGTCGGGCGGCGGTTTCGACAACGCGGGCCGGATAGACCGGCTCGCCGACCGTACGCACCGGATCGGCACCCGGTGACCCGGACCGGCGCGTAGCACCGGCCCCCGGCGGGACGTCACGGAGGAAGCTCTCCGTGACGCCCCGCCCCTTTTCCGGGCCGACGGCGTCGGCGTCGGCGGGTCCGGCCATGGTCTACTCCGTGAGCCGGAGCGCCTTGAGGACCCCGGGGCTCAGGGACACGTCGTTGTCGCTCCCCGCGACCGCCCGCCGTCCGTCGCCGCCCACGGCGTACCACCCCTGCGTGGTGTTCACCAGGACGTAGCGCCCGTCGCCGCTCTCCTCCAGCAGCAGGACGTACTCCTTGCCGGCCGTGAGCCCGGCGGTCTCGGGGCCCGAGCCGGGGGTGGTGTACGCGACCTCGATCGAGTCGCCCGGGGTCTTCCCCTTGGCGGTCGCCACCACCTCCGCCGTCGCGACGGTCGTGGCGACGTCGTCGGCGTTCTCCTCGCGACCGGCGCCGAGCTTCGCCCGTACGATCACGTTCGCGACCCCCTCCAGCCGGGCCGTGGTCTCGAAGTACGGCTCGTCGGCGAGCGTTCCGCCGCCCGTGCCGCCGCCGGGGCCCGCCGGGTCGCTCTGGAGCAGGAAGAGGCTGACGCCACCGATGACGGCGGCGGCCCCGCACGCGACGGCCGCCATCAGGAAGCCGCGCCGGGGCGCCCGGCGGACGGCCGCGGGCACGGGCCCGGCGGAAGCGGCGGAAGCGGCGGAAGCGGCGGAAGCGGCGGAAGCGTCCACGGAGCCGTCCACAGAACCGATCAGCGCGGCGAGTTCGCCGGCTGCGCGGGCCGACAGTCCCTCGGACCCCGGGTGCGGCACCGGATTGGCGTTCTTGATCAGAGTTTTCACGCGCATCACACCGACTCCTGAGGCAGATCGTAGACATCACGGAACGCTTTGCGGGCCCGGTGCAGCCGGACCCACACCGCCGGCGCGGCGCAGCCGAGGACCACACCGGCCTCGGCGGCGCTCAGCCCGTCCCAGTAGCTCAGCAGCAGCACCTCGCGGTGGTGGGACGGCAGCCGGTCGAGCGCGTCGAGGACGGCTTCGTCCGGGCCGGAGGCGGGCGTACGGTCCAGCTCGTGGCCGATCCGCCGGTGCAGCTCCGTCAGGCGTTCCATCGAGCGGTAGTGGTTGTTCAGCAGGTTCCGCGCGGTGACGAACAGCCAGCCGGCCGAAACCTCCTGACCGTCCGTCATGCGCTCCCAGGCGGTGCGGAAAACCTCGGCGGTCAGCTCCTCGGCCGCCGCTCGGTCCCCCGACCTCCGGTGTACGAAAGCGGACACACGCGGGTGGTCACGGACATACAAGGCCGTGAACCGCGCGGCGCGGTCACGGTCGCTCCCGGTCTTCAAGGTCTCCACACCCCCTATATGTCATGGCCCCGGCGCATCCTTACGTCCCTGGCCCATGAATCGGGAGCGGATTTCCCGGCCGGGGTCTCAGCGGCGAAGAGGGCTCAGCCGCCGGGGGCTCAGCGGCGCAGGGCGGTCTCCCGCCGCATGTGCGACAGCTTCTCGGGGTTGCGCACGGCGTAGAGCCCGGTGATGAGGCCGTCGTCGATGCGCACCGCCATGACCGTGTCCATCTCGCCGTCGAGCTGGACGATCAGCGCCGGGCAGGCGTTGACCTGGGCCGGCCGCAGCGTCGCCGCGGTGACCCTGCCGAGGCCGTGCGTGAGCAGGCGGGCCACCTTGTCGGCTCCCACGACGGGCCGCAGGACGGCCTGTTTGATGCCGCCGCCGTCGCCGAGGAGGACGACGTCCGGCGCGAGGATGTCGACCAGCCCCTGGAGATCGCCCGTCTCGACCGCCCGTGTGAACGCGTCGAGCGCGTCCCGGGTCTCGGCCTGGGACACGGTCCCGCGCGGCCGGCGCGCCGCGACATGGGCCCGGGCCCGGTGCGCGATCTGGCGGACCGCCGTCGGGCTCTTGCCGACGGCCTCGGCGATCTCGTCGTATCCGAGGTCGAACACCTCGCGCAGCACGAACACCGCCCGCTCCGTCGGCGTGAGCGTCTCCATCACCAGCAGCATCGCCATCGAGACGCTGTCGGCCAGCTCGACGTCCTCGGCCACGTCGGGCGCGGTGAGCAGCGGCTCGGGCAGCCAGGTGCCGACGTAGGACTCCTTGCGGCGGCCGAGCGTACGCAGCCGGCTCAGCGCCTGGCGGGTGGTGATCCGGACCAGGTACGCGCGCGGCTCCCGCACCGTGCCGGGGTCGACGCCCGCCCAGCGCAGCCAGGTCTCCTGGAGGACGTCCTCCGCGTCGGCGGCGGAGCCGAGCATCTCGTAGGCGACGGTGAAGAGCAGGTTGCGATGGGCGACGAACGCCTCGGTGGCGGAATCCGCGCGCCGCCCGTCCGCGTGCTCCCCCGGCCACCCCTCCGCGTGCTCCCCCTGCTCCCCCTGCTCGCCGTGCTCACCGTGCTCGTTCCTCACCGGCTGCTCCTGCCTGTTCGCTCCGGACGGTGCCCCGCGCACAAGACGCCGGTCCCCGCGGCTCTGTGACACCCGCGAGCGGTGGCGTACGTCACACGGCCGCCCTGTCACAGGGAGCGGGCCGCCGGCATCTCGTGTTCATCCAGTGCAACACCACGAGTGAGGATCCTGTGATGGACGCCCGATTCAATCTGTTCGAGAACCCGGTCTCCGGCAAGTTCGCCAAGCGGTTCGCCGGCGCCGCCCTGGTGATCCACCAGTCGTCGCTGCCTGCCGCCACGCAGGAGCTGGTGTCGCTGCGCGCCAGCCAGATCAACGGCTGCGGGCACTGCATCGACATGCACACCAAGGAGGCCGCGGCGGCCGGTGAGACCGCGGTCCGGCTCAGCCTGGTCGCCGCCTGGCGCGAGTCCACCGTGTTCACCGAGGCCGAACAGGCCGCGCTGGCGCTCGCCGAGGAGGGCACCCGGCTCGCCGACGCCCACCAGGGCGTCTCCGACGAGACCTGGGCGCGGGTGCGCGAGCACTACGACGACGACCAGACCGCGGCGCTGGTCTCCCTGGTCGCCCTGATCAACGCGGCCAACCGGCTCGCCGTGATCGTGCACCAGCGGGGCGGCTCGTACGAGGTCGGCATGTTCGCCGCCGCGGTGAGCTGACGCCGTGAGCTGACGCGAAAGAAGAACCCGGGGGCGGAAAAGCCCGAGGGCGGCACCCCTTCGGCCCGTTCGGGTCCAAGAGGTGCCGCCCTCGGTCAGGACGGTCGATCAACCGGTCGGCCGGCCCCGGACGCGGCGGGCGTCCGGGCGGCCTCGGGTGGATCAGAAGTCCATGTCACCGCCCGGCATGCCGCCGCCGGCCGGGGCCGCGCCGGCCTTCTCCGGCTTGTCGGCGATGACGGCCTCGGTGGTGAGGAACAGCGCGGCGATGGACGCCGCGTTCTGGAGCGCGGAGCGCGTGACCTTCGCCGGGTCGATGATGCCCTCGGCGATCATGTCGACGTACTCGCCGGTCGCGGCGTTCAGGCCGTGACCGACCGTCAGGTTACGGACCTTCTCCACGACGACGCCGCCCTCAAGACCACCGTTGACGGCGATCTGCTTGAGCGGAGCCTCCAGCGCGAGCTTGACGGCCTGCGCGCCGGTCGCCTCGTCGCCCGAGAGCTCAAGCTTCTCGAAGACCGAGGAAGCCTGGAGCAGAGCCACGCCACCACCGGCGACGATGCCCTCCTCGACGGCGGCCTTGGCGTTGCGCACCGCGTCCTCGATGCGGTGCTTGCGCTCCTTGAGCTCGACCTCGGTCGCGGCGCCGGCCTTGATGACGGCCACGCCGCCGGCCAGCTTCGCGAGGCGCTCCTGGAGCTTCTCGCGGTCGTAGTCCGAGTCGCTGTTCTCGATCTCGGCGCGGATCTGGCTGACGCGGCCCGCGACCTGGTCGCTGTCGCCGCCACCGTCGACGATGGTCGTCTCGTCCTTGGTGATGACGACGTTGCGGGCGCGGCCGAGCAGGTCGAGACCGGCGTTCTCCAGCTTGAGGCCGACCTCCTCGGAGATGACCGTGCCGCCGGTGAGGATGGCGATGTCGTTCAGCATCGCCTTGCGGCGGTCACCGAAGCCCGGGGCCTTGACGGCGACGGACTTGAAGGTGCCCTTGAGCTTGTTGACGACCAGGGTCGACAGGGCCTCGCCCTCGACGTCCTCGGCGATGATCAGCAGCGGCTTGCCGGACTGGATGACCTTCTCCAGCAGGGGAAGGAGGTCCTTCACGCTGCCGATCTTGGAGTTGGCGATCAGGATGTACGGGTCGTCGAGCGACGCCTCCATACGCTCCATGTCCGTGGCGAAGTACGCCGAGATGTAGCCCTTGTCGAAGCGCATGCCCTCGGTGAGCTCAAGCTCCAGACCGAAGGTCTGCGACTCCTCGACGGTGATGACGCCTTCCTTGCCGACCTTGTCCATCGCCTCGGCGATGAGCTCGCCGATCTGCGTGTCGGCGGCGGAGATGGAGGCCGTCGAAGCGATCTGCTCCTTGGTCTCCACGTCCTTGGCCTGCTCCAGCAGGGCGCCGGAGACGGCCTCGACGGCCTTCTCGATGCCGCGCTTGAGGGCCATCGGGTTGGCGCCGGCCGCCACGTTGCGCAGGCCCTCGCGGACGAGCGCCTGGGCGAGGACGGTCGCGGTGGTCGTACCGTCACCGGCGACGTCGTCCGTCTTCTTGGCGACTTCCTTGACCAGCTCGGCGCCGATCTTCTCGTACGGGTCCTCGAGCTCGATCTCCTTGGCGATGGAAACACCATCGTTGGTGATCGTGGGGGCGCCCCACTTCTTCTCGAGGACGACGTTGCGGCCCTTGGGACCAAGGGTGACCTTGACGGCGTCGGCGAGCTGGTTCATCCCGCGCTCGAGACCGCGCCGTGCCTCCTCGTCGAACGCGATGATCTTGGCCATGTGAAGTGGTCCTCCCGGACGGATGGGGTCTCCCCTGCTCGAACGCAGTTGAGAGCTTGGGGAAGGATTGCTCCGGACCGCGCTGGCGCCCGCGACGGACGGCCTGAGAGCCGCTGGTTCCTTGCCCCAACGACTCTTCGGGCCTCACCGACCCGGTCCTTAAGTTGTCACTCTCACTCGCAGAGTGCTAACGCCAATAATTAGCACTCGACCCATGAGAGTGCAAGCGCCTACAGGGGTCGTCGAGGGGTGGCGGCCGGTCGGCGGGTGGGCGCAAGCGCCTGAGGACTTCGCCCCCGGAGCCGAGGGGACACGCGTGAGGGGCCCGTATCCCGGTGCGGGATGCGGGCCCCTCATGCGTGAGTGGGTGCAGAGTGCGTACTGACCGCGTACGTGAGTGCGTCGGTGGCCGATCGCGCCGGGATCAGACGGCGAGCTTGACCATGTCCGCCTGCGGACCCTTCTGGCCCTGCGAGATCTCGAACTCCACTCGCTGACCTTCTTCAAGGGTGCGGTAACCGTCCATCTGGATCGCGCTGTAGTGGACGAATACATCCGCACCACCGTCGACCGCGATGAAGCCGTAGCCCTTCTCCGCGTTGAACCACTTGACGGTGCCCTGAGCCATGCCAACTCCCCTATTACTGGCCCTTGGACGGGGCCACACTTCGCGCCGGAACGCGTCGACCGCGGCTGAATGTATCTGCCCAACTGCCCTCTGCAACAGGTCAATCGGACGAGAAATCTGGGCATGGCCGAACACGCATAGTGCTGAATCCACTGCGTTCCGGGGCAAGTCGGGCCGGGCAAAGGGTACGTACACCACATACGGCGCCAGGACTTTGCCCTCATGTTGTCGCGTTCTCGCTCGCGTTGGGAGCGGGCGACGGCGGGGCGTTCCCTTACTCTACCGTGCTCAACCATGTAGAACGGTCCCCTCCGCTTCTGTCGCGGAGAGGACCGTTTCCCTTACGGAGCGCGGCGGCGTCAGCCTCCGGCGACCGCCGGGATGATGGAGATGCCCGCGCCCGCCGGGGTGGCGGTCTCCAGGCCCTGCTCGAAGCGGACGTCGTCGTCGTTCACGTACACGTTCACGAAGCGGCGCAGCTTGCCGTCGTCGTCCAGGACGCGCGCGGCGATGCCCGGGTGGCTCGTCTCCAGGGACTGGATGACCTCGGAGAGGTTCGCCCCCTCCGCGGGGACTTCGGCCTGGCCGGCGGTGTAGGTGCGGAGGATGGTGGGGATACGGACCTTGACGCTCATGATGGGACCTTTCTGCGAAGTCGGAGTCGGAGTGGGTGATCGGCCTGACGGAGGATCACCCGGTTCGTCAGCGGGGTCAGCTTGGCGGCGTGATCAGCTCGCGGCAAGACCGGCTTCGCGGAACGCGTCGAGGCTCGGGCGGATCGTCGCCGTCGGACCCGTGGTCGGCGCCACGGCGTCCAGCGTCTTGAGCCCGTCACCGGTGTTGAGGACGACCGTGGTGAGGGCCGGGTCGAGGACGCCGGCCTCGATGAGCTTCTTCGTCACGCCGACGGTCACGCCGCCCGCGGTCTCGGCGAAGATGCCCTCGGTGCGCGCCAGCAGCTTGATCGCGTCGACGATCTGCCCGTCGTTCACGTCCTCCACCGCGCCGCCGGTGCGCCGGGCGATGTCCAGGACGTACGGGCCGTCCGCCGGGTTGCCGATCGCCAGGGACTTGGCGATGGTGTCCGGCTTCTGCGGCCGTACGACGTCGTGCCCGGCCTTGAAGGCGGTGGAGACCGGCGAGCAGCCCTCGGCCTGGGCGCCGAAGATCTTGTAGGGGCGGTCCTCGACGAGCCCCAGCCTGATCAGCTCCTGGAGTCCCTTGTCGATCTTCGTGAGCTGCGATCCGGAGGCGATCGGGATGACGATCTGGTCCGGCAGCCGCCAGCCGAGCTGCTCGCAGATCTCGTACGCGAGGGTCTTGGAGCCCTCTCCGTAGTACGGCCGCAGGTTGACGTTGACGAAGCCCCAGCCCTCGCCCAGCGGGTCCCCGATGAGCTCGGAACAGAAGCGGTTGACGTCGTCGTAGTTGCCCTTGATGCCGACCAGGTCGCCGCCGTACACCGCGGCCATGACGACCTTGCCCTGCTCCAGGTCGTGCGGGATGAAGACGCAGGAGCGGAAACCGGCGCGGGCCGCCGCGGCGCCGACGGCGCCCGCGAGGTTGCCGGTGGAGGAGCAGGAGAGGGTGGTGAAGCCGAAGGCGCGCGCGGCCTCGACGGCGATGGCGACGACGCGGTCCTTGAAGGAGTGCGTCGGGTTGCCGGAGTCGTCCTTGATGTGGAGCGAGCCGGTGATCCCCAGCTCACGGGCGAGGTTGTCGGCCTTGACCAGCTTCGTGAAGCCGGGGTTGATGTTGGGCTTCGAGGCGACGTCCGCGGGGACGGGCAGCAGCGGCGCGTACCGCCAGATGTTGTCCGGGCCCTCGGCGATGCGCTTCTTCAGCTCTTCGGGGTCCCCGCTCGGCAGGTCGTACGCGACTTCGAGCGGCCCGAAACAGCTCGCACAGGCGAAAATGGGGCCGAGGTCGAAACGCTCTCCGCATTCGCGGCACGAGAGCGCGGCGGCGGGTCCGAGGTCGACGGTCGCGTCGGTACCGCTCCGGACGGTCTGCACAGCCATGATGGCGAGGCCCTTTCTCCTCATCTTCCTCGCGACGTACTTCGCCACGAGACGGAATTGGCACCTTCCCCACCGTGACCTCATGGTCGGCGGGAGGGTTGCCGGGACTTCAACGGGCCGTTCCCTCAGTCCCTCTGGATGAGCGCTATGGCGCCGGAGCCTTGGTCCGGTGCGTTTGTTCACGTGCTGACCCCGGCATGCCGTGGTCATTCGCGTTGTTCAAGACTGTAACCGAAGGGGCGGAGGGTTGAGATAGTCGTCCGCACCGCGAGATGGATCACGTTGCGGCGTGTATGCCGGTGTGCGTGCCGACGTACGAGCCATGAGACATCACGTACCTGACAGAGAACGCGCGCAGGGAGTACCGAACGTGCTGGAAGAGGTGGAGCACTGGCTGACCAGGCGTTCCTGGTCGGCGGGGGACCGTACGCCCGACCGGCTCCTGGCGGCGAAGGCGGCGCGCGGCGCCACGGTGAGCGTGGTCCTGCCGGCGCTCGACGAGCAGGAGACGGTCGGCGCGATAGTCGCCGTCATCCGGCGCGAGCTGATGGAGCGGGTCCGGCTGGTCGACGAGCTGGTGGTGATCGACTCCGGCTCCGCCGACCGTACGGCCGAGGTCGCCGCGGCGGCGGGCGCGCGGGTCGTCCACCGGGACACGATCCTGCCGCGGCTGCCCGCGCTGCCCGGGAAGGGCGAGGTGCTGTGGCGGTCGCTGCTGGTGACGCGCGGTGACATCGTGTGCTTCGTCGACGCCGATCTGCGGGAGTTCTCGCCGGACTTCGTCTCGGGGATCGTGGGCCCGCTGCTCACCGAGCCCGAGGTGCAGTTCGTGAAGGCGATGTACGACCGCCCGCTGCGCCAGGGGCCGGCGCCGGAGTCCGGCCAGGGCGGGCGGGTGACCGAGCTGGTGGCGCGCCCGCTGCTCAACCTGCACTGGCCCCGGCTGGCGGGCTTCGTCCAGCCGCTGGGCGGGGAGTACGCGGCGCGCCGCTCGCTGCTGGAGCGGCTGCCGTTCCCGGTGGGGTACGGCGTGGAGCTGGGCCTGCTGGTGGACGCGCTGCACACGGTGGGGCTCGACGCGCTGGCCCAGGTGGACGTGGGGGTACGGCTCCACCGCCACCAGGACGACCGGGCGCTGGGGCGGATGGCCGCGGCGATCTACCGTACGGCGCAGCTGCGGCTCCAGCGGGGCCATCTCGTACGGCCGCTGCTGACGCAGTTCGAGCGGGGCGAGGACGGCTTCGTACCGCGGACACACGCGGTGGACACGGAGGAGCGCCCGCCGATGCGGGAGATCGCGGAGTACACGGCCGGACGCGCGGCGTAACATCAGATCATCGCACCATTTGTCTACATTGCCCCCTCATGAGACTGAATCACACGTTTTCAGGGGCTTCGGAACTGACCTGGGTGGTGCTGGCTCAGGTCGGCACCACGGCCGAGCGGCTGTGGCTGCTGGGCGGGATGGCGTTCGCGCTGACGGGCGCGGGGGTGGTCGCGCTGGCCGCCGCGCGCGGGAGGCGCGACTGAGAGCCCGCCGGGCCGGCCTCCGGGGGGGGGCACTCCGAGCGGGCCTCCGGGCGGCCTCCGGACGGGGGGAGGCTCCCGGGGCCGGGGACGTCACACGAGCCGTACGTTTGAGCGTTTCCGGGACGGGCTAGGTTTCGCGACATGGTTACCGAGCCGTCAGAAGCTTCCGGCACCCCCGCGCCCGCCCGTGTCCTCGTGGCCTCCAACCGGGGCCCCGTCTCGTACACGCGGCGCGACAACGGGACGCTGGAGGCCCGGCGCGGCGGCGGCGGGCTGGTGTCGGGGCTGTCGGCCATCGGCTCGGACGACGACGCCCTCTGGGTGTGCGCGGCGCTCGGCGAGGGCGACCGGGAGGCCGTACGGCGTACGGAGGGCCGCCTCGACCCGGCGGACACGGGCGGGCAGCGGGTACGGATGCTGGGCATCGAGCCCGAGGTGTACGCCGCCGCGTACAACGACGTCGCCAACTCCACGCTCTGGTTCGTCCACCACATGCTCTACCAGACCCCCCTGGAGCCGTCCTTCGGCCCGGAGTTCCGGGAGCGGTGGGCGGCGTACGAGACGTACAACCGCGCCTTCGCCGAGGCGCTGGCGCGGGAGGCGGCCGAGGGCGCGGCGGTCCTCGTGCAGGACTACCACCTGGCGCTGGTCCCGGGGATGCTCCGGGCGCTCCGCCCCGACCTCAGGATCGGGCACTTCTCGCACACGCCGTGGGCGCCGCCGGAGTACTTCCGGCTGCTGCCCGACGACATCGCGGAGCGGCTGCTGCTGGGCCTGCTCGGCGCCGACCGGCTGGGCTTCCTGACCCGGCGGTGGGCGGGGGCGTTCAAGGAGTGCGCCCGCGCCGTGCTGGCGGGTCGCGGGCTGACGGCTCACTGGCCCGAGGACGGCGCCGTGGACGGCGGGCCGCCGTACCTCACTCACCCGCGCGCCGGCGACGGCCCGGCGGACGGCCGGACCTACCTCGCGGTCCACGGCCTCGGCGCGGACGGCGACTTCCTGCGCGAGCGCGCGCACCGCCCGGACGTGGCCGAGCGGATGGTGACCCTGCGCGAGCAGATCGGCCGGACGGCGGACGGGGCCGACCGGAAGACGATCGTCCGGGTGGACCGTACGGAGCTGTCCAAGAACATCGTCCGGGGCCTGCTCGCCTACCGGCAGCTCCTGCTCGACCACCCCGAATGGCGCGAGCGCGTGGTCCACGTCGCCTTCGCGTACCCCTCCCGGCAGGACCTTGCGGTCTACCGCGACTACACGGCGGAGGTCCGGCGGACCGCCGACGCGGTCAACGCGGAGCTGGGCACGCCCGGCTGGACCCCGGTCGTGCTGCACGTCCTCGACGACTTCGCCCGCTCCCTGGCCGCGTACCGCCTGGCCGACGTGGCGCTGGTCAACCCCATCCGCGACGGCATGAACCTGGTCGCGAAGGAGATCCCCGTCCTCTCGGAGCGCGCCTGCGCACTGGTCCTCTCCCGGGAGGCGGGCGCCTGCGCGGAGCTGGGCGAGGACGCGCTGGTGGTGAACCCGTACGACATCGGCGCCACGGCCGACGCCCTCCACGAGGCCCTGACCATGCCCGCCGCCGACCGCGCGGACCGCGCCAAACGCCTGGCCGCGGCGGCGACGGCCCTGCCGCCGCAGCGCTGGTTCCTGGACCAGCTGGAGGCGCTGCGGGCCTGAGGCCCCGCTCGGTCCATGGATCTCAGCCCATGGATCTCAGCTCATGGACCTCAGCCCATGGACGGAACCAGGGCGGCCAGGAAGTCCGCCAGGGCCGCCGGGCCCGGGAGGACGAGGTCGGCGCGTTCGGCCAGTTCGGGGACTTCGGTGCCGCTGGCGATCAGCAGGCCCGGGTGGCCCTCCGAGCGGAGCTTCTCGACGGCCGCGTAGGCCGGCAGGTCGCCCAGGTCGTCGCCCGCGTACAGGACGGTCTCGGCGCCCACCTCGCGGACGTACTCCAGCAGCGCCACGCCCTTGTCGACGCCCGGCGGGCGCAGCTCCAGGACCATGCGGCCCGGTTCGACGATCAGGCCGTGGCGCGCGGCGAGTTGGGCGAGGGGGTCGCGCAGCGCCTCGAAGGCCGCCTGGGGGTCGGTGGCACGGCGGGTGTGGACGGCGACCGCCCGGCCCTTCTCCTCGATCCAGGTGCCGCGCCAGGCGGTGAACTGCGCGAGCAGGCCGGGGAGTTCGGCGCGTACCGCCGCGACGCCCTCGTGCGGGGCGGGGGCGTGGACCGTACCGGAGACGGCGTCCCAGCGCTCGGCGCCGTAGTGGCCGAGGACGACGAGGTGTTCCAGCCCGGGCACCCCGGCGAAGCCGCCGTACCGTACCGCGACCTCGGCGGGGCGGCCGGTGACCACCGCGACGGAGGCGACGCGCGGCGCGAGGGCGGCGAGGGCGGGGAGCGCGCGCTCGTGGGCGCGGGCCTGTTCGGGGTCGGGGACGATGTCGGCGAGGGTGCCGTCGAAGTCGAGCGCGACGACGGCTCCGCCCGGCCGGGCGAGAAGCGCGGCCAGGCCGTCGGCGCCGGCGGGGGTGGTCGGCTGCGGCAGGGAGTACGAGTGGCTGCCCATGCTCCGACCTTATCCACGTCGGCCGCCGTACGGGCCGTACGGGCGGAAACCCGGCCCGTACGGCCCGGGTCAGCGGCGCTCGCGGCGCGCCGCCCTGACCCGGCGGAGCCGGTTGACCGTCACCGGATCGTGCTCCGCCGCCGCCGGATCGTCCAGCAGCGCGTTCAGGAGCTGGTAGTAGCGCGTCGGGGAGAGGCCCAGGCGCTCGCGGATCTCCCGCTCCTTGGCGCCGGGACCCGGCCAGCCCCGCCCCTCCATGGCGAGCACGGCCCGGTCCCGCGCGGAGAGCCCCGGGGCGGGGGCGGGCTCGGCGGCGGGAGCGGGCTCGGGCTCGGCGCCGGGAGCGGGCCCGGGCTCAGGCTCGGCGGCAGGGGCGGGCCCGGTCTCAGGATCGGGCCCGGACCGGGGCTCGGGCTCGGGTGTGGTCATGTCGGTGACACGCTACTCGGACGCCTCCGCCGCCGACGCGTCCCTGGCGATCCGCCCCAGCACCGCCTGCGGGCTGGCGCCGCGCTCGACGGCGCTGCCGATGTTCTTCTTGAAGCTCTCGCTCACCTGCGACCACGAGTTCTTGCCGTACGGGAACAGCTCCGAGTCGGGCAGGGCCGTCAGGAACGTCCTCAGGTCCTTGTGCTCCGGGTCCGCGAGCATCGTCTCGTTGGCGCTGTAGGTGACCGGCAGCAGGTCGTACTGGCCGGCGAAGCTCAGCACGTTCTTGTCCTCGTACGAGAAGTTCAGGAACTTGCCGATCTCCTCGCGGTGACCGTTCTGCTTGAACCCCATGATCCAGTCGGCGACACCGACCGACGGTGCCGCCTTGCCGTCCGCGCCGGGCAGCGGCACCATGCCGACCTTGACGCCCCGCTTCGCCGCGTCCTTCATCAGCGTCGGGTGGCCGTTCAGCATCCCGACCTGGCCGCTGGTGAACGCCTTGAAGGCGGTGGCGCGGTCCAGGTCCTTCGGCGGGACCGGGCCGGTCAGCCCCTTCCCGACGAGGTCCTTCTGGAGCCAGGTGAAGGTCTTGACGTTCGTCGGCGAGTCGATGCTGTACGAGCCGTCCGCGTTGTCCGTGTAGCCGCCCCCGCCGCTCAGCAGCCACATCAGGGTCTCGCCCTGCGCCTCCTCCGTGCCGAGCGGCAGCGCGAGGGGGGTCGTCACGCCGTCCGCCTTGAGCGCCTCGGCGTCCGCCTTGATGTCGTCCCAGTCCTTCGGGGCGCTCACCCCGGCCGACTCGAAGAGTTCCTTGTTGTAGAAGAGCAGCCGGGTCGAGGCGACGAAGGGCATCCCGTACTGAATACGGTTGACCTCTCCGGCCTCCGAGAGCTGGTCGAGGAAGTTCGACTGCGCGGGTATGGAGAGCAGATCATCGGCGGCGTAGAGCTTGTCGTCCTTGGCATAGTGGGAGTACGAACCGATCTGCGCGATGTCGGGGGCCTTGCCCTCGTCGACCATCCGCGCGACATCGGCGTCGATCGTCTTCCACGGCCGGATGTAAACATCGATCTTGATTCCGGGATTGTCGGCCTCGAACGAACTGGCCAAGGACTCCCAGTAATTCTTCGAGCTGTCCTCCGCGTTGGTGCCGTACTCCGCGGCGACCACCTTGAGTGTGACGTCTCCGGGCGCCGAGGTGTCTCCGCACCCCGCCAGCGCCGCCGTCAGGCCCAATGCGGCCACCGCCGCCGCCATTGTCCGGTAACCGTGGTGGCGCTGTCGTACAGGTCGCACAGGTCTGTTCCCCTGCCTTTGTTGTTCTTTCGCTGCGCGTAAGGCCCTGACCGGTCCCCCATGACGCACTGTTGTGGACTGCCGAGTGCTGACTATCGAGCAAGTGATTTTTCCTCATAGGAAGTTTGAGGTCTACGGGGCGGCGGTTGCGCTTCCGCAACGTCTGATTTCCCGGGTCCACACGGCGTGAATGTTCTGTTCTTTTGTATGCGCAGGCAACAATCCGGAGGCGGCGGGCGTAGTGGACTAGACCTTTCAGGATCCGCAGGCGAGACTGTCCACGTGAGATCCGACAGGCACGTCAGACACGTCATCGCCCTGGACGTGGGCGGCACCGGGATGAAGGCCGCCCTCGTCGGCGCGGACGGCACGCTGCTGTACGAGGCGCGGCGCGCGACCGGCAGGGAACGCGGCCCCGAGGCCGTCGTCGAGACCATCCTCGGCTTCGCGGCGGAGCTGCGCGCGTACGGCGCCGAGCACTACGGCGCGGGCGCGGTCGCCGCCGGGATCGCCGTACCCGGCATCATCGACGCGGAGCGCGGCATCGCCCGGTACGCCGCGAACCTGGGCTGGCGCGACCTGCCGCTACGGGACCTGCTCGCGGCGCGGCTGGACGGCGTCCCGGTGGCGCTGGGCCACGACGTACGCACCGGCGGCCTGGCCGAGGGGCGGCTCGGCGCGGGCCGGGGCGCGGACCGCTTCCTCTTCGTACCGCTGGGCACGGGCATCGCCGGGGCCATCGGCATCGGCGGCGCCATAGAGGCCGGCGCCCACGGCTCGGCCGGCGAGATCGGCCATGTCGTGGTCCGCCCGGACGGGCCCGTGTGCGGCTGCGGGCAGCGGGGCTGTCTGGAGACCCTGGCGTCCGCCGCCGCGGTGACCCGCGCGTGGCGGCGGGCGAGCGGCGACCCGGAGGCGGACGCGGCGCAGTGCGCCCGGGCCGTCGACGCCGGCGACCCGGCGGCCGTACGGGTCTGGCACGACGCGGTCGACGCCTTGGCCGCCGGCCTGGTCACCGCGGTCACGCTGCTGGACCCGGGCACCCTGATCATCGGCGGCGGCCTCGCGGAGGCGGGCGACACCCTGTTCACGCCGCTGCGCGGGGCGGTGGCCGAGCGGGTGACGTTCCAGAAGCTCCCCGAGATCGTCCCGGCGGCGCTCGGCGACACGGCCGGATGCCTGGGGGCGGGGCTGCTCGCCTGGGACCTGCTCGACGGCGGCCCGCCGCCCGCATCGTCCCCGTCACCCCTTTCGGCCACGTCGTCCACGCCGCCCGGGTCGGCCACGCCGTCCACGCCGCCCCGCCCGGCGGCTTCCTCGTCAGCGCCTTCCCCCGCTCCCTCCCACCCCGACGGGCCGTCCGTCGGGCTTCCACTCGCCCCGGAGGTAACCGCCTGATGGCCGCTCGCGCCACATCCGCCGTACGCGCCGAACCCGTCGTCCTCACCGGCGCCCGGGTGGTGCTGCCCACCGGGACCGTGGACGGCGGGCGGGTGATCGTCCAGGGCGGCCGGATCGCGGGCCACGCCCCGGCGGACGCCGCCACGCTGGACCTGACGGGCCACTGGCTCGTCCCCGGCTTCGTCGACCTCCACAACCACGGCGGCGGCGGTGCCTCCTTCACCTCCGGTTCCGTGGACGACGTGCTCAAGGGCATCCGGACGCACCGCGAGCACGGCACCACCACGCTCGTCGCCTCCACCGTCACCGGCGAGATGGACTTCCTCGCCCAGCGCGCCGGGCTCCTCTCCGAACTGGTCGAGCAGGGGGACCTCGCCGGGATCCACTTCGAGGGACCGTTCATCTCCCCCTGCCGCAAGGGCGCCCACAGCGAGGAGCTGCTGCGCGCCCCCGACCCGGCCGAGGTGCGCAAGCTGATCGACGCGGCGCGCGGCACGGCCAGGATGGTCACCCTCGCCACCGAACTCCCGGGCGGCATCGAGTCCGTACGGCTGCTGGCGGAGCACGGCGTGATCGCCGCGATCGGGCACACGGACGCCACGTACGAGCAGACCGTCGAGGCCATCGACGCGGGCGCGACCGTCGCCACGCACCTCTTCAACGCGATGCCGCCGCTCGGCCACCGGGCACCCGGGCCGATCGCCGCGCTTCTGGAGGACGGGCGGGTCACCGTCGAGCTGATCAACGACGGTACGCATCTGCACCCGGCCGCCCTGGAGCTGGCCTTCCACCGCGCGGGCGCCGGCCGGGTCGCGTTCGTGACGGACGCGATGGACGCGGCGGGCTTCGGCGACGGGCGCTACGAACTCGGCCCGCTCGCCGTCGAGGTGACGGACGGTGTGGCGCGGCTCGTGGACGGCGGCTCGATCGCCGGCTCGACGCTGACGCAGGACACGGCGTTCCGGCGGGCGGCGACGGTGGACCGGCTGCCGGTGGAGGACATCGTCCGGGCGATCTCCGCGAACCCGGCGCGGCTGCTCGGCGCGTACGACCGGATCGGCTCGCTGGAGCCCGGCAAGGACGCCGACGCGGTGGTGCTGGACGCGGAGTTCGGGCTCAAGGGCGTGCTGCGCAAGGGGGAGTGGGTGGTCGACCCACGCGCCGCCTGACCCGCGCACGCGGGCCGACGGGTACACGGGTACACGGGCCGGCCGGTACGGAAGCGGTCGGCCCGGGGTCTGGGCCAAGGGCGCTCTTTTTGACATGATCGCTTCGGCGCTCCATCACGCGACCGCGTACCCAGGCAGGGGGATGGATGATCCTCACGGTGACGCTCAACACCGCCCTGGACATCACGTACCGCACGCCCGCGCTCGTCCCGCACACCACCCACCGCGTCAGCGAGGTCGTCGAACGCCCCGGCGGCAAGGGCGTCAACGTCGCGCGGGTGCTGGCCGCGCTGGGGCACGAGGCCGTGGTCACCGGGTTCGCGGGCGGCCGGACCGGCGACGTACTGCGGGAGCTGCTGAGCGGCAGCGACCGGCCCGCCGCCCGGAGCGGCCGGCCCCGCGCGGCGCGGCCGGTCGACGCGCTGCTGCCGATCGCCGGGGCCACCCGCCGCACCGTCGCCGTCGTGGACGCCTCGACCGGCGACACCACCCAGCTCAACGAGCCGGGCCCGGTCGTCTCCGCCGCCGAGTGGACCGGCTTCCTCTCCCACTACGACCGGCTGCTGCGCACCGGCGCCGAGGCCGTGGCGCTCTGCGGCAGCCTGCCGCCGGGCCTCCATGTCGGCGCGTACGCGGAGCTGATCCGCCGGGCCCGCGCCGCCGGGGTCCCGGCGCTCCTCGACACCAGCGGCGAACCCCTGCGCCGGGGCGTCGCCGCCCGCCCCGACCTCGTCAAGCCGAACGCCGACGAACTCGCCCGGCTCACCGGCTCCCGCGAGCCGGTGCACGCCACGCACGACGCCCGGCGGCGCGGCGCCCACGCGGTCGTCGCCTCGCTCGGCCCCGACGGGATCATCGCGATCACCCCGGACGGCGCCTGGCGCGCGGCGCCACCGGGACCGGCCAGGGGCAACCCGACGGGCGCGGGCGACTCGGCGGTGGCGGGGCTGCTCTCCGGGCTCGTGGAGCGCCTGCCGTGGCCGGCCAGGCTCAGCCGGGCGGTCGCGCTGTCGGCGGCGACGGTACTGGCCCCGGCGGCGGGCGAGTTCGACGCGCGGGTCTACGAGGAGCTGCTGCCGCGCGTCACGGTGACGGAAGTCCCCCGCCGCGCGGGCGGATGAGCCGGACCCGACAGTGAGCCCGACCTGACCGGGGACGGACCCGTCACGACTTCGGAGGCGTGACTTCCAGCCAGTCGAGGATGGCGTCGCACTGGTTGCCCTGCTCGCAGGAGATCTTGAGGGTGTTCTTGCCCGCCTGGAGCTCGACCGGCGCCCAGGTGGTCTGCCAGTTCTTCGCCAGATCGGGGTCGTCCGAGTTGATGAAGTTCTTCAGCCCGAGGGGGGAGTTGTTCGCCTTGCCGTTGACGGTCAGCGTGGCGTTGGCGTCCTTGGCCGGAATGGCGTAGCGGACGGAGAGCGCGTAGCTGCCGGCCTCCTTGACCTCGGCGGTCCAGGTCACCGAGGCGCCGACCGCGTTGAACCCGGTCACGTACGAGCCGTTGGTGCCCTCGGCTCCGTCTATGTCCGTGGCGAGCGCGGCGGGCGGCCCCAGCTTGAGGGTCGCCGCGTCCTGCTTGGGCAGTCCGATGCCGTCGGCGGACGCCTCGCCGCCGTCCGTCTCGTCCTTGCCGGACGACGCGGAGGCGCTCGCCTCCGGCGACTGGCCGGTCGACACCGTCGGGTCCGAGGCCCCAGCGTCGCCCTGGCCCTTGTCATCGTCACCGCTGGAGAGCAGCGCCGCTGTGATACCGATCACCACGACCGCGACCACCGCGATCGCGCCGATCAGCAGGCCTCTGGTGTTCGGGCCGCCGCCGCTGCCGCGTCCGCCGCCGCGCTGGGCGGGGACCTGGGCGGTTGCGGCGCCGTTCTGGCGGCCGTGACCGTGCGCCGGGGCACCGTGCTGCGGGGGTGCCTGCTGGCCGTAAGAAGTCTGGCCGTACGCCTGCTGCTGGCCGTACGCGGCCTGCTGCGGCGCCGCCTGCTGACCGCCGTACTGGCGCTCGCCGACCGCCCTGACCTGGTTGTACGACGTCCTGGGGACGCCCGGCTGCGTGGCCGGACCCGGGTAGCCGTAACCGCCCTGGCGCCGCTGGCCGGCGCCCGCCGCCGCCTGTCCGTCTTCGTACAGGTAGCCGAACGGGTCGTCGTCCTCGGGCTTGTTCGCGCCGTTGTTCCCGGCCGTCATCGGTGGTCACTCCTTACCATCTCGCCAGCGTCGCCGACCGGCCGAGCCTACCTCGTACGGGCAAGCCTACGGACGGGTCTTGACGGGTGGCAGCCAGTCTGGGGCCCTCGGGTGAATTTCCGATCGCGGGCTTGTCGCAGCCCTGTCCCGAACGGCCCCGGCCTCAGGGGCCCTGTCACCCCGCCCGCCGGTGGACCTGCTTGCGCGAGCGCTTCTCGACGTACATCCGCTGGTCGGCGGATTGCAGGACCTCCTCGACGGACATGCCGCAGCTCGCCCAGCTGATGCCGAAGCTCGCGCCGACACGGACGGCCCTGCCGTCCACCCGGATCGGCGGAATGATCGCGTTCCGCAGCCGCACGGCGAGGTCGGCGGCGTCCGCCGAGCCGAGGCCGTCCGCGAGGACGACGAACTCGTCACCGCCGAGCCGGGCCACGGTGTCGCCGTCCCGCACTCCGGTGGTGAGCCGGCGCGCGACCTCGATGAGGACCTCGTCGCCGGTGTTGTGGCCGAAGCGGTCGTTGATGGACTTGAAGCCGTCGAGGTCGCAGAAGAGGACCGCGAGCCCCTTCGTGCCGTCGTCCGCCGCGCCCTCGCCGGGCGCGACCAGGTGGACATGGCCGTCGAAGCCCCCGGAGCCGAGCGGCGGCACGCCACCGCTGCCGGCGCGTACGCCGCCACGGTGGCCCGCGCTCTCCTCGTACCCGTCGTGGGTGGAGTACCCGTCGCCGGGGCCGCCGGTGGCCGCGTACCTCTCGCCGCCAACGCCGTCGTACGCGTCGTAACCGGGCTCGTACAGGACGGTGCCCTGGTACCCCCCGTACGCCGCGTCCAGGGCCTCGACGGCGGTCTCCCGGACGCCGAACGGGCGCGAACAGAGCCGGGAGCTGAGGCGGGAGCGCAGCTCCGCGCTGTTGGGCAGGCCGGTGAGGGAGTCGTGCGAGGCCCGGTGGGCGAGCTGGAGCTCGCGGCTCTTGCGCTCCTCGATGTCCTCGACGTGGGTGAGGAGCAGGCGCGGGCCGTCCGCCGTGTCCGCCACGACGGAGTTGCGCAGCGAGACCCAGACGTACGTGCCGTCCCGCCGCGCGAGGCGCAGCTCGACGCGGCCCCCCTCGGCGGAGGTGCGCAGCAGCGTGCCGATGTCCTCGGGGTGGACGAGGTCGGAGAAGGAGTGGCGGCGCATCGCGGAGGCGGGCCGGCCCAGGAGGCGGCAGAGCGCGTCGTTGGTGCGCAGCAGCCGGCCGTGCTGGTCGCCGCCCATCTCGGCGATGGCCATGCCGCTGGGCGCGTACTCGAACGCCTGGCGGAAGGATTCCTCACTGGCCCGGAGCGCCTGCTGCTCGCGCTCCAGGCGGACGAGGGCGCGCTGCATGTTTGCTCGGAGGCGGGCGTTGCTGATCGCAATGGCCGCCTGGGACGCGTACATCTGGAGCGCTTCCTGCCCCCAGGGTCCCGGCCGCCGGCCGCCGCGCGGCCGGTCGACGGATATCACGCCGAGCAACTCGCCCCCGCGCCCGGCGGCGTGCGCCGGCGGATCCTTGCGCGCGGCCGAGTACATCGGGGCGTAGAGGCGGTCGGCGGGGTGCCATTCGTCCTCGAAGCGGGGTTCGGGGCCTTCGGTGTACCACTGGGGTACGTCGTCCTCCAGCAGCACCCAGCCCTCGGTGTGCGGTATGAACCGCAGGTCACCCCAGGTCTCCCCCATGGCGAGCCGGCGGTCCCAGGAGATACGGGAGCCGACCCGGCCGGTGATCAGAGCTTCGGCGGCGGCGCTCCCCGCGAAGGCGGCGACGACGAGGTCGCCGTCGGCCTGGACGACATTCACACAGGCGAGTTCATAGCCGAGCCCCGTGACGACGCCGTCGGCGACGGTCTGCAAGGTGTCCGCCAGACTGCGTGCGGTGTTGAGCTCTGCGACGGCTTCGTGCAGCTGCCGCAGGGTCGCAAGACGGACGTACGGCTCCGACTCGGTCTCCATTGCTCGCTCTCCCCGAGACCTCGACAGCAACTCCAGGATTCTCATCGGCGCTTGTGTGGCACTGTCCCCGCCACTGAATCACAGCGAGCTGTTCGCCCGGTACACAGGGTCAACAATTACCTCTCTCTGTGTCTCAAGTCACACGGCTCGGGGAGGGGTGGAATGCCTGATGGAAGCGCTCCCGCGCCTTTGCGGAAGACAAGCCGCAGCCTTGGGGAGCCGAGCGGAGCGTGACGGGAAGGGTGGCCACCGGGACGGTACGGAACATGGTCCCGGCGCGGTCCTAGGACCTGGCTGGTCCCCTGGTCCGATGCGGGCGCGGGACCGCCGAGGCTAGCGTCTACCCCGTGTCCCAGACGAGTCCCGCACCCCGCACCGAAGCCGTCCCCCATGCTGAGGGGGTGAGCAACGACGAGTTCCGCGCGGCCCTCGCCCGGCTGGCCGCGGGCGTGGTGCTGGTGACGGCGCACGAACCGGCCCTGACCCCCGACGGCCCGCGCGGCGAGGACGCCGGGATGACGGCGACGGCCTTCCTCTCGGTCTCGCTGGACCCGCCGCTGGTCCTGGTCAGCGTCCGCAACGGCTCGCGGATGGACGACCTGCTCGCCGAACAGCCGCTGTGGGCCGCGTCCTTGCTCTCCGAGAACCAGCGGCACATCGCGGGCCGGTTCTCGATGAAGGGACGGATCAGCGACCGGCTCCTCTTCCAGGACCTCCCGTACCGGCGCGGCGAGGTGAGCGGCGCGCCGCTGGTGGAGGGGGCGCTGGCGACGCTGGAGTGCCGTACGGAACAGCGGGTCGAGGCGGGTGACCACACGCTGGTGATCGGGCGGGTGCTGACGGCGCATCTCACCGCCGGGGACGGCGGCCCGCTGACGTACTTCAAGGGCCGCTACCGCCAGTTGGGCCAGGGCTGACCGCAGCGGGCGCCCATGCCCGCACACACCTCGTCCGGCCCTGTCCGGCCCCTACCAGTCGCGGCCGGTACGACCGCGCTTCGTCTGGGCGCGCTGCTTCTTCTCGCGCAGCCTGCGCTCGTTGATCCCGCGCGGGATCTTCGTCTTGCGGCGGGGGCGCGGCGGCGGGGCCGTCGCCTCGGCGAGCAGGGCGGCGAGCCGTACGGACGCCGTCTCGCGGTTGCGCCACTGGGAGCGGTGCTCCGACGCGCGTACGGTGAGCACGCCACCCACCAGCCGGTTCGCCAGCCGTTCCAGCGCGCGCTCCTTCCAGACCGGCGGCAGGGCCTCCGTCCTGGCGAGGTCGAAGCGCAGCTCCACCTGCGAGTCACTGGTGTTGACGTGCTGGCCGCCGGGCCCCGACGAGCGCGAGAAACGCCACATCAGCTCGGCCTCCGGCAGGGAGACCGAACCGCGGATGACATGAGGAGGCCCGGACATGTCCCCATGGTCGCGTGCCGGCGCCCCTCGCGTCATCTCCTTAAACGGTGCCGCCGTCACCCTCCTCGGTAAAGAAAGTAAAGGGGGGCGGAACCTCCGGGACCTCTGCCCGCGTTATGCCGGATGACGGTAGCTTCGGGGCCGACTCGAAGCCCGCACATGACAACGAAAGGGACATCCCATGGCTGTAAGCCTGTCCAAGGGCGGCAACGTCTCACTCACCAAGGAGGCGCCCGGCCTCACCGCCGTCACGGTCGGCCTCGGCTGGGACGTCCGCACGACCACGGGTACGGACTTCGACCTCGACGCCTCGGCGATCGCGGTGAACGACGGCGGGAAGGTCTTCTCGGACGGTCACTTCGTCTTCTTCAACAACAAGGCGACGCCGGACCAGACGATCGTCCACACCGGTGACAACCGGACGGGCGAGGGCGACGGCGACGACGAGGCGATCAACGTCAACCTGGCGGGCCTGCCGGCGGACATCACCAAGATCGTCTTCCCGGTCTCGATCTACGACGCCGAGACCCGCAGCCAGAACTTCGGCCAGGTGCGCAACGCGTACATCCGCATCGTGAACCAGGCCGGCGGCGCGGAGATCGCCCGCTACGACCTGAGCGAGGACGCGGCCACGGAGACGGCGATGGTCTTCGGCGAGCTGTACCGCAACGGCGCGGAGTGGAAGTTCCGCGCGGTCGGCCAGGGGTACGCCTCGGGCCTGGTGGGCATCGCGACGGACTTCGGCGTCAACCTCTGATCATGGTTGACGGATCGGGGACACGGTCACCGATCACTGATCCCTGACGTCCGGCGCAGGGCCCCGGCTCCGGCCGGGGCCCTGCGCGGTCCCGGCCGTGGGACCATCGGGGCGTGCTCGACATCGGCTACTCCCTCTCCCGGCGCTTCCCGGATCCCCCGCAGACCGACTACCGCCGCGCGGAGGTCAAGGAGCTGCGGCACGATCTGTTCTGCGGGGACGTCTATCTCGCCGACACCTCCGCCGACCGTGAGGTGTCCACCGCGTGGGGATGGGTGCCCGTACTCGACTTCGCCTGGGCCCTGTGCGACATCGTCGAGCGGATCGACCAGGACCCGCGCGGCAGCCGTTCCGCCACCCCGCAGTACGCCGAGCTGGACTTCACGGAGTCGGCGGACCGGATGTTCTTCCGGCGGCGCTTCGGATGGGTCGACATCGAGGCCGACTGGATGCACGGCGACGAGCCGCCGCTCACCTTCAGCCACCGGCTGCTGCGCCGGGAGGCGCGCGACTTCCTGCACGACCTGATCGCGGACCTCACCGATCTGCACGACGGACTGGCCGACAACCCGGCCGTCTGGGACCTCCAGAGCCGCTTCCCCCGCTGCTGAACACAGCCACCGCAGTCACTCACCGCAGCCACCACAGGGCCGTCGCACAGTCGTCACACAGCCCACTCATGGTTCCGCGCGTGCCCATGCGTACATCGCGCTTCCCGGGGCAGATGCAGTCTGCCGGGGCACTGCCAGGGACGCGGGCGACCGCATCCTCCCCCCACCCACATGGCGTGCCGCTGGAGTAGCGCGTGGGCCTCGACCTCTCCCCCCAGGTCGGGGCCCATGGCGTTTCCGGGCGGCCGGGCCACCGGGGGCCGGGCGGCCGGACCGGTCAGTCCTCCACCCGCACACCGATCTGCGCCGCGAACGCCGGTGCGAGATGCAGCAGTTGCGCCGAGCTGATCACCGCTCCCGCCAGCCGGTCAAGACCCCGGGCGATGTCCAGCTCGGCGACCGTCCGCAGATCGACGTCCTTCATCCGGACCCCGCTCAGATCGGCCCGCCGGAGCACACAGTCCCGGAACTCCACCCGCTCCAGCTCCGCTCCCCCGAAGTCCGGCTCGGCCAGCACACACCCCTCGAACACCACATCCTTCAACCGCGCCTTCCGCAGATTCAGGTAGTCGATCTTCCCGCCCCTGATCAGCACCCGCTCCAGCGTCGCGCCGTGCAACTGCGTGCCGCCCAGCCGCGCGTCCACCACCTCCACATCGCGCAGGGACGCCCCCGACAGGTCCGTACCCACGCCCCGGACACCCGACAGGACACAGTCGACGAACCGCGCCCGCGCCAGCCCCGTCTCGTCCAGCGCGCACTCCCGCAGCGCGCAGTCGATGAACCGCCCGCCAGGCCCGTCCTGCCCGCCCAGGTCCAGGCCCTGGAACTCCAGGCCGTCGTAATCCCCGTCCGGCTCCAGATCACCGCCGTACGGGCTCAGCGGCGGAAGCCGCACCTCCGCCCGCCGCGCCGCAGCCGTCCCGCTCTTCGCCGTCTTCCTCGCCATGCCCCCATGGTGGCCTACGGCACTGACAACACCCCCGATGTCACATCCGACAGGCCACCTCACGTCACCTTGGTGAGCGCGCCGCCCGGCACGCGACCACGCGAACGAGGGAGAGAGGCCACCATGGTCAGCAGCCCCAGCCCCGTCCCGAGCCCCAGCCTCGGCCCGAGCACCGGCATCACCGTCGTCGGCGGCGGACTCGCCGGGCTCACCGCCGCCATCACCGCCGCCGAGGCGGGCGCCCGTGTCACCCTCCACGAGGCCCATCGCACCCTCGGCGGCCGGGCCAGAACCGCCGAAGGCCCGTACGCGGCCAACGAAGGACCGCACGCCCTCTACCGGCGCGGGCCCCACTGGCACTGGCTCAAGCAGCGCGGGCTGCTCGGCCCCCTGGCGAACCCTCCCCTGCGCGAGGCCGCCCGCTTCCGCTTCCACCACGGCGGCGCGCTGCGCCGTACCCCGCCCGTCGGTCTGTTCGCCCTCGCCCGCCGCAGCGCCGAACAGGCCCCCACCGACGTGGACTTCCTCACCTGGGCCACCGAGCGGGCCGGTCCCGCGACCGCCCGCGCCGCCGCGCACTACGTCGCCGTGGCGCTCTTCCACCACGACCCGGGCTCGCTCTCCGCCGCCTTCGTCCAGGAGCGGCTGCGGCGCGCCGCCGCGCTGCCGCCGGAGGCCACGTACCCGGCCGGCGGCTGGGGCAGGCTCACCGAGCGGATGGCCGGACACGCCCGGACCCTGGGCGTACGTATCGAGACCTCCGCCCGGGTCGACACCCTGCCCGACGGCCCCGTCATCGTGGCGACGTCCCTGGACGCGGCCCGGCGCCTCCTGAAGGACGACGGGCTGCGCTGGCCCGGCGGGCGTACGGTCCTGCTCGACCTGGCGCTCCGTACCCGCCGGGGCGACCCGTTCGTCGTCTCGGACCTGGACGCCCCGGGGTGGCTCGAACGGTTCACCGCGCAGGACCCGTCCCTCGCCCCGGCCGGCGAACAGCTCGTCCAGGGACAGATCCCGATCGGCCCCGGCACACCCCGGGCCGAAGGGCTCGCCCGCGCCGAGCACCTGCTCGACCTCGGCTTCCCCGGCTGGCGCGAACGCACCGTCTGGCGGCGCGAGGCGCTGGCCAACGGCCGTACGGGCGCGGTCGACCCGCCGGGCACCACCTGGCGGGACCGGCCCCGCATCGACCGGGGCGGGACCGGCGTCTTCCTCGCGGGGGACCAGGTGGCGGCGCCGGGAGTCCTCTCCGAGGTGGCGTTCACCAGCGGGATCACGGCGGCGTCGCTGGCGCTCAAGGCGCTCGCCGGGATTCCCGCCGGCGGCGCTTGACCTCAAGGGAACTTGAGGTCGGAGGCTGGGTGCCGCCCGGGCCGCCCGTACGCGCGCCCGCCCACCGACCTCAGGGAGCCCGCCATGCACGCCGTCCGCCTCCACGCCTTCGGCCCGGCCGAGAACCTGACGTACGAGCACACCGAGGACCCCGTCCCGGCCCCCGGCCAGGTCCGTATCGCCGTCGCCGCCGCCGGGGTCCACGTCCTCGACACCGCGCTGCGCCAGGGCATGACGGGCCCGTACCCCGCCCCCGTCGAACTGCCCACGATCCCCGGCCGGGAGGTCGCCGGAACGGTCGAGTCACTCGGCGAGGGCACGGACCCGGGCTGGCTCGGCAAGCGGGTCGTGGCACACCTGGGGATGGTCCCGGGCGGATACGCGGAACTCGCCGTCACCGACGCCGCCCGGCTCCACGAGATCCCCGCCGGGCTGGACGAGGCCGAGGCCGTCGCGATGATCGGCACGGGCCGTACGACGCTGGGCATCCTCCAGTTCGCCCGGCTCGGCCCGGAGGACATCGCCGTCGTACCGGCCGCCGCCGGCGGGATCGGCACGCTGCTCGTGCAGTACGCGAAGAACGCGGGCGCCGCCGTCATCGGCCTGGCGGGCGGCCCGGCCAAGGTCGCCCGCACCGCCGCGAACGGCGCGGACCTCGCCGTCGACTACACGCTCCCCGACTGGCCCGAGCAGGTCCGCGCCCACCTCCGCGACCGTCTCGGCGGCCGGGGCGCCACCGTCGTCTTCGACTCGGTCGGCGGCGCCACGGGCCGCGCGGCGGTGGACCTGCTCGCGGAGGGCGGGCTGCATCTCGTCTTCGGCTGGTCGGGAGAAGGGCTGCTCGACGGCTCGCCGCTCACCTTCACGGAGGAGGAGCTGACGGAGCGCGGCATCACCTCCGAGTCCGTACTGGGCCCGGTGATGATCCAGAAGGCGGGCGGCGACCTCCGCATCCTGGAGGAACGCGCCCTGGCAGAGGCGGCAGCCGGCCGACTGCGCCCCGCCGTACAGCGCTTCCGCCTGGCCGACGCCGCATGGGCACACGGCGCGCTGGAGACGCGCGGCACGATGGGCAAGGTGGTCCTGGAGCCGTAGCAATCCCGGCTTCTTCATAGGCGGCCCAGATACGCGGTCAGGCCGCCCAGCGACGCGGAGTACACGTACCGACACCGGAACCCCGGCCCGCGCCCGCGAAACGGTGCGCGGCGCCGAAGCCCCAGCTGCCGTGGTGGGCCTCCACCAGCCCCGGGACACCTTCGAGCGCGTCCAGACGGCGTTCGTCGCACACGGCGGCGAGGCGAGGGTGGGTGTGGACGGCGTGGGTGTCGTGGACGGTGATCCGCAGGGCGCCCTCCGGGTCGTGGTGGAGGGCGAGGTGGACCTGCTCACCGGAGGCGGTGAAACGGCAGGCGTACGCGACGAGTTCACGTACGAGACGGAGCGCCGGGTCGATCAGGGCGTCGGCCACGCAGTGCACATCGAGGATGACCTCGGCGGCCTCCCGCGCGATGGCGGGCGTGGCGACGGCGGAGGGCAGGGCGAGCCCGTACCCGAGATTCCCGGGGACGGGCTCCTCGGGATCCTGCGGGAGCGGCGGGCACTGGGCGAAGCGCGGCGTGACGCATGCGGCGGGGCGGTTGTTCCGTATTCGGGCATGACAACTCCGCTCGGCGGTGGGGTGGTTTGCTCGCAAGACGCTGCGCGGCTCACACCATGCGGGCCGGGCGGCCGTCGCGCTGCTGGCGGCGATGGAGCACACCGGCGCCGTGCTCGCCCAGCGGCAGATCGCCGACAAGAGCAACGAGATCCCCGCTTTCGCCCCATTGCTCAACACCGTAGACCTCACCGGCTTGGTGGTCACCGCCGACGCCCTGCATACCCAGCATGACCATGCCACCTACCTGCGCGAACGTGGTGCCCACTACCTCGCGATCGTCAAGAGGAACCATCCCGCGCTCTACGCCCGCGTCCGCCGGCTCCCGTGGCGGGACATCGCCCTGGACCACTACCAGCGCACCCGCGCCCACCACCGCATGGAGATCCGCAGGCTGAAGACAGCCGCGTTCACCCACCTCGACTGCCCCGACGCGGCCCAGGCCCTCCAAGTCGTGCGCTGGCGACGCGAGTCGGGCACCGGCAGGCTCACCATCGCGCGTGTCTACCTGATGACCAGCCTCAAGCCCGGCGAGGCCACCGGTGAACAACTCGCGGCCTGGATCCGCGGTCACCGGAGCATCGAGAACCTCCTGCACCACGTCCGGGACCGGACCTTTCGCGAGGACGATTCCAAGGTCCGCACCGCGCACTTGCCACGCACCATGGCCGGCCTGCGGAACCTCGCCCTTGGCGTCCACCGTCAGGACGGCCGCACCAACATCGCGGCCGCCCTCCGCCACACCGCACGCGACTACAAGCGCCCCCTGACCGCACTCGGACTCGCCGGACGAAAAGGATCAATCGGATTCGCGTGATACCCGAGTGGCAGCCTTGTCCGAAAGGTGCGGCGTCACTTCTTGCTGGGCCTTGTTGAGGATCTCTTCCAGGCGGAGTTCGCCCTCGCGGGTCTGCACACCGGCGGCAAGCAGCTTGTGGGCGGTCGCGGCAACCTCGGGGAAGGAGAGCCGGGCGGCGAGACTGCTCTCTGTAGCCAGGTCCCGTTTGGTGTAGTCGGCCGCGTCGACGGCCGTCTTGACGATGCCGATGACGGTCGGGCCCAGAGCAGCGATGCGGCGCGCGAGCACGGTGACGAATGTGTCGAGTTCGTCCGCCGGAAGGGCGCGGTTGACGAGACCGTAGCGCTCGGCCAGCTCCGCGTCGGCCAGCTCGCCGCCGAGGATCAGTTCGAGTGTGCGGGCGCGGCCGATGAGGGAGGTCATGTACTGCGTGCCTCCTCCGCCTGGGTAGATGCCCATCAGAGTCTCCGGCTGCGCCTGTCCAGACGTTCCGATCGCCGCGAAACGCATGTCCAGCGCCATGACGAACTCGTTGCCGCCGCCACGCGCGAAGCCCGCGATCTTGCCGATGGTGACCTGGGGCAGTGACCGGATCTCCTCGTTCACGGCCTGCACCACGTTGGTTCCGGTGGGCAGGTCACCGCCGGCGGACATCAGCGCCGGATCGGTGAGGAAGCGCATGTCACCGTGTGCGATGAAGAACTGCGGGTCGGCGCTCTCGAACACGATCACCCGTACCGTGTCGTCGGTACGGACCTGGGAGGTGAAGGCCATCAGCTCCTTGATGAGCTCGCCGTCGAGCAGGTTCAGAGGCGGATGATCGATTATTACGGTCGCGACACCGTGTCGGATGTCGACGCTGATGGCAGACAGGTTCGAGTAGGTCATGGAGGTACGCTAGAACTTCACATCCATGTGAAATTCAACTGTTTGTGACGACGAACACACCGGAGACCGGATGCGGATCGGAGATCTGGCGGCGCGGACCGGGGTGAGCACCCGCTCCCTGCGCTATTACGAGGAGCAGGGCCTGCTCGACAGCAGCCGCAGCCCCGGTGGTCATCGCCACTACGGAGAGGAAGCTGTCGACCGGATCGCGTACCTGCAGCGGCTCTACGCGGCGGGTCTGTCCAGCCAGACGATCGTCAGCCTGCTTCCCTGCCTGCACTCGCCCAGCACCGCCACCTCCGACGGGGCTTTCGACCGCCTGCTCGAAGAACGCGACAAGCTCATCACGCACATCTCCGGGCTCACACGTACCCTGGAGTCCCTCAACGAGCTCATCGCCGCCAACCGCGCACACCGCCCCGCTTCCGTCACCGACCCGGACCCCGGACAACCCGACGAGACGGCGCAGGACCCCGCCCACCTGTCTCGGTGAGCGTCGACGCGTCTGCCGTACAGAACGACAGCCGAGATCGCTCGCCGCCCAGCCTTCGCACCCGGCGAGCCTCGAGTCCCGCGCCAGCAACACCGCCCTGTGAAAAATGCCTTAATTCGACTTAAATCAACTCAAAAAGCAAACACGCAAAACCCTTGCCTGTGCGAGCAACTGCCTTCGCGAAAAGTGGAAATGGTCCGCAACCGACGCGCCACGACCACACATCACACACCACGGATTCTGGTAGAGGTACGCGCGGCGGATGCGCGGCCAACTGCACCCGTAAGCGGTCGTCCCCGGTGTCACACGTTGCTTTGTCGTTGCCCGCTCATGGGCCGCACAACGGCCACCCGTGGTCAACTCGGGGCACCCGGGGACTGAGCAGGGGGGGGCGAGGCCTTCGGGGCACCGGGCGACCTCCGAACAGAGTTGGGTACGGACCGGCAATGCACAGTGCACCAGCCGGTGTACGTACACCTGACTTGGTGGATACACCGGTTACACCACGTACACCGCTTGCCGCGGGCGGCCTCGCTACATGGCTCGCCAATCGCTAGCACCGAACCCCGCCGGCTGCCACGGACAGTCGGGTCGGGGCAGCCGAGGACAGAGCAGGGGGCGGGGTCTGCGCGGTGTGGGGGCACCTCCTGTCCACCCAGATGTGCAGAACGTCAAAGTTGGACCCGCGGTTTTGTACACAAACGGCCCGCCGCGTCCCCGCCGTACGAGAGGCGGGCGGGGCGGATCCGTGGTCTCCTGTCCAGAGATTGTCCGAGCTTGCCACAGATCATCCGGATACTTGTGCGGAGAACTGCGCAGAAATCCCATGCGGCGCTGCTGCGGAGCCACTGCGAGGGAAGTACGCGATGAGCGACCCGGCGACACCTGGCGCCCCGAACGGCTCAGGGCCCGGCACCCCGGACAGCTCTGACGCCCGAGCCGGCTCGGGAGCCGACGCCCGAGCAGGCTCAGGATCCGGCGCCCGAGCGGGTTCGCAGGCCGCCGCCCCGGCCGGTACCTCCGACACCGATCCCGAGGCGCACCGCTGGTGGGGGCTCGCCGTCATTGCGATGGCGCAGCTCATGGTCGTGCTCGACGCCACCATCGTGAACATCGCCCTGCCCTCCGCCCAGCGCGAGCTGGGGCTCACCAACGGCAACCGGCAGTGGGTGATCACCGCCTACACCCTCGCCTTCGGCGGGCTGCTGCTGCTCGGCGGCCGGATCGCCGATCGCGTCGGGCGCAAGCGCACCTTCATCATCGGCCTCATCGGCTTCGCCGCCGCCTCCGCGCTCGGCGGCGCCGCGCAGGGTCCCGCCATGCTCTTCGCCGCCCGCGCCCTCCAGGGCACGTTCGCGGCGATCCTCGCGCCCTCCGCGCTCTCCCTGCTCACCACCACCTTCCGCGACGGCAGGGAGCGCGCGAAGGCGTTCGGGATCTACAGCGCCATCGCGGGCGGCGGAGCCGCCATCGGGCTGCTGCTCGGCGGCGTACTCACCGAGTTCCTGTCCTGGCGCTGGTGCCTGTACGTGAACGTCCCCATCGCCGTGCTCGCCGTCACCGGCGCGTTCGCGCTGCTCCACGACCGGGCCGGGCACAAGGAGTCGCGCCTCGACATCCCGGGCGTCCTCCTCGGCTGCGGCGGGCTCGTCGCCCTCGTCTACGGCTTCAGTGAGGCTCAGTCCTCCGGCTGGTCGTCCCCGCTCGTCCTCGGCCTGCTCTGCGGCGCCGTGGCGCTCCTCACCGTGTTCGCCTGGTGGCAGACCCGCGCGCCGAGCCCGCTGCTGCCGCCGCACGTCATCCGGGACCGCAACCGGGGCGGCTCCGTCCTCACCATGTGCCTGACGACGATCGGCATGTTCGGGCTGTTCCTGTTCCTGACGTTCTTCCTGCAGAACATCCTCGGCTACTCGCCGCTCAGGACCGGCCTGGCCTTCCTGCCGATGTGCGCGATGATCATCATCGGCTCGACGCAGATCGCCGCCCGGCTGCTGCACTTCGTACCGCCGCGCCTGCTCATGGGGCCCGGCCTGCTGCTCGCGGCGGGCGGGCTGTTCACGCTCACCTTCATCGACACGCACTCCAGCTACGCGGCCCACATCCTGCCCGGCACGCTGATGCTCGGCCTCGGCATGGGGCTGACCTTCCTGCCCGTCATGTCGGTCGCCACGTCAGGGGTCGCGCCGAAGGACGCCGGGGTGACCTCCGCGACCGTCAACACGGCGCAGCAGGTCGGCGGCTCCATCGGTACGTCGCTGCTCAACACGGTCGCGACGACCAGTACCGCCGCCTATCTGACGGGCCGCCTCGCCGCGGCGGCGCGCCAGGGCGGCATCACCCCGGCGAAGAAGACCGCGCTGGTCAACACGGCCACGGTCCACGGCTTCACCGTCGCCATCGGCTGGGCGGCGCTGATCCTGGTGGCGGCGGCGGTCCTCGCGATGGTGCTGGTCACCGCGGACGCACCGCGCCGACGGGAGCGGAGCGCGGACACCGCCCCGGCGGACGCGGAAGGCCCGCGAGGCGCGGCCGGAAGCGCATGAGCCGGCCGCCGCCCCCAGCCGCCCCCGGCCGCCCCCGGCCGCCCCCAGGTCGCAGGCGAGTCAGCCGCGCCCCAGCGCGTCCAGCGCCGCGTCCGTCAGCCGGAACACCGTCCACTCGTCCTGCGGGAGCGCCCCCAGGGACCGGTAGAAGGCGATCGACGGCTCGTTCCAGTCGAGCACCGACCACTCCAGGCGCTCGTAGCCGCGCTCCACGCAGATCCGGGCCAGCTCCGCCAGCAGCGCCTTGCCGTGGCCGCCGCCCCGGCGGTCGGGGCGTACGTACAGGTCCTCCAGGTAGATGCCGTGCACCCCGCGCCAGGTGGAGAAGTTCAGGAACCAGAGCGCGAACCCGACCGGCTCGCCGTCCTCCGTCTCCGCGAGGTGCGCGAAGGCCGCGGGGCGCTCCCCGAAGAGCGCCTCGTGGAGCTGTTCCTCGGTCGCGCGCGCCTCGTGCGGGACCTTCTCGTACTCCGCGAGCTCCCGGATCATCGCGTGGATCACCGGTATGTCGGCAGGTGTGGCGGTACGAATCATGCTCCCAGCCTGCCCTCTCCCCCGGTCAGCGCGCCAGCAGCGCCCGACCGATGGACACCTGCACGGGATCGGGTTCCCGGTCCCCCGCCCGCAGCTGCCACAGCAGGTTCTGGAGGACGCGCCCCAGCGTCCAGGCCCTGGCGGCGCCCCGGTCCAGGCCCAGCGCCTCCGTCAGCAGGTCGAAGCGCCACAGGGTGTCGTCCGGGTCGAAGCGGTTGCGGAGCGCGGGCATCAGCTCGAACCCCGGGTCGCCCGCCAGCGGCTTCGGGTCGATCGCCAGCCAGGGCTCCCGGTCCGCCGCGAGGATGTTCTCGAAGTGCAGGTCCCAGTGGAGCAGCCGGTCGCCGGGCGCGTCCGCGACCTCCCGTACCGCCGCCGCGCAGTCCAGCACCAGCCGCCGGTCGGGACCGGCCGGCAGGGCCGCCGCCCGCGCGGGCGTCTCGTCGAGCATCCGCGCGGCGATGTCCCCGAGGCGGCGCAGCTCCGGCGGGGCGGGCGCCGCGCTCAGCCGCGCCAGCAGCCCGGCGAGGACCGGCATGGCCGCCCGCGGTTCCAGCGTTTCGAGGTCGCGGGTGCCCAGCCGCTCCAGCAGCAGGGCGCCCGTCGTACGGTCGTACCGCAGCAGCCGTACGGCGCCGTCGCCGCCCCAGGCGCGCAGCGCCACCGGCTCGCCGGCCGTCTCGTCGTCCACCGCCTGGAGTTTGAGCATCGCGGGCGTGCCGTCCTCCTCCGCCACCGGCAGCACCAGCGCGCATCTGCCGCTCAGCGAGGGGCCGTCGACCCGCAGCCGCCAGCGCGCCAGCAGTTCGGCGGCCATACCCGGCAGCGCGGCGACGAACGCCCGGCCCTCGGGGCCGTTCCACGTCGCCTGCCGTTCCGCGAACTCCTCCGGGATGTCGATCACGGCTCCGATCCTAGAGCCGTGGGTGAATCGCCCCATGCGCCGTTTCCTCAGGGCCTGGGCCAGGATCCGCGACTGGATCACGAGTGCTCCCGGCACCTATCTCTGGCTGGCCGCGCTCTTCGTCACGACGGTCGCGCTGCACCAGATGTCGCCGGATTTCGAGGAGGACTTCCTGCGGCAGCGCTCGACCAACATCCACGAGCTGTCCACCGACCCGCTCCGGGTCCTCATCGCCAGCGCGTTCTGGATCGACGGCGGTACGTGGCTCCCGTACGCCGTGCTCTACACGGTGTTCCACGCCCCGGCCGAGCGGTGGCTCGGGACGCTGCGCTGGCTCGCGGTCGTCGTCCTCGCCCATGTCGGCGCCTCGCTGATCAGCGAGGGGGTCCTCGGCTGGGCCGTCCGCCACGGGAACGCGGCGCCGTCGGCGGTCAACACCCTGGACGTCGGGGTGAGTTACGCGCTCGCCGGGGTGATCGGCGTTCTCACGTACCGGATTCCCCGGCCCTGGCACCTATCGTATCTCGCCGCGGTCCTGATCTTCTTCGGCACGCCGTTGTTCGTCGGGCGTTCCTTCACCGATCTGGGCCACTTCGCGGCCGTGCTCATCGGTCTCGCGTGCTATCCGCTGACGCGGGTGGCGGGCCGACGGTGAACGTGGCTCCGGGCTCCGCGTGCTCGACCGGCCCGGCGAACCGGGCGGCGGCGCGCGTCACCGCCTGCCGCGGGGTGAGGAAGCGGCCCACGTGCGTGACGATCAGCCGGCCCGCGCCGGCCGCGGTCGCGGTGTCGCCGGCGTCCTCCGGGGTGTGGTGCACCGCGGCGCCCTCGGCCGGCGGCCGGTCGCTGTCGGCCTCGCAGAGCAGCACGTCGCACCCGGCGGCGAGGCGGGTGAGGGCCGCGCACGGCGCCGTGTCGCCGGAGTAGACCAGCGAGGTCACGCCTCCCCGCGCCGTCTCCTCCCTGGTCTCCGCCCTCGTCGCCTCCCCCGTTCCTTCCCCCGTCCCCGTCTCGATCCGGACGGCGAACGCCGGGATGCCGTGCGACACCGCCCCGGTCGTCAGGGTGAGCCCGCCGACCACCGCCCGGTGCCCGTCGTACAGCTCGTGGACGGCGAAGGCGGACTCGACGGGGCTGCGCTCCGCACCGTTGGTGAGGAAGTGGGCCAGCCGGTCGGCGATGCCGGGCGGGCCGAACAGCGGTATGGGCGCGCGGAGTTGGATGTCCGCGAAGAGCGCGCCGTAGTAGGCGGTGAGCAGGTCGGCGCTGTGGTCGGCGTGCAGATGCGAGATCCAGATCGCGTCCAGCTCGTCCAGCCGTACGTGCCGCTGCAACGGCGCCAGCGTCCCCGTACCGGCGTCCACCCACACCCGGGTGGCACCGCTGGACACCAGATAGCCGGAGCACGGGTTGTCCACGCTCGGGTACGGCGTCGCGCTGCCCAGAACGGTGAGGAGGAGAGGCCCGTCGCTGCTCATCACACGATTCTAGGACGGGCCGCAAGCGCACGCCCCGACGAGCAAGAGACGAGCGAACCGCGACCAACGGACCGGCTCCGAACCGGTCATGACGGTCCGACTACGCTGGTCCCGTGGTTCCCGGACGATGGAGTGTGAGCATGAGCGCTGGTCGGACAGCGGCGGTCCAGCAGGCGGCGCCGGTACGGGCCGGGCACCGGCTGGAGATCGCCCGCGCCGCCACCGAGCTGTTCACGGCCAAGGGGGTCGAGCACACCTCCCTCGCCGACATCGCCGACTCGGCCGGCATCCCGACGAGCACGCTGTGGAGCCACTTCACCTCCAAGGAGGAGTGCGTCGCGCCCCTCTACTCCTTCGGTACGGAGCGGATCGCCCGGCGGCTCGACACCTGGCCGCCGGACCACCCCCTCATCGACGCCTTCGACGCCTTCGACGGCGAGGACTGGCTGACACCGCCCGGCAGCAACGGCGAAGTGACCCTGCTCGCCGTCCTCGACGCGCTGCGGCTGACCCGCGACGAACCCGGGCTGCACGCGGTGTGGATACGTGAGAGCTTCGCCGCGCTGCCGCTCGTCGCCCGCGCCCTCGCCGCCCGTTCGGGCCGCGCGGAACCGGGGCTGGACGCCACCGTGCAGGCGGGCATGCTGCTCTCCGCGCTCCAGCTCGCGCTCCGGGCGTACGCCTGGACGCCCCCGGAGGCGCGCCATGTCGACCTCGTGGAAACCCTCCTGGAAGCGGTACGGGTCGCGATGCGCGGCCTGCCCGCCTGACGGTCCGTCCGCCGATCCGTCCGCCGATCCGCCTGACATTCGGCCGATCCGCTGGCTGCGCCCCTTTCCTGTCGCTACGGTGCCTGACATGGACTCCAAGGACGAGCACTCCGACGAGCACTCCGCCGAGCACTTCAAGGACGAACGATCCGCCGAGGACTGGCCTCTCCCGCCCTCCTGGATGTGGGGCTGCACGGAGTGCACCGTGCTGTACAAGGCGATGAAACGGGCTCCCGAGGTGGTGAACGCGGCACGCGCGGCGGGCGAACCGGGCATCGACTACGACCCCATGGACACCGTGGTGACCACGCAGATCCGGCTCGCGCGGCACATCGCCACCGACCACGCCCAGGACGTCCCGGCCGTGGACGAGAGCTGCGACCGGTGTGTGTCGGACATCAGCGCCAAGCAGTTCCCCGCCGTACTCATGCTGGAGCACCGGGCCCGCCACCTCTTCGCGCCACCGAGCATCGCCGGCCTGATCTGACGCCCGCGACCGCGACCGGCGTACACCCCAGGCCCACCGGCGCCCGGCGCCCGCCTTCCGGCGACCGGCGTACGGCGACCGGTCACCGGAAGGCGGCGGCGTTCTCCCCGGCCCACTGCCGGAACGTCCTGGCGGGGGCGCCGGTGATCCGTACGACGGTGTCGCGCACCTTCAGCAGCTCGTCGTTGACGTCGCCGCCCGTCACGTCGAGCACCGCGTCCGCGGCCTCGTCGCCGAAGAAGGCGGCCAGCCGGCGGTGCGCCTCCCGCCGGCCGGTCTCCACGCACGGCACGTCCCGCCCCAGGGCCGCCGCGATGGCCCCGACCTGCTGCCGGGCCGAGACCGGCGCCGGCCCGGTCAGCTCGTACGTACGCCCGTGATGCCCCGGGCCGGTCAGCGCCACGCGGGCCACCGACGCGATGTCCGCCGGGTGGACGGTGGGGAGGCCGGTGTCCGCGTAGGGCACGCGGACCGTTCCGCGGGCGCGGACGGTGTCCGCCCACAGCAGGGCGTTCGAGGCGAACTGCGTCGGCCGCAGGATCGTCCACGCCATACCGCTCTCCTTGAGCGAGCGCTCGACGGCCAGATTCTCCCGGGCGGGGCCCAGGTGCGGGTGGGTCAGGGCGGTGATGGACGACACCAGCACCACCTGTTCCACACCCGCCGCCCGGGCCACCGCGAGGATCTCCGCGTCCGCCCCGGCCCGCGGCACGACGCGCGACACGAGGAAGAGCGCCCGCACCCCCGCCAGCGCGGGCTCCAGCGACGCCGTACGGGCGAGGTCGCCGCCGAAGGCCTCGACGCCGTGCGGGATCCCGCCCCCGGCGCGGGCCCGTTCGGGATCACGGGTGAGCGCGCGCACCGGCCCCGCGCCCGCCGCCCGGAGCTGCCGGAGGAGGGCGCTGCCGATGTTTCCGGTGGCGCCGGTCACGAGGATCATGAGGTCTGCTCCTGTCGTCGAGCGGTGCTCGGTGGGCGGTGCCCGGTACGCCACGAACGTAGAACCTCGACCAAACTTCAGGTCAAGCAGACCTCGGCCCCCGGCCTCACTTGGTCGCCCCGGAGACCTCCGCCGGCTGGCCGGCATGTCCCGCGGCGGCCGATCCCGCCGCCGGGGCGGCCGCACGGTGGCGCGGGAGGAAGAGGCAGAGGACGAAGGCGAGGAGGGCGGCGCCGCCGCCGATCGCCATGACCACCTTGAAGCCGTTCTCGGAGGGCAGCGCGGTGGTGCCGAGGGTGATGGTCATCTGGGCGAGGACGACACCGGCGACCGCGCTGGCGAACGACGTACCGATGGACCGCATCAGGGCGTTGAGGCTGTTCGCCGCGGCCGTCTCGGACGCGGGCACGGCGCCCATGATCAGGGCGGGCATGGCACCGTACGCGAAACCGACACCGGCACCGATGACACAGGAGGCCAGGATGAGGTGCCACACCTCGGACATCAGCAGGATGTTGAGGCCGTAGCCGGCGGCGACGATGAGGGCGCCGATCATCAGGGTGATCTTCGGCCCCTTGCTCTTGGAGATGCCGGCGGACAGCGGGGCCATCGCCATCATCACCAGGCCCTGCGGGGCGAGCACCAGACCGGTGTAGAGCATCGACTTGCCCAGGCCGTAGCCGGTGACCTCGGGGAGCTGGAGGACCTGCGGCATGACCAGGGACATGGCGAACATCGAGAAACCGAGCGCCACCGAGGCGAGGTTGGTGAAGAGCACCTGGCGGCGGGCGGTGGTACGGAGGTCCACCAGCGGCTCCGCGGTACGCAGCTCGAAGAAGCCCCACGCCACCAGGTCGACGACCGCGAAGGCGAACAGACCGAGGACGGTGCCGCTGGTCCACCCCCAGTCGCCGCCCTTGGAGATGCCCAGCAGCAGGGCGACCAGGCCGGCCGCCAGTCCGAGGGCGCCGAGCAGGTCGAAGCGTCCGCCGGTGCGCACCTTGGACTCGGGCACGAGCACCACGACGAGTACGGCGGCGACGGCGCCGAGGGCCGCCGAGGTCCAGAACAGCACATGCCAGTTGAACCGGTCGGCGATGAGGGCGGCCGAGGGCAGGCCGAGCGCGCCGCCCACCCCGAGCGAGGCGCTCATCAGCGCGGTCGCCCCGGCGAGCCGCTCGGCGGGCAGCACGTCCCGCATGATGCTGATGCCGAGCGGGATCACGGCGCCGGCCATGCCCTGGAGCACCCGTCCGACGATCATCGGGACCAGGGTGTCGCTCAGCGCGCAGACGACCGACCCGGTCACCAGCAGGGCGACGCTGACCAGCAGCATGCGGCGCTTGCCGTACATGTCCCCGATGCGCCCGGCGACCGGGGTGGCGACCGCGGCGGCGAGCAGGGTGGCGGTGACCGCCCAGGCGGTGTCCGACGCGGGGGCGTCAAGGTACTTGGGCAGATTCGGGACGATCGGGATCACGAGCGTCTGCATCAGCGAGACGACGATTCCGGCGAAGGCCAGGACCGCCACCACGGCGTTCGCCCTCGGCGGGGCGGAGCCCCCGGGGACGGGTCGGGCAAGAGTGTCGGACATGGAAGTTTTCCTCCGCGGAAGTCATCGGTCGAAGAGCCGTCGGACGGGACCCCACCCGTCCTGCTTGACTCAGGCAACCATATTCCTATTGATTGACTTAAGCAACTTTACTTAACCGTGACCGACCCTTCGGCAACCGCACCGGCGGCCGAAAATCGACACTCTTGCTTAACTCAGGCAAGTAGCTCTACGGTGGCCCCATGCCCACACCCCCACCCCCACCCCCGGAGGGCCCTCCGGCGGACCCTCCGGGCCAACCCGTACCGGCGGATCTGACGAACGAGATCGAGCGGGGCCTCACCCGCCTCACCTATCTGACCGGCCGGATCCGGCAGCACGAACACCTGAAGGCCGGGACCGGACTGCCGCTCGACCGGGCCGCCGTGGCGATCCTGCGGCACCTCGCCACCGCCACCGAACCGCCGCGCCCCGGCACCCTCGCGGTCCGGCTCTCCGTGGAGGCGTCCCATGTCGCCCGGCAGCTACGCCACTTGGAACAGGGCGGTTACGTGCTCCGGGCCCCCGACCCGGACGACCGCCGCGCGCAGCGCGTCCGGCTCACGGACGCCGGGCTGGCCGCGGTCGACCGCGTACGGGAGGTGAGCCGCCGGAGCATGGCGGGGGCCCTGGCCGACTGGTCGCCGGAGGAGCTGCGGCAGTTCGCCACCCTCTTCCGCCGGCTGGTCGACGACTTCACCGCCGGTTCCGAGGACAGCTCCGGGAACCGTGCCGATGCCCGGCCCTCCACCTGACGCCGGAACCGGCCTTCTCCCACCGGTCGCCTTACCGGCCCTCTTACACGAATGGCCTTGTCATGCAGAGCAGCCTCGAAGAGAAACCCTCACCGCGCCGCGGTGGCGGGCAGCACGTCCTGGTCGTCGCGGACGACCCCGGTGTCAGCGAACTGCTCGCCACCACCATGGAGTTGGCGGGCTACCGGGTCGGCACCGCATACACCGGCGCGGAAGGGATGGTACGGCTCACACAGCACCGTTTCGATCTGGTCGTCTGGGACGCCACGCTGCCGGACCTGGCGGGTTTCGCGCGGGGCCGCCGTGTCGTACCGGCGGACCGCCCTCCGCTGCTCTTCCTGGCCGCGTGCGACGCGCTCCCCCGTCTCGCCCGCGAACTCAGCCCGGGTGCCGAGGACTACGTCACCAAGCCGGTACGGATCGCCGAGGTGCTGGCCAGGGCCGAGGCCCTGCTGGGCGCCCGCCGCCCCGACCGGTACGAGGGGCCGCCCTGCTACGGCGACCTGGTCCTGGACGACGCCACGTGCCGGGCCCGGCGCGGGGCCCGGCCGCTCGGCCTCACGCCCGCCGAGTACCGGCTGCTGCACCACCTGATGGCCAACGCGGAGCGCGTCCTGTCGAAGGAACAGATCAGCCGGCACGTCTGGGGCGAGTTCCGGGCCGGACAGGCGATCGAGAAGCTCGTCTCGCGGCTGCGGCAGAAGGTGGACCAGGAAGAGCCCGCGCTGGTGCACACACACCGGGGCTTCGGCTACTGGCTCGGCTGCCCCGGCCACTGAACCGGCCGGTCCCGGCCATACACCGTATCCACCTGCGCCGGGGTCGATATGATCCAGTGTTGACAATCGCTTTGGGCAGCTCACACCGGAGGTCAGCCCCATGTTTGACGCGCTGAAGGACCTGAAGGACAAGGCCACGGACCTCGCGAGCGAGCATGGCGAGGTGATCGGCAACGGGCTGGAGAAGGTCGCCGACGTGATCGACGACAAGACCGACGGCAAGTACAGCGACCACCTCGACACCGGCGTCGACAAGGCGAAGGACTTCCTGGAAGGCCTCCAGGACAAGAAGTCCTCGGACTGACCCGGCCCACGGACCGCCCGGACCGCCCGGACCACCCGGACCGACCGCCCCGCCCCGCGCGGCGGCGTCACACCGGGACCGCCACACGTAACCGGCGGTCCCGGCCACCCAACCCCGCTGATTCCTGAGCTCGTTGACTCTTCCCCAGGAATTGCAAACTTCTGCAATTGCCTACATGCTGTACGGGCCGCGCGCCCCGCCGTGGGAGCGGTGCGGCCGGAGGGAGAGCGAGGGTTTCGTGGGGGTTCCGCTGTACCAGGCGAAGGCGGAGTTCTTCCGGATGCTGGGGCACCCGGTGCGCATCCGGGTGCTGGAACTCCTCCAGGACGGCCCGTTGCCCGTACGGGACCTGCTCGCCGCGATCGAGATCGAGCCCTCCGCGCTCTCCCAGCAACTGGCGGTGCTGCGCCGCTCCGGGATCGTCACCTCCAGCCGCGAGGGCCCGACCGTCGTCTACGAACTGGCGGGCGGGGACGTCGCGGAGCTGCTGCGGGCCGCGCGGCGGATCCTCACCGAGATGCTGGCCGGTCAGCACCAACTCCTGGAGGAACTGCGGGAGGCTGAGGTCCGGTGACCCGCCGCATCGCCCCGCTGCCCCACCGCCACGTACTGACCCTGCCCGCCAGACCCGCGTCCGTACGCACGGCGCGCGAGACCACCCAGCAGCTCCTGGCCGAGTGGGGCATCAGCCCGCACCACCCCGCGGTCGACCCGGCCCTGCTGATCCTGAGCGAACTGGTCACGAACAGCGTCCGGCACGCCGCGTCCCACTCCCCCCACGTCACCGTCAGCTACGCGGCGGGCTACGACACCCTCGTCTTCGCCGTCCACGACCGCCACCCTTACCAGCCCACCCTCCGTACCACTCCCACCGGCACCACCGCGGGTGCGGTCACGGGTGCGGCCACGGGCGGCGCGACCACGGGGCTGGCCACCGTCGCCGAACTCACGTCGAGCCTCGCGGGCAGCGCGGTCGTACACCAGGACGGGGACGGCGGCGGCAAGAGCATCTGCATCACGCTCCCGCTCTAGGGCCTGCCAGGTCCTGGCGCGGCAGTACGGGTGCTCCAGGACTCCAACCCTCCCAGCCGTACGGCGCCTCCCTCAGACCCGGCCCATGGCCCTGGTCACGGTGATCTCGATGACCACCCGCTCCGGGTTGACGCGGGGCGGCTTGTAGCGCCGGGTGTAGCGCCGTTCCGCCTCGGCGACCGCCTCCGGGTCGCGGCTGACCACGGCGGTCCCTTCGAGCGTGGCCCATCGGGCTCCGTCTGCCTGGCTGACCGCGACGTACGCGTCCGGTCCGGCCGCGACGACGTTCCTGGCCTTCGCCGTCCCACCGCCGGTGATGACCCGGGCGAGGCCCGCCGCCGGGTCGTAGGTGACGCCGACGGGCACCAGATGCGTCGTGCCGTCCGGCCGGCGCGTGGCGAGCAGGCACACGTGCCGCTCCTCCCAGAACGCGAGGAAGGCCGGGTCCGCGAGCAGGGCGGGTGGTGCCATGGTGGAGGTCCTCCGGGGGAAGCAGTGGAAGCATCGGTTCCGCGGCGGGTCGGCGGCCCCGTACCCGCGATGCTACGTCCGGCCGGGGAGCCGGAAGTGTCCGCATTCCGGGGCCGCGGCGTTTCATGCGCCGGTCCCCTCGATGCCCCCCGATGGTGTGCACACGACCGCTTTTCCGCCCTGCCGCCCCCGCACCGCCGGATAGTGAAGTCGCGCCCGGACACGGGCCGCGGAGGACCGGAAAGCAGAGGTGAGCGTCATGCGTACCGTTGAGGCGACCGACCGGGTCGAGCTCGTCTTCTCACTCTTCGACGCGGACGGGAACGGCTACCTGGAGGCCGGCGACTTCGACCTGGTGGGCAGGCGGGTGGCCGAGGCGGCGACGGCCTCGGGGGACGCCGAGAAGGGCGCGCTGCTCGACGCCTTCCACCGCTACTGGACCACGCTCGTCACCGAGTTGGACGCCGATGACGACGGGCGGGTCAGCCGGGAGGAGTTCACCGCCTGCGTCCTCTCGCCGGAGCGGTTCGAGGCGACGATCGACGCGTTCGCCGTCGCGCTCTCCGCGCTCGGCTCCCCGGAGGGCGACGGCCTCGTCCCCCGGCCCGTCTTCAGGGACCTGATGATCGCCATCGGCTTCGAACGGCCCAACATCGAGGCGCTGTTCGACGCCTTCGGGCCCACCGCCGACGACCGCATCGGAGTGGACGTCTGGGCGGAGGGGATCAGGGACTACTACCGCCCCGAGAAGGCCGGCATCGCCGGGGACCACCTGACCGGACGCGTGACGCGATGACCATGGCCGGCGCCCCCGAACTGGATCCCGGTGTGGCGGAGGGCGTCGGCAGGACCGCCCTCATGGTGGCCGCCGCCCGCGCCGTCGAGACCCACCGCCCCGACTCCCTGGTACGGGACGAGCTGGCCGAGCAGTTCGTCCGGGCGGCACCGGCCTCGGCGGGCTGGCCGGTCAGGCCCGACCAGGTGCCCGGGGACGGCGCGGACCCGCTCTGGGACCGGCTCGGCCGGTACTTCGGACTGCGCACCCGGGTCCTGGACGACCATCTGCTCCGTTCGGCGGCGGCCGGGGTACGCCAGGTGGTGCTGCTGGGCGCGGGCCTGGACTCCCGGGCGTTCCGCCTCGGCTGGCCGCCCGGCTGTGTGGTCCACGAGATCGACACCGCGGCGGTCCTGGCCTTCAAACAGGCGGTGCTCGACCGGTCGGGGGCCGTCCCCGCGGCCGATCGCCGACCGCTCGCGGCCGACCTGCGGCACGACTGGGCCGACGCCCTGACCGGTGCCGGCTTCGACCCGGCCGTACCGACCGCCTGGCTCGCCGAGGGGCTGCTGCTGTACCTCCCGGCGGCGGCCGAGCGCCGGCTCATGGCGACGGTGGCCCGGCTGAGCGCGGCCGGGAGCACACTGGCGTACGAGATCAAACGGTTCACCGAGTCACCGGAGGTACTCGCCGGTCCCGTCTACACCACGGCGAAGCAGCGCATCGCCGTCGACCTGCCGGCCCTCTTCGACCCGGACCCCCGCCCCGACTCGGCCGCCGAACTCACCCGGCGCCGCTGGTCGGTATCGGTCCGCACCCCGTACGACTTCGCCCGCCACCACGGCCGCGGCCCCCTCCCCGAACCCGACGACGCCCTGGCGGCCAACCGCTGGATCTTCGCCCACAGGACTCCCTCGTAGCAGCGGGGCCGTCGGATGTCAACCACTGGCCGACGGGCGCCCTTACGGCCCTCCCTTGCGCATCCCGAAACTACTGTCCGGACCCGGGGAGGACCATGGCAAGGGCAAGGAAGCGACGAGGACCGGCCGCGTGGAGGCGTCGCCGGCGGCAGCTCAGGACCGGCCTCGTCGGTGGGGGCGTGACCGTCGTCCTGCTCGTGGTGTTCTGGGCAGTGATCTGGCCGTATCTCGTGGGCGCGCTCGTCCTTGGCGGCGCCGCCGCCGGCGGGTGGTGGCTGTGGCGTACGGACCGGCTGATCAAGGGTGGTGATCGGAGCTGGCGACAGGACGAGGCGGTCAAGGCCGGGCACCGGACGCTCACCGAGGTCGATGCGATGACGGGGACGGAGTTCGAGGACTTCGTGGTGGAACTCTGCCGACGGGACGGCTGCACCGAAGTGCGGAGGGTCGGCGGCTCCCACGACAACGGGGCCGACGTGCGGGGGCGGCTTCCCGACGGCCGCGGCATGGTGATCCAGTGCAAGCGCTACACGCCCAGGAAAAAGATCCCGAGCCGAGAGGTCCGTGACCTTCTCGGGGCGCGGGTGCACTTCAAGGCCGACGTGGCGATCTTCGTGGCCACGACGTACTTCAGCGGGCCGGCGGAGAACTTCGCCACGGAGAACGACATCCTCGCCGTCCACCGCGACCACCTCGGGCTGTGGAACAACGGTGCGTCGCTGGTGTCCCTCGGTGCGGTGAACGGCTCGGGACAAGGGGACCGCCGGCACCGGGCTCGCTGGAAGGAGACGTACGAGTAGCGGCGGAGGACGGCCGGAGAACGCCGGCACCAGGGATGCCCCACCGGCTCCCCCTTCCCGCCTGTGGGCAGCAACTCCGTTCGAGGACAGGTCCGGTGGCGATCCTTTGATCGTTCACGGTGCGGGGTCCGGGACCCTGCGGTCGATCTCGAAGGCGAGGGTCAGCTCGGCCAGCTCGCGAGGTCGGGACAGTGTCCGGCCCGTCCGGTCCTGGAGCCGGCGCAGCCGGTGCCGGACGGTGTTCGGGTGGCAGAACAGGGCGGTGGCGGCGCGGTCGGCGGACCCGTCGGCGTCGAGCCAGGCGCCGAAGGTGTCGAGCAGAGTCGCGCGGTCATGCTCGGGAGCCTGGTCGAGCGGGCCGAGGATGGTTCGGGCTACGGCACGCATGATCTGCGGGGCGCCGGCCGCGGCGATGGCCAGCGGGTCCCGGTCGAAGACAGTGACCCGCTGCCCGTCGTACGCGCCGCGCAGCGCGATCCTGGCCAGTTTCAGGGCGTCGGCGGATTTACGCAGGTCGTCGTAGGGCGGGCTGATCCCGACACCGCCCTTGGCGGCGTTCTCCAATGCGTCGGCGAGATCCTCGATACGGGGGCGGGCGGCGGGCAGTCGCGCGATGCCGACTTCGGCGTCGTGCAGCAGCCGCCACGCGGAGGCCACGCCGAGGGGTCGGAGCACGTCCTGGACGCGCGGGAGCGCGTGGCGTGCGACCTCGGGCACCTGGGCGGCGATGACGACGTAAGGCCCCTGTGCCGGCAGGCGCAGCATGTCAGCGGCCTCGTAGACGTCGGTCTCGTCCAGGCGGCCTTCGAGCAGTGCCTCCATCGCGGCCGAGCGCTCGGCTTCGCGGGCGAGGGTCTGGGAGGTGATCTCCTCGCGGTAACCGTCGGCCATTTCCTGGGTGAAGGTGTCGAGCACGAGCCACATCTCCGAGGCGGCGCGCAGAGCGGCCTCGGGCGCGATCCCGCCGGTGGCGGTGTGTTCGGCCAGGCGTTCCCACAGGAGCCGGGCGCTGACGCGGTAGGCCTCCATCACCGAGGTCAGCGGCACCCCGGCCTTCGCGCGGCGCCGTCCGTTGTCCCGGGACTCCGGCGAGGTGCGTGCCGGGACGTGTCCCATCGGCCCGAAGACGAAGTCGATGTTCTCCACGCAGGTGCGGCGCAGTTCCGCGACCGTGATCACCGCCTCGCTCCGGTAGACCGGCACGGCCGCCCGGATCCGCTCGACCATCTCGTCGGCCAGTTCACCGGCCCGCTCCAGCATCCGGGCGCCCAGCAGTGCGACCTGCGCGCCAACAGGGTCCGGCACGGGATGTTCCATGAACCAATCCTAGGTGTCACCCGGCCGCGAACTGACGGGAGTTCGGCCTCCACGCGGCGCCACCGTTGTCCCCCGGAACAATCCGGCCGGGAGACTCGTGTCGCTCCGGACATCGCTCCCGATCCGAGGGCGGGTCAGGATGAAGGGCGGCCGGAACCCCCGATCTTGTCCACTCGGCACCGGCACTCACGTCCGAGGGACACCTGGCATCGATAGGCGGCACGCTGATGAGTCTGACCTCCCGTGAAAGGCACGAGATCGCCCGGGCGAACGCGTCGGGCCTCAAGCCGGTCGTGTTCGTGCACGGGCTGTGGATGCTGGCCTCCAGTTGGGAGCCGTGGCGCTCGTTCTTCGAGGAGAACGGCTACGCCACCGTCGCCCCGGGCTGGCCGGACGACCCGGAGACCGTCACCCAAGCCCGGGCGAACCCGCGGGTGTTCGCCGGCAAGAGCGTCAAGCAGGTCACCGACCACATGGCCGAGGCCATCGGCGCGCTCAGCCGGCGCCCGGCCGTCCTCGGCCACTCCTTCGGCGGCCTCATCACCCAGCAGCTGGCCGGACGGGGCCTGGCCGCGGTCTCGGTGCCGATGGACTCCGCTCCGTTCCGCGGGGTGCTCCCGCTCCCGCTGTCCGCGCTCAGGTCCGCGCGCCCGGTCATCGGCAACCCGGCCAACTACCGGCGGGCCGTGACGTTGACCTACGACCAGTTCCGCTACTCCTTCGCGAACGCGGTGAGCGAGAGCGAGGCCAAGCGCCTGTACGAGACGTATCCGGTGGCGGGCTCCGGGATCCCGCTGTTCCAGGCCGCCACCGCGAACGTCAACCCGTTCACCGAGATCAAGGTCGACACACGGACCCCGCAGCGCGGCCCGATGCTCCTGATCAGCGGCGAGAGGGATCACATCGCACCGTCCGCGATCGCCCACGCCTCCTACAAGAAGCAGAAGCGCAATCCCGCACCCACTGTCATCCATGAGATCCCGAACCGCGGCCACTCCCTGGTGTTCGACAGCGGCTGGCAGGAGGTCGCCGAAGCGGCTCTGGCCTTCGTCAAGGAACACCACGAAGAGGGGCGGCAGGTGAGCTGACGCCCGCTTCGCCTTCTAAACCGGGGCAAGCAGCCCGGTCGCGGGTCACCGGGCGCCTACGGCCGAGCTCCACATCCATCACCCCAGGTCACGAACCATGTGACCTGGGGTTTTTCAGAGCCCCCTGTCGGATTCGAACCGACGACCTACGCATTACAAGGGCCTGCGAAATCATCCCGGAGGGTGCCGAAGGGTGCTACCGAATCTAATTTCCGCTGATCAGAGGCTTACGATCTCGATCAGCGTGACGCCTCATCCACCCCGGTGCCACCCAGTCCGCTCACGCAGCGCTCACGCAACACGGTTGATCATTCCGGCTTGGAAAGAGCGATCAAGGACTCCCACGACCCCCTGGCATCCTTGATGATCTTCTCGGTCGCGAAGATGTACCGCCACGTGCCGAACTCGCCATAGTCCCGAACAAAGCGTGCCCAATCCTCAGCAGCTCGCCGCTTCTCTAGCACCTCGGGATCATTCGCTCGATCGTTAGCTTTGCCCTCTACGACCCAGTACGTTCCCTCGGCGTCGAGGACGATGAAGTCCGGATAGTACTTCTTCCCGTTGTCCCGCTCGATCCAAATGGGGCCCGGGTCGTAGTTGCGCAGCCACCACTCAACGCTGGGACTCGCGTCAAACAGGTGCGCCATGGCGTACTCGGTGCTGCCAGCGTCGAAGGAGGCAACCGGTTCGACTGAGTGATCCCAGCCCTCGTACCAAAGGTCCTTACGGAAATCCGCCCACTTGCTGACGACACTCGAGGGCATGGGCGGCGGGGGCACAGTCGGGACGTCGACCGGCCGAAAGGCGTAAGCGGGCTGGAGTTTACGGGTGTCGTAGGCGGTCTTGACCAACTTGCCGAGTGCAGCGGCGGCCTGGGCGGCACGCAATTCACCCCACTCGTGCTCCTGGTCTTCCGCAGTTACGCCGGCTCCCGCCAAGAACTCACGGACAACGCGTTCAGCCGCTCGGGATTCGGCAAGCGTCTCCTCCACGTAACCGCTGTTCCAGATCCGCCCAAAGAGATCGTTGCGGAGCTCGGAGATCAAGATGAACCTCTGGGTGGCGTCGACCGATTCGGCTGCCGTCACGAACGTTCCCACCTTGTTGTCCAGGCCACGCTGGGCGTCGACCGCCTGCCGCACCAACGGGACCTTGAACTCGTGCTTGTACGCGGCGCCCTCAGACCGCGCGGCCGCGTTGTCGATGTAGCTGAAGGAGAAACGAACAGGAAGAATCTCCCGCTCACGCCTGGGGAAGCAGATCGGCGGCGCACCAGGGACCTTGGCTCGAAGCGTTGCGACGGCCTTCGTGTCTCGCTTGCCTTGGGCAATGACAGCGTCAAACGACTCCACATGCAGCAACGGAGAGCCGTCCACCAAGTCGTCACCGATGACACGTGGACGGGAGGTAAAGGTCAGAATCTGCTGCTCATCGCCGCTGCTCGGCTGATTCGCATTAGGGGCTGGCTGCGGACGGCCCTTGTCCAGGTCACCACCGTCAGCGGGAAGAACCTGTTGCAGCAGCGCGTCCTTGTTGGCCAGCAGTTGCCGGTAGGACTCGTGGGCAACGAGGTCCACCGTATCCACCATGGGAGTACCAACCCGGCGCCCATAGGGCAACCGCAGCCCTCGGCCGAGGACCTGCTCCGTCAGGGTCTCCGACGCGAGAGCACGCAGGCCGACGATGACCCCAATGTTCTTGACGTCCCAGCCTTCCTTCAGCTTGTTCACCGAGACCACGACGCGCACCGGCGAGTCGGCCTCTTCCACCGCAGCCAGGGCCCGCAGTGCGGTATCGCTTGACTGCGAGGTGATGGTGAGCACCTGCCCCTCGCCGGAGAACATGTCGTCGGCTGTCAGCCTGTTCGCGACGCGCTCGGCGTCAGGGATGTCACGGCATACCACGAACAGCACAGGGTGCACGGGCGTCCTGCCTTGCGCTTCTGCCCATGCAGTCCACGCGGCGTCCTTTATCCGCAGCAGGTGGCAAGCGTCGGCAAGGACCGTGCTCTGGTCCTTCCGGCCATCCGGGCGGTAGACGATCACAGGGATCTTCACAAAGCCGTCGGCAATAGCCTCGGCAAGGGAGTACTGGAAGATTGGCTTGACACCTGGTGCGGGTGTTGCAGTGAGCCCGACGACAGCCCGCGCGCCCAGGTCCTCGATGGCCTGGTTGAACGACTTAGCCTTTGAGCTGTAGACGTGGTGCTCGTCTGCGATGACTACGAGGTCCTCTACCTGCTGAAGGTGCTGGTAGAGGCCCGTGCCGATGAACTCATCTCGGGTCCGGACCCGCCTGGACGTCTTATCGCTGGGTCGGATCAACTGCTGCACGTTGAAGACGAACAGTTTCGTGACCGTGCCGTCGTGCAGGGCGTCGCCCACCTGCCCTCGGGAGAAGTTCTCCGAGGTGATTACCAACGGCTCGGTATCGCTGCCGTTCACAAACTTTGCATGCCCAGGAGTGAAGTTGGCGACCGTCTTGTCCTGGATCGTCGTCCCTGGTGTCACGACCAGGATGTTCCGAACTCCCTGCGCGGCCAGGTAGTCCACCAGGCCGGCAAGGATGTACGTCTTGCCGACGCCCGTCGCCAGGTCGCACACCACTTCGCGGCCATCCCCGTCCGCGATCGCCTCGGCAACCGCACGGACGGCCGACGCGTTGGGTGCCCGTAGGTCCAACCTCGCCGCGATGTCGTCCACGAGCGAGGCGTCATAGTCGATCCAGGTCATCGCACAGCCTTCCCGCGACGCACCAGGTCGCGAGGCGCCTTAAGCACCTTGGACCCCCGGCTCAGCTCCGCTACGAGACTCTCAGCTTCGGGCGTGACGCCCCTGCCGACGATCACTGCTCGTTCTCCCTCGTCCAAATGCCCAATAACGCCTCGGGCCACGACCTCGTCCACGACGCCGTCGACAACGGCGAGCCGAGCACGTCCCTTTGTGCCGCAGAACGGCCCATCGTCGGCGCTGTCGTACATGAAGCCCATCTGAGCCGCGACGACGGCGGCAAAATCTTCGCCCTTGGCCCAATCTGCGAGGAAGACGCGACCGTCGACGATCTCGTACGCGGACGGTGCCGCCTTGAGGCTCCTGAAGCCGCCTCCGCCTTCCCATCCAACGGTCTTAGTGACGCCTCCCGGATCATCGCCGACGACGACCTTCTCCAATCGGGGGCGAGTGAAGGTCTCAGCCGTCTCTTCGAGGATCTCGGCAGTCACCCAGCGGCGTCCCATCTTGTGCGCTACGGCAGCGGTGGTGCCCGAACCGGCGAACACGTCAACTACCACGTCGCCCGGGTCAGTGGCGATCTGGATCACACGCTTCAAGAGAGCCTCAGGCTTCGGAGTCGAGAAGATCCGCGACCGGTCGAAGAGCTTGGTCACCTCGGCCTTCGCCTGGCGGTTGTCGCCAACCTCGTCGTGCGTCCAGAAGGTGGTAGGCACGAGGCCGCCCAGTTCCGACTGGAATCGCTTTCGGAACGGGAAGGTACGCCCAGTTTTCCCCCACCAGAGCCGGTTATCCTCACTCAGTGCGTCGAATGTCTCCCTTGAGCACGACCACCAACGGTTGCCTCGCGGGGAAAACACTTCGCCGTGTGGACCGACCACCTCATAGCGGCCGTCCTCGTATGCGTGGGAGGCCGTGAGGTCCGACCTGCGCCAGGGGCCACGAGGGTCGTTGTCCGGGTTCCAGAACTCCTGGTCGCTCAGTTCGGTGCGATCGATCTTGTTGAGCACAAGATCGCTCTTGGAACGGGCGTAGACGAGAAGGTAGTCATGCACCGAGGACAGGTGCTGGGCTGAGTTGTTGCGAGCGTGGATCTTCTGCCAGACGACAGTCCCGACGAAGTTGCCACGCCCGAAAACCTCGTCCATGAGAACGCGGCAATACGCCATCTCGGCATCGTCCAGATGCACCCAGACCGATCCGCCAGGGGCCAGAAGGTCGCGGATAAGCAGAAGTCGGTCACGCATCATCGTGAGCCAGACAGAGTGCTCGAGCGCGTCGTCGTAGTGCTGGAAAGCCTGGCCTGTGTTGAACGGCGGATCGATGTAGACGAGCTTCACCTTGCCGCGGTAGTGATCACCGTACTCTGGGTTACGAACCAGGGCATGCAGGGCGTCATAGCTGTCGCCGTGAATGAGAAGGTTGTCTGCTGCCGTGCCGGTGACATCGCCGACCTTGCCGGTTTCCTGCAGTAGCCGGACTTCTGTAACCCGCGGGTCTTGCCGTGAAACCCACTCGTATCCGCCGTCCGCCGTGTTCCGCAGGGCCTCATCCCTGCCGACCCACGACAGGGTCAGGCGCCCACTCGTCACCCGCGACCACTCCCATGCACCTCGATCGGTCCGCGACTCAGACGCAGACCACGACACTCACTGCAAAGGTACCGGCCGCCGCTGACAGCGGCGGCCGGTTGCGGGTCACGCGGTGCTGCGAATAGGCATCATCCGGCACGGGCAGCGTGGGCCCACTCACAACCGCCCAGCCAGCCTCAGTACCGGCTTCGCCTCCATATCAGAGATCCACTGAGCTCAGGCGTTGTTCGTTTCCCCGTCGCCCTCCTGGCGCACTGCCTGACGGATGCGAGGGTCGCACGTGCGGTCTTCAGCGAGGTGGCTGAAGTGGGCTGCGGAGTCGAGATGGCCACGCAAGACTGCCGCAGCGGTGGCTGCGGCATCTCCCCGGAGAGATCTGAGCCACGGACTGATCTTGTCTCGTGCGTTCCATTGGTCCCAGCTGCCGTCCCAAGTGCACATGGCCTGCATGACCTCCTCGAGAAGGTCCCATTCCCGCTTGGCGGCCGCATGGGCGGCGATGCTGTGGAGCCAGATCGTCACGACGGAGGCTTCCGCGAACTGGACCCACCGCGTGCCGTCCCCATCTACGTGCCCGATCAGGGCGTTGAGCACGCTGTGTGCTTGGGGAAGGTTGTGGGCGAGTGCTGTTCCAGCTTTGCGTGCGGTGAATTTGGTGAGCATCCCGATATAGAGCTCGTAGTCGTCCGCGTGGTCGGTCAGCAGCGCCAGGAATGCGTCAGCGGCATCGGTGTTTCCCATGTTGGCTTGCTCAAGCAGCGTGGTGGCTCGCTCCAGGGGCTCAACGGGAATCTCGGCGAACTCGCGCTCGATCAGACCTGTCAAGTCGCTGATGGCCTGGGGCCGGCGGGCAGGGTCCTCCTGGGTAGCAGCTCTGACAATGTTGCGCCAGGGGCCGGGTGTGGGAAGTAGCTGTTTGTTAGGCAGTGGCATGTCACCGGTCAACGCCCAGGCGATCACCCTGCCGATGCTGTAGATGTCACCGGAGGGTTGAGGGCGCTGGTCCGGGTTTGTGAACAACTCGGGTGCGGAGAAACCTGCAGAGCCGATGCCAGTCGCGGTACGACCGACCTTGGTCGTCTGGCCAGGTGGTCGCCGGACAGCACCCCAGTCAGCAACAACCCATTGGCCCTCCAGCTGGAGGATGTTCGGCGGTTTAATGTCACGATGGATCCAGCCGAGCGTGTGCGCCTTGGCCAGCACCGAGACGAGGGCATCGACGAGAACCCGCAGCTGCTGGGAATCTCTGAGGGCCTCCCTATGCTCCTCGGCTGTGCTGTCGGCCCAGGGCATGACGAACCAAGTGTAGTTGGCGGCATGATCCAAGATGGGCATGGCATGCGGGTGCCCGGCCAGAGCGTTCCCTGCTTCGATCTCCCGCTTCATGCGGGCGGCCCTCATACCCACGACACTCTTCACGTGCAGCTGCTTAAGCGCCACGGTGGTGCCGGTCGCCTTGTGCGTGGCCCTGAATACGTCTGCCTGGTTGCTGCCGGGCAGGCGATACGGGTCGCGACGGTACGCCTTGGGATCCCCAGTCGCCTTGGTGCGTACTTGCTCAAGGTTTCTCTGCGCAGCAGGGGGCGGCACCTCGCGGGAGGCGGCGAACCGGTCCTGCGCGGCATCGGCGGCATTCTGCTGCTGACCACTGATGACGTTTCGCACCCTGGCCAGGGGGTCGCTGTACTTAGTGCTGGAGCGTGCGGACCTGGTCCGATCTTGGACAGTCTCTCCAGCCAGAATGCAGTCGGCGCCTTCGGGCGTGATGGTGACAGCGGCAGGGTCGGTGTCGATACGTTCCATAAGGCTGTGCTCAGCCAAGTAGGCGAGCGCCTGATGCAGATCGGTCGGGGAAACTTCCACTCCGGCAAAGGACGAACCTGGTGTCGCCAGGAACAAAACAGGATCGACGGGTGCTTGGTCGCCAGCAGTATCGAACAGCCATCGCAGGAAAGCGTCCATGGTGTAACGGAGCCTGGCGGCGCGGTCCTTCTGCAGGTTCCGCAACTGGTGTACGGCAAGGCGGCCCTTGTCAGTGAGGTGGACATCGGGGGTGCCCGCGAGGTTGCGGGCGATGTCTACCAGACCACGCCGCTTTAACTGGAGAGCGAGGACCGTCGGATTCTCGTCCTCCAGCTGATACTCCTCAACGAACAAGGTGACGTCGACGTACTGCGACGGATGCTGCCGCGCCTTGGCGTCAAGCCACATAAGGAGCCGGGCCAAAATCGGGCTGCTCTCAATACTGTCGCGGTCAGCCAAGGACACTCCTTCGGCAGTCGCGCCCGTCTGGATAGGCACGCGGATCGGATTCTGCCTGGCTGCGCGCTCGTAGCCTTTGGCGATCTCCTTGACGTGCCTCTCAACCGCGCGCTGATTGATCTTGGGTTTCCTGGCCATACTGCCCTCCTATCCCAGGGGCTTCGGGCACTAGACTAATGAGGAGGACTGACAGTGGGCCGTCACAACGGAGCACGGGCAGTACGGCAGGCAGATACCGCTTCAAGCGCTGTTCCCCTCGCGGCCATCACGACAACATAGCTGGGGCGCGCAACTCCGCGACGGCGACGGCTACCGGCATCCTGACCATGGGAGACGGCAGCCAGCCACCAGTCGGTACCGCGCAGAATCTCAACTAAGGTACGTCTACTGCGGTGAAGTGTTCCTCAGGGCATCACGATGTCCAGGTCCAGCGCCTCTTGTTCCACGGCAAGATATGTATCTGCCGTCGCGGCCTCAAGGAATCCGTCCTCTGCCGGTACCGTGAGCCGAGGCGTAGCGTGGGTAAGTTCTTCCCAAGAACTCTCCTTCCCCGCTTCGAAGCCACGCCGCCCAGCCCGGCGGAAGTCGTCTCGTCTGCGCTCTCGGTATGCGCGCATACGCTCGTCTCGCCTGGCCACGAATCTCTCGTACTGCCGCTCGCTCACATCACTGGGCTCCACCACAACAAAGTCCGTGTGTGCATCAGGTAGCCGTCGTACCGCAGACGCAGGGTGGCTCCTGGCCCACGACTCTTCTATTTCACTGGCCATGCTTCTATCCAGAGCTGCTAGTGCTCGGCAGGTGCCGAAAAGACGTCGAGACATGCCGATCATCAGATCGGTGCCTGGCAGCCTCCCGGTCAGCAGGTCGATACCATCTCGCCGAGTGATGTCGGAGCCTGTCGCTTCGCGTCCGAGACGGCGCCTCAGGTCGGATGTCGCATGGTCACTCTCCAGGAGGCGGACAAGGCCACCTGCTCGGCGCTGCGAACGATCATGGTGCCGCCCGCCCCCATCCACGGCGGTGAGCTTCACACTGCCCGGCGGGAGAGATATCAGAGCGAGATACATCAGCATGCGCGCCCGCGCGAGTTCAATGAGCGCGTCGTCGTCGTGCTCTAGCGCATCGTCGTCCTGTTCGGAGTGGCTGACGGAATCTGCGGTGGAAGGGTTGCTCTCGATGTCGATCATCATGAATAGCCGGCGTTGGAGGCTTGTACCACAGAGCACCTTCTGGTGTGGCCCCGGCACGAGCGATCCCACGTTCAACTGCCTCGCCCCCTTCCGGCGGCTGGTCACGCCGAGAGTGCGACCACCCTTCGCCTCCACGAGCCACAAAGCCGACGTTGAGGAGTGGGTACCGAAGAGGTCCGGCAAACTCTTCCGCTGCTTCCAGCCCGGCAGCGCACCCGGAGGTATGGCGCTCTCTGCGTGGGTTGTCGGGCCGAGGCCCATCAACCCCCTGCAGGCCCACTCCGCCATTGTCATTCCGACGTGATAGCCGAAAGCAGAGCGAGTCGAGCTCTCAGTCCCGTGCGTATACACGACGCTCGGCACGACCGCGTTGCCTGCGGCGTGCTGGTGGTGCGTTGCAGCCGTGCTGCGGATCAAGTACGCCGAGAGTGGGTACCGCCGAGCACCGATCTCGCGGCGAGCAAGCCGAGGCACGGCAGTGATCCACGGCGCGATGTCACGGCCCACTGTGGTGGCGGCATCTAGGACATCCCGCCACGTAGTCGGCACAAGATAGTCGCCGTCGGGCGGCATATTCCCTGGCCCCGGCCAGACTTGGCCCGCCTGGGACAGGGCCACAGCCTTGGGACGCGGCGCCGGATCCAGTGGCAAGCTCCGTCGTACGAACACGGGCACGTCGAAGGCATCGGGTGCCGACAGAGTGATGTCAGCGGCCCCTTGTGGCGGCAGCATCCCGCTACTCTGCCAGAAGGGGCAGCTGTTAGTTGGCGGAAGTGAAGAGTGACAGCCAGGCCCTGTATGGACCAGACCGACCCAGTTGCAGCAGCCGCCGAAGCCCTCCACGACGACCTCCGCCCGGGCTCTCAAACGGTCCTGTTGGCTTGAGACTGAGCAACGCTGCGCCCGGGCACGTACCGACTATGGATGAATCGATGGCGACGTGGGCATGCGCAGTCGCCGAGGATGAATTGGCTGAGCCGCTTCCTCGTCGTTGGGCGCACTCGCAAGGTGTCGCGCAGTGCGCAGAGAGACTGTCCGCGACGATGGGAGGGAAGGCGGAACTCCTGCTCTCTGCAGCCGTTTTGCACGATGTGGGTTACGCCCCGCGCCTGGCCTTCACTGGCTTTCATCCGTTGGATGGGGCTCGCTTCCTTCGTGACACCCATGCTGCGGACGAACTGCTGGTCCGGCTGGTGGCTAACCACTCGTTTGCGCTACTGGAAGCCGAGGAGCGGGGATTGCGCGAGACCTTGGAGGCAGAATTTCCGCTCCTCGACGACCAGCGCCTAGTGGACGCCCTTGTGTACTGCGACATGACGACCACCCCCGATGGCGCGATCACTTCGGTGGACGCTCGGTTGGCAGAGATCACCGGCCGATACGGGTCCGACAGCCTGGTGGGACGGTTCATCCGCCGGGCGGCTCCGGAGATCTTCGGCGCCGTGGGGCGGGTCGAGGCCGCCCTGGCGGCTCAGCCCAGGTAGGGGTACGTGCCAGCAAGGTAGTCGCCGATCTGCTGGCGCATGCTGGGGTGGATGTCGTAGTCATCCAGGTCGCTCGGCTGGACGTAGCGGACGCCGTCGGCCTCGTCGTTGATCGTGGGCTCGCCGCCTACCGGGCGGCCGATGTAGGTGTTCTCGTACTGCTGGCGGATCTCGCCGTCGGTGTAGGCCACGATGTGGTTCGGGTTCGTGTAGACCCCCAAGAATCCGGTGATCTCGGCGATGATCCCGGTCTCTTCCAGGCATTCACGGACGGCGCACTGGGCGGCGGTCTCGCCGATGTCCTGGGCTCCTCCGGGCAGGGCCCATTGGCCGGTGTCCCGGCGGTGCTGGAGGAGTATGGCGCCGTTGTCGTCGACGACGAGCAGGTTGTTGGCGGGGATGAGCGTGTTCGCCTTTGGGGCCTTGGGGTCGTTGTAGTACTCAGTCCTGCCCATGCGACGAGGGCCCCTCCTGGTCTGGTGTCCACGGCCGTGCGGTGGCCCAGACAGCTTCGAAACTCTGAGAGTAGTTGTCGAACCAGCCCGCCGTGTCTGCTCTGCGGAGATGGAGGAGCGGGTTGGCGCTGGCCGGCTGGCCCCAGACATGCGGATTGATCAGAAGATCATCGTCGTACCGGAACATGGAGGTGTAGAGCGTGGTGTCGTGCAGCCTCACCTCGCATCCGGCCTCGGACAGCAGGGGCCGGTAGTAGGTCAGGGAGGCGCGGATCTTGGCGGCGAGTGTGTCGCCGATTCCCTCTTCGTGGCCTCGGATTGCTGCGGCCTGCCCCTTCGAGTCGCCGAAGCAGAGCCGCACTCGCACCCCGCTCGATGCGCGCTCGGCGAGCATCCTGGCGACGTGAGGGTTGGACTGGGCGAAGAAGGTGCCGGAGAAAACGAGAACGCTGATCTGCTCCTGGGCGCCGTTGAGCAGCGACAGCCATGTGTCGCGCGGGACGCTCGCCCGGTTCTGGTAGGTCCCGACCAGCTCCTGCCCTGCCCCTGCGAGCTGCTGCGGCGCGCTCGGCGCGGGTGTCGGCCAGAGGAACAGTTCCTCGACCCGTAAGTGCTTGGCGACGCGGAAGCGGTGGCGAGGATGGGGAACGCGCCCGCCGAGCCACCGCCCAACGGTCTTGGGGTCCACCTCGCAGACTTCGGCGAGTGATTCAGGTGGAATGCCGCGCTGGGCGAGCACGGAGTGCAATCGCTCGTTCACAGACGCCATACAAGCCGAGACTAGTCAGGAGCGGCAAGGACGTTTCGGGACGTTCCACAGAAGGAGGGGCCATGACCGCTGTATTTACGCTGTATACATGGAGCTCATCGTCCTGTGGGACATCGACCACACCCTCATCGAGAACTCAGGGGTCAGCAAGGAGATCTACGCCGCCGCCTTCACGGCCCTGACGGGAAGGGCGCCCGCGGGGCCGGCGAGGACGGAAGGGCATACAGACCGGCTGATCATGCGCGACATGTTCCAGCAGAACGGCCTGGTCGAGCCGGACTGGACCGCTATCGAGGGAGCGCTATCCGGCGCAGGTGAGGCGCGTCTCCAGGACCTCAGCCGGCGAGGAACGGCCCTGCCCGGCGTGCGGGAAGTCCTGAAGGAGGTCTCCGCGCGACGCAGTTGGGTGTCGTCGGTGCTCACCGGCAATATCGCGGCCAACGCCCGCGTGAAGGTCGCGGCCTTCGGCCTTGATCCCCTCCTCGACCTGCCAGTTGGCGCCTACGGGGCCGACGCCCTTCAGCGCCCCGACCTGGTCCCTGTCGCCCGGGAGCGTGCCCAACGGCTGCGGGGCGCCCCGGATGGCGTGCCCGTCGTGCTCGTCGGAGATACCCCGAGGGACGTGGAGGCCGCACTCTCCACGCGCTCCGAGATCATCGCGGTCGCCTCCGGCGTCCACAGCCCCCAAAAGCTGGCAGACGCCGGTGCACATACGGTTCTGCCCGATCTGACGGACACCGGCCGTGTGCTCGGGATTCTGGAAGCGCTCTCCGCACGCTGAAAACGTCCCAGGACGTCCTCGGAGCGTCCCGATACGCGGTGACGCGGTCCGTACCTGTCCGGCCAATATCAGGTCTCCCACCAGGCAAGCGTCTCGAAGGAGACCCGCGTGATCAGCGAAGTCACTGGGATCCGCAGGATCCGGATGCTGTACCTGCAGCTGCTCTACCGCTGCAACTTCGAATGCCTGCACTGCTTCCACGGCAAGCGGCTCCAGCACGCCGACGCCTTCACCACAGACGAGGCGGTCAACCTCCTCACGCTGATGCGCGACGAGTACGGCACCGAGGCCGTCACCCTGCTGGGCGGCGAGCCGTTCGTCTACCGAGACCTCGCCCAGGTCGTCCGGTACGCCAAGCGGGACCTGGGTATGCAGGTCGAGATCTGCACCAACGGCTACCGGATCGAGCGCCGGCTGACTGAGATCGCTCCCGACCTGGACCTGCTCCGGGTATCGCTGGAGGGCATCGGCACGACCAACGACAAGATCCGGAAGTTCGGAAGTTACCGAAGTGCCCTGAGCGCCCTCGAAATCGCGCAGCAGCTCGGCGTCCGCGCCGGCGCGACCATGACGGTCACCTCACGCAACATCGACGAGGTCCTGCCGCTCGCCCGCACACTGCAGCACTACGGGGTGGAACAGCTGAAACTCCACTGTCTCCGGCCGGTCGGCAACGCAGCGGATCACCCCGAGCTCCTCGTCAACGACGCCACGGCCTACACCCGTCTGCGGGAGCGTCTGGCCTCGGCCGAGCTGGACATCGAGGTGATCCTCGACGAGGACCTGTCCGAGCTCGGTGCGCCGGACGTCTGCCTCCCCGCCGGGGGCCCTGTGGAGATCGAGCGGATCGAAGCTGACCCGCGCGGCGCGCTCACCATGTCCTGCAAGGCTGTCGGCAAGGACTCGCACGCCTTCTGGTACGACAAGCTCACCGACCACATCGACCACCGGCCGTCCGCCACCGACGAACTCACTCTCGCGGTGCCGGACGTGGTGTACGGACGTGTCTGACCCGGCGTCGTTCGAGAGCGTCGAAGGGCTCCGCGGCACCGGCAAATCCACCCTCGCCCCCATGCTCGCGGCCGCCCGTGGCGCGGTACTGGTCCCGACCGTGCCGCCCACCTACCAGGCACTGCGGCAGGAGGTCGACCGGCTGGGAAACGCAGAGGCACGCATGTGCTTCTACCTCTCAGCCCTGTTCACCGCCACCGATCAGATCCAGCGGTACCTGTCCGCCGGCACCCCGGTCGTCGTCGAAAGCTACTTCGCACGCTGCCTGGCCAACCACCGCGCTTTCGGAGCCAACCTCTCCGTATCCCTGCCGCCGGGCATCCCCCGTCCCGTCACCTACTACCTCGCCTGCGCGGAGAGTGAGCGTCAGCGCCGACTCGCCAGGCGCGACAAGCCTGTCTCGCGTTGGGACGCCCTCGCCGAGATCACCGCAGACAAGATCACCGGCGCCTACGCCTCGTTCCCGATGCACCGCGTGAACACCACCGGACTCACCCCCGACGAGGTACTCCGAGCCGTCCTGAGCACCCACCCGCAAGGAGAGCAACCCCGTGCAGACACCCAGCATGTGGCGGCACACCCTCACCTTCTTCCCCCAGTTCCTCGCCGCGCTCAAGGAGCGTACGGAGCCTGACTCCACCGTGACGGTCATCGGCGCGAGCGACGGCAGACTCGTCGTACCACTGGCCGCGGCCGGCTACCGCGTCATCGCCATCGAGCGCGACCCGTTCGCCCTCCACGGCGGCGAGGTCCAACTTCCGGGTGACAGAACCGGTCACGCGATGGGCATGATCGAGCGGCTGAAGCAGGAAGGGCTTCACGACCGTGTCCAGGTCGTGGAGGAGGACTTCCTCGCCTCCGAACCCGTCACCGCCCCCTGCGACGCTGTCTGGACGAGCTGCTCTTGGCATTACAGTGCCAACCACCACCGGCCGTTAGGCGAGTTCGTCGACCGCATGCAGCGCCTGGTCAAGCCCGGCGGTCTGTTCGGCGCAGAGTTCATGATGCCCCTCACGCAACGCCATCACGTGCTGGAGCACTACACATCCCCCGAGAAGCTGCGGCGTTACTTCATCGGGGACTGGGACGTCCTGCTCACCCTGCGGACCAACGAGTTCACCGAGCAGGCGCACGTCGGACAGCTGCAGGACCACAACCACCGCATGGGTCTCCTCCTCGCCGCCCGTGCGTCCACCGCCTCCTAGAGCTACGGGAAGAAGGATTTATGAAGCACGAGTACGAGGCCAAGTTCCTCGCCGTCGACGTCGCCGGTCTCCAGGCCAAACTGATCGCGCTGGGAGCCGTCCAGGCGTTTGAGCGCACCCTCCTCACCCGGAAGATCTTCGAGAACGACGCCCTCGAAGGCGGTGCCTGGGTCCGCCTGAGGGACGAGGCCACCCGCTCCACGCTCACGCTGAAGCAGGTCACCGACTCCACGACGATCGACGGCACCACCGAGATCGAGACCGAGGTGTCGGACCTGCACGCCATGGCCGAGATCCTCCGCAACGTCGGCCTGCGCGAGGTGCGCTACCAGGAGAACTACCGGGAGGAGTGGCGCCTGGGCGAAGTCGCCTTCGACTTCGACACCTGGCCGGACCTCCCCACTTTCGTCGAGATCGAGGGACCCGACGAGGCATCGGTCCGCCAGGCAGCCGCCCTGCTCGACCTCGACTACACCGAGGCACGGTTCGGCAGCGTCGACGAGATCTACAAGAGCGAGGCCGGCAGGGACATTTTGGCCGAGCCCACGCTCCTCTTCGCCGACGCCGACAAGCAGGCTTCGGCCAGGGCAGCTGTCCTGAGCGAGTGATCTTGGGGACCGAGCTGTGTTTATAGAACTGGCCGTGACACCTCGGGTCGTACCCGGCATCGCCGAGTTCGCCCGCGGCGGCCTGCCCGCCGTGGCAGACACTGACGACGGCAATACATGGACTGACGGCGTCTGCTGGCTCTACTGCGGCCAGCGATGGACCCGTGTTCTATGGATCGGCCCCGTGAGTGTGGCGGGTGCCCAGGCGGCGATGTTCGCCTGCGGCCCGTGCATCCGCGCCTTGCAGGAGCAGGTCTGGCAGTCTCTCCTCCTTCACGATGAACCGACTCGCCGGGCGCCTGTTAACAAGGCTTCTACGACCGAGCAGCCTGAGGGACGCCGCGTTGGAAGGCATCGCGCGCGGGGCAGCATGTTCCGGCGGGAGTGAGGCCGAGAACGGGCAGTGGGCGTATCAACGGTTGGGCCGGTCACCATGCGTGGTGACCAGCCCAACCGTTGATACGCAGGCGCCTCTTCGGCGGTTGCCACCGGGGGCAACACCCACATGCCATGGCAGCGGCCGTCCGCGCGGATTCCGGCGTACGCGGCTCGCACCAGCGCAGCCAGTAATGCGGGTCCACACCTTCCGGGGCTCACAGGCGCCCTGTCGTTTCGGGCTGCTGGCAAGTCTCTGGGGACCCGGCTCTCCTGTCGGGTCAGCGTCGGTGGCGGCGGCTCGGCTGGCTCGTTGGCGCTGCGGTTGTCCTCAGCTGAGCGGCAGGGGAAGGGGCGCCCAAGGCCGATGCTCTGATGCTTCGCAGCCGGGCTGCCTCGGCGCGGCGATTGGGTGCGGGGTTGCGGCTGGTGTGCTGGATGCGGGTGATCAGGACGCGGGCCGGTTGGCGGGCTGTGCCGAGCTCTCGGCTGGCGGCCGCCTCTTGGAGGAGCTGGTGGGGTTTGTGTCCGCTGGCTTCGGCGTCAGCGAGGACGGTGGCGAGCCCGGGCCAGCCGGGGTCGGTAAGGATCCGCTCGGCGTGTTCGGGAACGGCCGCGCGTACGTCGTTGGCAAGAGTGCGGCGGATCTTTTCACCCGGGCGCCGGGCTTCGAGTTCGGTGAGCGTCGGAGTGAGCGCGGCGTCGGCTGCCGACTGAAGGTGCTGGACGGCTTGGCGGGCAGCGTCGGCCTGGTGGGCGTGGCCCTTGGCCTCGTGCCAGCGTGCAGCGAGGATGGTGGCCCAGAGGAGCGCAGCGGTCAGGGCTGCAAGGGCGCTGCCGCCGGGGCCTGTGGCGGTGTGAGTGATGTCGCGGGCCGCGTTCCGTAGGGCGTGGGCGGCGCGGTCCTCGGCCCTCACCTGTGACCGCTGGGCACGGGCGAATGCCGTACTGGCTGAGCGCAGTTGGGCACGATGGTCGGCGGGCGCTGCCTGGGCGGTGGCTTCGATCAGTTCGCCCAGAGCGCTGATGTTCGCCTGTGTCCGTGCGTCCTCGTCGGCCCTCGTGGTGGTGGTCTCTGGGTGGAGGGTGTCGAGGGCGTCGGTGGCCTGATGCCAGGGGGTGGTTGGCCGGTCGCGACGGGCTGTGGGGTGTTCCTCCGGTGCGCTGGTCTCCAGGCGCGTCTTGAGCTTGGGCAGGGTGAGGTCGGGGGCGATCTTCCCGCCGGGGTGGTAGATCTGCTCGCCCTCCTTGTTCAGGTCGCCGGGGCGACCGACGGCGTAGCCGAGTAGGTCTCCGGAGGGACCGCGGCGGGGCTTGACCAGGATGTCGTCGGCTTCGAGGTAGGCGAGGAGTTCCTCGGCACTGGTGGCGTGCGGGACCGCGGCGCGGATGCGGTCCTGCAGCCACTCGCGGCTGGTCTGCTCCCAGCCGAGGCGCTCGGCCTTGTGCATCTCGGCCTGGGTGGGGCGACGCTCGGCGGTGCGGTCGCCCTTCCGTAGGCGGCGCAGCCCGTAGTCCTTCTCTATCTGACGGCACTCGTTGCCGACGCGGATGCCGCTGTCGTGGAGTTTGGGGCGGCGGCCGTCTTCGCGAACGGTGGTGGCGAGGATGTGGATGTGGTCGTCGGCGTGGCGTACGGCGATCCAGCGGCACGCCGTCAGGGGCGATGCCTGCTGCCTGGACGATGCGCTGGGCGATCTCGCCCCACTCGGTGTCGGAGAGATGACGGTCTTCGGGTGCGGCGCGGACGGGGCAGTGCCAGACGTGGTCGATGACCTTCTTACCGAACTCGCTGTTGCGCAGGCGTACGGGCTCGTCGAGGTAGCGGGCGAGCTGCGTGAGCGTGGTGTCCTGGTCGCGGCCGGGGTCGGGCATGCCGAGCATGGCGAAGCCGGTCACCAGGTGCGGGTCGAGGTGTTCGTCGTGACGGCCGGGGCCGTAGAGGTAGGCGAGCAGACCGCGGGTGTTGGCTCCGGTCGGTTTGATGGCGGCGATCATCCGGTCAGACCTCCGTCGGGTCAGTGGGCCGGCGCAGGGCTTCGGCGATCAGGGAGAGCAGGTGGTGGAGTTCGTCGAGGCGCTGACGGATGTCGGGCGGCGTGAAGTCGCTGTTGAGCGCGCGGGCGATCTGGTTGACATTGACGCCGGTGCGGTTGAGGGCACGCAGGACCTGGGCGCGGAACATGTGGGTTCGGCGTCGGTCCTCGGACAGGGGAAGGTTCGCGGTGAAGCGGCCGTCGATGAAGGCCAGGACGATGTCGGCGGCGAAGCCGGATTCACCCTTGTAGCCGTGCTCGACGGCGGCTTCCTGGAGGGCGGCGTGCTCGACGGCGGTGAAGCGCAGCGGGCCGACGCGGACGGTTCGCTTGGTGCCGGTGAAGCGGCGGATCGCCGGCTGGGCGCTCTGCACATCGCGCTCGCTGGCCGTCGGCTCAGCGGTGGGCGTGGGGTGAAGGATCTGCTGCTGGACGGTACGGAGCTCGTCCGGGTCGGGGCCGCCCTCGGCCCCGGCCTCCCGGTCCGGCACCCCCTGGCGCCGGTCCGTCTCCGCCACCCCCGGGGCGGAGGCCCCCGAAGACCGGCCATAAGTCGGACTCGGGCTACTACTGGCTCCGCCAGGAGCCGTCCCTCCGCCAGGAGCCGTCCATCCGAACGCCCGCCGCAGACGTTCCAGGGGCGTCATCGGCTTCGTCGTTGTCTGCGGCTCGTCCCGGTTGCTCTCGGGGTGGTGCGGGTCGTACGTCACGGTCGGTTCTCCGAAGTAGTGCGGGCGGGGCGGCGGCGAGGGTGACCGTCGCCCCGTCCACAGGTGTGGACATGGGGTCGGGCGGCGAAGACCAGGGGCCGGTGGGCGCATGGGTTACGACCACCGACCTAGTGGTCAGCCGTTCTTCGGCCCGGTGCTGTTCGCGGTGGCGAGTTCGGCCCGGAGGGTGTTCATCACCTCCGTGAGTCGTTGGCCGCCGACCGTAAGTCCCTTGGCCCGTACGGCCCGCTGTACGGAATCACGGGTCAGCCTTCCTTCCTGGGCCGCGGCAACTCGCCCGATCTCCACGAGCTCTTCGAGCGTCGCGCCGGCCGGTCGCCCGCTGCGTGACCCGCCGCTCGGCTGCGGCTGCCCTTCCGCCCGCTGAGCGGAAGTAGCCACCGGAAGTTCGACGGAGGGGTCGGGGTGCTGATCGGAAGTCCCGGCCGACGCTTCGAGCAGCGGGGCGGGCTCTGCCCCGGCGTCGCTGGTGGACCGGTCGACGAGCTGGTGGATCTGCCGCATGAGTACGGCGAAGGCCAGCAGGGCTGCGGTCGGGGGCACGGCGGCGACGACGTAGTCGAGTACGGGCACGGGGCCGGGTCGACCCGTGCCGCTGACTCCGGCCACGTTGAGCGCGATGGATCCGACCGATCCCGTGGCCGTGAGGACGACGGCCCAACCGTCGGTGACCGCGCGGAGGCCCGCCCTGAGCATGAGCAGTTCGCCGGCGACGATGAACGCGTCCAGGGTCGCGGGCCACGCCCACTGCCGTGTGGGCGAGCCGCCCAGGCCGTGCCGTCCGGCGACCTCGGCGAGGTGGGCGTAGGAGAGCCAGAACCCGGCAGCGGTCAGGGCCACGATGACGACCCCGGCGGCGACGAGCGCGTACCGCTCGGCGGCGCGCTTGGCCGACTGCGGGCGGTAGCGATCCGGGTCGGGTGTGCGGTGGGAGGTGAGAGCGGGGAGGGACAAGCCGGGTACTCCTGTGGTTCGTGGTCTGTTGATCCGTCTTGGCCGTCTCAGCCGTTGCAAGGCCAGGTCAGGGCCGGGACGGCAGCCGTCTCGCCGAGCCGTCCCGCACGGTGGGCGGGGCGCTCCGCGCCCCCGGCGGCCGGGACGGCTCGGCTTCGGTGTGCCGTCCCGGCAGGTGCAGCTCTGGCCTGCGGCGGTACGGCGGGGACGGCTGGGACGGCTGGGACGGCACAAGACGGATCTGGTCGCCGTCCGGGGACGATCACGCCGTGTCGGGCCGCGTATCCGTCTTGGCCGCGTCTTCCGTCTTGCGCGCAGGCCGTCTGACCTGCGGAATCACGGCAGGGACGGCAGGAACGGCATTCGGGGCAGTGGGGCTCAGCCTGCTTCGGGCGTGCTGGCCGCGTGGTCGACGGGGTGGACTGTGGGGCAGTAGCGCCGCCACGCGTCGAGGAACTTGTTGCGGGTGTATCCCTTGCGCTGGGTTCCGTCGGCGAGGCGGACGTTGCCGGGCTTGATGCCGAACTCACGCAGCAGGTCACCCAGGTGGCGGGCCGTGAGCCCGTCGCGTCCCCACTCGGCCCAGGGGCCTTCGGGGTCCTGGCGGAGGAGGCGAAGGATGTCCTCCGTGGTGAGGCTGTCGGGCTCGCGCTGCGCTGCGAAGGCCCTGCGGATGTCGGTCAGGATCCGCGCTCCGCCGGGCTGGTCCTCCTCCACCTCGACCTCGGTGGCGACCATCCGACCGCATGCCGTACGGGCGAGGCGGGGCCAGGGCCCTGCGGCGAGGTCCGCGATGATGACCAACGGCTCCCAGGTGTCTGCGGCCCGGTCCTCCACCGGCATCTCCGGCTCCCGCTCCGCCGCGACCTCCAGGTGCGGCTTGGTCCACTCCGCTATCCGGTCCCGCAGCTCGTGCAGGACCGGGATGTCTCGACGCGAGCGGAACGGCTTGACGTACTCGCCCTCGGCCCGGCGCCGCATGCGGACCACCACGGCCCGGTCCATGATCGTGTCCGGCAGGTCACCGATTCCGGCCAGCGCCGCCATCGCGAACGTCGCGAACCGGTGCGGAGTGTGATCGTTGCCGACGACCCGGGTGACGTAGCGGTTGCGCTGGTGGCCGGCGTTGAGCAGGCCACGCATCTCCTCGTTCTTCTCCGCCATCTTCGGGGTGCCGAAGATGGTGTCCGCCTCGTCCACCAGGAGCGTGGGCGGTTCCTCCGTGATCGACCGGAAGACCGCGGCCGGCGTGGTGTTGATGGTGATCATCGGCTCGTGGACCGTCTCGGTCAGCACGTCGAGAAGCCGCGACTTGCCGCACCGCTTCGCCGGGCCCACCACCGCCAGCCGCGGCGCGTGCTGCCAGGCGGGTTGCAGGTGCGTCGCAGCCACCCAGAGCGTGACCGCGTCCAGCGCCTCGGCGGAGGGCAGGATCACGAACTTCGCGATCTGCGAGCGCAGTTCCTCCAGCAGCACCGAACCTGCCGTCGGCTCCGGATCGGCGATCGGCTCCGGCTCGGGTGCCAGCTCTCGGGCAGGGGCCACTGCCGTGGCTGCCCGCTGATCGCCGTGGTCGGGGCACTCGCGGGCTTCGTCGTCCTGGAGCTGGGCGGGCCGTCCGGGTACGGCGACCGCCGGCCAGGCGGGCTTGTCGGCTTCGGAATAGGGGTCAGCTCCCGCGTGTTCCACGGGGCGGCTCCTCGTCTGGCGGTGGCGGGCTTGCACGCCCTGGCCGCCGGGTTGGTTCTTCACGGGCCGTTCGGGGTTGCTGGGGCCTCCGGCGTTGCACCGCCGGGGGCCCGTTCGCGTCTCGCGGGCACCGGGTGATCGCGAGGGACCACGGACAGTACGTCCACGCCCCGGCACAGTCCAGCGTTTCTGTGTCAGCTCAGCGCAGAAGTACCCACGCCGCGTTCGCCCCGTCATGCGGCCAGGCCCAACAGGTTCAGCAGGTCGGCGGTCACCACCCGGTAGGCGTTGCCCAGCCGGAGCACCTTGCACGGGTACTGGCCCCGCTTGGCCAACTCGTACCCCTTGCTCCGCCCCAGTCCCAGCGCCCGGTTGCCCGTCTCCAGGTCAACGGAGACCGGCAGACCGAGCAGCTCCTCCCGGCTCATACCGTTCGCCCGCCCGAGGGCCTCGTTCTCGCGCATCCACGCTCCATCCATGACAAGCCGTCGGCGAACACGGCAATCGCGTCCGTCTCCAGGCCAGTACTTCCAGGATGATCGAGCTAATGTGTCTTCATGACACAACGCGGATTTCATCATGGTGAGGACGAGGACGACGTCCCCCTGTGGGAGGACCAGGTCATGGCGACCGTGGCCGGCGAGGTACGGAGACGAAGGAAGGAACTGCGCATGAGCGCCCAGGACCTGGCCGACCGGTGCACGGACATCGGCCATCCGATCCCCCGCAACGTCATCGCGAACATGGAGTCCGGACGCCGCGCCACCCTGCCCCTCGTCGACGTCATGGTCCTGGCCATGGCCCTGGACACCCACCCGATCTGCCTCATCTACCCGGTCGGATACGTCGACGACGTCCAGCAACAACCCCTGGAGGATCCCCGGTCCACCTGGGACGCCATGCAGTGGTTCACCGGCGAGGGCCCCAAGGCCCTGGACACCGAGTCCGTGATGCTGCGCAACTTCCGGGCGCACGCCAACTATCACCAGGCCGCGCTCACCGCCCTCAGAGGCGAGGACTACGAGCGCTGGAAGGTCAGGACCGCGAACAACCCCGCGATGCACGCGGAGGCCCTGCTCGCCCAGGAGGACTACGCCAGTCAAGTCGCCCACGCCATGCACGGACTGCGTAACGCACGAGCCCACATCCGGGAAGACGGCGGCACACCTCCGTACCTCGCACCCGAACTCTCCGACGCCGAAGCGCCGGAGGACTTTCCCGACACCACCGAGGAGTAAGGCATTTGAAGGGCTCCACCTACCGCCGCTGCTCCTGCCGCAACCCGAAGACCGGCAGGGAACTCGGCACCACCTGCCCCAAGCGCAGCACCAGGAACCACTGCACGTACTCCATACGCCAGGAGCTACCCTCCCGCCAGGACGGCAGCCGACGCTCCTTCGCACGGGGCGGCTACAGCAGCCTCAAAGCGGCTCAGGCCGACCTCGACCACGTCCGCGCCCTCCTGGGCCTCGCCAAGGCCGACGACCCCGAGGGCACGGAGCTGATCGCCGCCATGCTCGCGGAGGTCAGCAGCGAAAAGGGACCCCTGCCGGAGGTCGAGGAGACCCGGCGGCGGCTCAACTCCGGCCAGGACCTCATCGGCAGCCTGACGGTCGCCGAATGGCTCGACCGCTGGCTGGCCGGCAAGCGGATCCGCAAGTCCGGCCTGAACCGCTACGAGACTGACATCCGCGTCCATCTCAAGCCGCACATCGGCGGCCGGCGTCTCGACCGGCTCCGCGTCAGCCACCTCAGCGAGATGTTCACGGCTATAGCCGATGCCAACGCCGAGACCCTGGAGCAGAACGCCCAACGGCGATCGGCAGTCGAGGAGCTGGCGGCCGTCCCGTGGAAGGGATTGGAGAATCGCGCTCGCCGTAAGGCTCTCAAAGAGGCGATCGACGCGATGCCGCCCTACCGCCGCGCCACCGGTCCCTCCACGCGCCAGCACGTCAAGGCCACCCTCCGCGCCGCCCTGAATGATGCGATCGGCCAGCAGATCATCACGTTCAACCCGGCAGCCCACGTCGAGATCGACGCGGCGCGTAAGCCGAAGGCCCTGGTCTGGACGGACGAACGAGTCGCCAAGTGGAGGCAGACCGGCGAGAAGCCCTCCCCCGTCATGGTCTGGACGCCTGAACACACCGGGGCCTTCCTCGACTTCGTCGCCGACGACCGGCTGTACGCCATGTGGCACCTGATCGCCTTCCGCGGCCTGCGCCGGGGCGAAGCCTGCGGCCAGCCCTGGTCGGAGACCAACCTCGACCGGCACTCCCTCACCGTCTCGGGGCAGCTCGTCCAGGACGGCTGGGACGTCGAGGCATCCGAACCGAAGACCGACAGCGGCTTCCGCGTCGTGGCCCTGGACGACGACACCGTCGGCGTCTTGGAGCGACACCGCGAGCGGCAGACGGCGGACCGCGAAGCGTGGGGGCCGGCCTGGGTGGACACCGGACTCGTCTTCACCCAGGAAGACGGCTCCTGGCTCCACCCCGGCAAGGTCACCGACCACTTCGAGCGTCTCGTCGTGGCCTCCGGCCTGCCGCCGATCCGGCTGCACGACCTCCGCCACGGAGCAGCCACGCTCATGCTCGCCGCCGGAATCGACGTGAAGATCGTCTCCGACACCCTCGGCCACAGCGACACCCGCATCACGCGGGACATCTACCAGAGCGTTCTCCCTCACGTCGGCAAGAGCGCCGCCGAGGCCACCGCCAAGCTGGTCCCGCTCCAGCGCAAGGCCGAGGCGGAGAAGATCGCCCGGAAGGCGGAGGAGGCCGCGAGGAAGGCGGGGAAGGCCCGGAAGAAGGCCCAGCGCGCCAAGAAGAACCCGAAGAAGCCCAAGCGGACGAAGCACGCGGCGTAGGACTCGCCGGCCCTCCGCTCACGCATCGCTCACGCAGGTCATCCTCCGTAGGCCAAACCCCCCTCCATGATCCACCGTCACAAAGGAAAAAGCCCAGGTCACGGGCTGTGTGACCTGGGCTTTACCTGAGCCCCCTGTCGGATTCGAACCGACGACCTACGCATTACAAGTGCGTTGCTCTGGCCAGCTGAGCTAAGGAGGCGCGTCCGAGAAGTGTAACCGGACCCGATCACCGGGCCGCCGGAAATTTCGTGCGTACGGGAGTGCTGACAGATCGCGGAACGGCGGGTAGCGTCACGGGAAGTTCACCCACGTGGACTAGACCCATCTTCCGCCCCGGCGGGAGACCCATTCCTTTACTCGGATCGTCCGGCACGTTCCTGCCGGTGAGGGGACAACATCGCCATGGCTACTGTCTCGTTCGACAAGGCAACCCGCGTCTACCCGGGCTCCACGAAGCCCGCCGTCGACCAGCTGGAGATCGAGATCGAGGATGGCGAGTTCCTCGTCCTCGTCGGTCCCTCCGGTTGTGGCAAGTCGACCTCCCTGCGCATGCTCGCGGGTCTTGAGGACGTCAACGGCGGCGCCATCCGTATCGGTGAGCGTGACGTCACGCACCTGCCGCCGAAGGACCGGGACATCGCGATGGTGTTCCAGAACTACGCGCTCTACCCGCACATGTCCGTCGCCGACAACATGGGCTTCGCGCTCAAGATCGCCGGCGTGAACAAGGCGGACATCCGCAAGAAGGTCGAGGAGGCCGCGAAGATCCTCGACCTCACCGACTACCTGGACCGCAAGCCGAAGGCGCTCTCCGGTGGTCAGCGGCAGCGTGTCGCGATGGGCCGCGCCATCGTGCGGGAGCCGCAGGTGTTCCTCATGGACGAGCCGCTGTCGAACCTCGACGCCAAGCTCCGTGTCTCCACCCGTACGCAGATCGCCTCGCTCCAGCGCCGCCTCGGCATCACCACGGTGTACGTGACCCACGACCAGGTCGAGGCCATGACCATGGGTGACCGCGTCGCGGTCCTCAAGGACGGGCTGCTCCAGCAGGTCGACTCGCCGCGCAACATGTACGACCGGCCCAACAACCTCTTCGTCGCCGGCTTCATCGGCTCCCCCGCCATGAACCTGGTCGAGGTGCCGATCACCGACGGCGGTGTGAAGTTCGGCAACAGCGTCGTGCCGGTCTCCCGCGAGGCGCTCTCCGCCGCGTCGGAGAAGGGCGACAAGACCGTCACGGTCGGTGTCCGCCCCGAGCACTTCGACATCGCCGAGGAGGGCGGCACCGAGGGCGCGCTCTCGAAGGACGCCCCGGCCGGTCTCGCCGTGACCGTCAACGTCGTCGAGGAACTGGGCGCCGACGGTTACGTGTACGGCACCGCCGAGGTCGGCGGCGAGTCCAAGGAGGTCGTCGTCCGGGTCAACGGCCGTGCCGTGCCGGACAAGGGCGCCAAGCTGCACGTCGTGCCGCGCGCGGGCGAGACGCACGTCTTCTCGACCTCGACCGGCGAGCGCCTCACCGACTGATCCGGTCGAACCGGCCGATCCGGCCGATCCGGCCGATCCGGCCACAGAGGTTTGGAGTTCGGCGCGCCCGCGCCGGGCTCCGGCCCGATTTCCTCCGCACGGCCCCGTACTCCGGTGCGGGGCCGTCGGCGTATCCTGTCGTTCGGCCGCAAATACCCCCGCACACCGGGCATTTCAGATCGGTCGCGTCAACCCTCGATTCGAAAAAACCGATCGAACCGTCCCTCAAGCGAGTGACTAAATGTCGCCAAATCATCACTGACCGCTACGCTCGCCTGCGTGACCCACACTGCCCGCCGTATCGGCCGAACTCTCGCATTCGTACTGCCCGTCGTCCTGGTGCTCTCCGGGACCCTCGCGGTCGCCCGTGTTCCGTGGGCGACCAGCACCACCGAGTCGCAGGTCCTGACGGCCTCCTCGGACACCGCCTCGGTACAGGCCACGTCCCGCGCCCCCCAGGACGTTCTCCGTGACCAGCTGCTCACGGAGCTCCAGGAGAAGGATCCGGGGATCGCCCTGACGCACCTCCAGCGGCAGGTCGAGGAGCGCCCGTCGCTCGCGCGGCACTGCATCTCGATCGCCCGCGCGCTCGGACGCGCGGCGGTCGCCGTCTACGGCCCGACCCGCGCGCAGTCGTTCTCCCGCCCCGTGTGCGACACGTCCTTCGCGTACGGCGTCTCCGAGCAGGCCACGGGGAGCTGATCCCGCGCACCGGCCGCCCGCACACCGGCCGGCCGGCCCGCCTATCGTTCACGGCATGCATACGTATCCGACGCAGGCCGTGGTACTCGCGGGCGGCCAGGGCTCTCGGCTGCGGCCGTACACCGACGACCGCCCCAAGCCGATGGTCGAGATCCCCGGGACGGGGACCCCGATCATCGGCCATCAGCTTGCCTGGCTCGCCGCCGAGGGCGTGACCGATGCCGTCGTCTCGTGCGGCCATCTCGCCGAGGTGCTCCAGAAGTGGCTGGACTCGGCCGACCTCCCCCTGCGGGTCACCACCGTGGTGGAGGAGGAGCCCCTGGGGCGCGGCGGCGGCCTCAAGCACGCCGCGGCCGGGCTGCCGGACCCCGGGCGGCCCTGGTATGCCACCAACGGCGACATCTGGACGCGCTTCTCGCTGCGCGAGATGGCCGCCTTCCACTTCGAGCGCGACGCGACCGCCACCCTCGCGCTCGCCCGGCCGCGGATCCCCTGGGGAGCCGTCGAGACCGACGAGTTCGGGCATGTCCTCGACTTCATCGAGTCCCCGCCGTCGCCGTATCTCATCAACGCCGGTGTGTACGTGTTCTCCGAGGACTTCCACGAGCTGCTGCCCGACCGCGGCGACCACGAGCGGACCACGTTCCCCCGGCTGGCCCGGGAGCGCCGTCTCGCGGGCTTCCCGCTGCCCCACGGGGCGTACTGGCGCGCCATCGACACCGCGAAGGACCTCACGGAGGCGGCGAAGGAGCTGTCCGGCGGCGCGCGCTGAGGCACGCGCCTCCGTTGAAGTGAGCGGCGGGGGCATGCGCGAGGGGGCGGTCACCCGGTCCGGGTGACCGCCCCCTCGTCGGGGCCGTCGGCCTGTCGGAGCCGTCAGCCGAGGAGTCCCCCGATGGGGTTACGGTTTCCGCCGCCGCTCCCGCCTCCGGAGGAGCCGGTGGCCGGCGCGCCGCCGTCGCCGCCGCCCCCGCCGCTCCCGTCGCCCGAACCGCCCGTGGAGGACGGTCCCTGGCTGCTGGACGGCGGCGGGGCCTGCTCGGCCGTACCGGGCGGCTCCTGGACCGTGCCCTGGGTCTGGCTGGGCTGCTGCTGTTGCCGCTGGGTCTGTCCGGTGCCCGTGCCCGTCCCCGTACCCGCCGTACCGGCCCCGGTGGTCGCGCCGCCGCTCTCCGGCGTCGTACCGCCGCCCGGCTCCGACTGCCGCGCCGACGGGCTGCCGGAGCTGGTCGCCGAGGGCTCCGACGACGTACCGCTGGTGGCGCCCGCGCTGCTCGGCGAGCCGGAGGCGCCGGTCGTGGCGCCGCGCTGGTTGCGCGGCAGCGGTACGCCCGGGAGCTGGTTGACCGGGTCGACGCCCTGGCCCGGCACCCGCACCAGGTCCGAGGAGCGTACGGCCCCGCCCAGCACCGAGCCGACCAGCAGTGTCAGCCCGATGACGACGCTTGCCACGATCGCGCCCCTGCGCAGCACGCGCCGCCGCAGGTCCCAGAGCTCGGAGCGCGGTCCGAGCGTGCGCCACGCCTCGCCGGCGAGCCGCCCGTCGACGGAGTAGACCGGCGCGCCCGCGATGATCAGCGGGGACCAGGCGGCCAGATAGATGATGTCGGGCGCGTCGTACGCCGGTACGGTCCGCCAGCTCACCGTCAGCAGCAGCGCGGCCGACAGCAGCGTCCCGACGGAGGCGGCGAGCCGCTGCCACAGGCCGAGCACGGTCAGGACGCCGACCACGATCTGGAGGAAGGCGACGCTGAGGCCCGCGCCGACCGGGTGCGAGAGCGCGAAGTCCCGCAGCGGCTCGGCCAGCGCCCACGGTTGCAGCGAGCTGAGCCACTTGACCATGGAGCCGCGCTCGCCGCCGTCGAAGTAGACGGGGTCGCAGAGCTTGCCCATGCCCGCGTAGATCGAGATGAAGCCGAGGAAGACGCGGAGCGGGAGCAGCACCACGCCGAGGTTCATCCGGCGGCCGGGGTAGTAGGCGTGCCGGACGGCGTCGGCGCCGCTCCGCTGGGGGCGCGGGCGCTCGTCGGTGTCGTACCCGAGATCGGTGTCGTCGGCGTAGGCGTCGTCGGCGGCGGTCCCGGGAGCGTAGGGCCCGCCCCGGCCGCCGTACGGTCCCGGGCCCGTGTTCTGCTCGGGCAGGTCGTACGCGCCGACCGCCTGGCGCATGGGCGGCAGCAGCGGCGTGGCCTCCGTACGGGGGCCGCCGACGACCGGGGTCGGCACGGTCGTCTCGGTGTCGGCGCCCGGCCTGAGCCGGGGAATGACCTGCGTGGCGCCGGCTTCGTACCGCTTCCCGGAGGGGGCGCGGAAAGCGCCCCCCGCCGGTGGAGCCGGTACCGGTGGGGAGTTCCGTACGGCCTGGAGCAGCCCGCTCGCGCCGGGGTCGCCCGGCGCGGACTTCCCGCTCCACACCACGGGGGCCCGCCTCCGTGGCGACCGGCCCGGCGCGCCGGGCGCCGCACCGGTCAGGGCGGGGATGCGCAGGGGGCTGGGGCGCTGAGGCGTTGCGAGCTTCACCCGGAAGCTGGCGTGGTTCACGATGACCTGCGCGGGATCGCAGTCCACCTTGAGCATGCTCAGCGGGGGCTGATCGTCGAACCCGGGCCGGGGCGTTCTGGTGTCCACACTCATCTAACCGAGTGACTTGTGTTTAGGACACTGCCTTGACGCGCGCGATATGTCCGAGACCCGTCAAGATCATCAAGCGGGGCCGTTCGGGGGACGCCCGGGCCGGACACCCCTCGGCCCCGGCCGCCCTGTCACACCCCGTCCGGCGCCCTCAGGCCCCGTCCGGTGTCAAGGCCCCGTCCCGCTCCCGCGGTCGTCTCAGACCCGGCGCCGCGACGCCTCGTACAGCACGACGCCCGCCGCGACGCCCGCGTTCAGCGACTCCGCGCCGCCCGGCATCGGGATCCGTACGCGGAAGTCGCACGTCTCGCCCACCAGCCGGGACAGGCCCTTGCCCTCGCTGCCGACCACGATCACGACCGGGCCGCCGAGCGCCTCCAGGTCGCCGACCTCCGCCTCGCCGTCCGCCGCGAGACCGACGACCGTGATGCCGGCCTTCTGGTACGCCTCCAGCGTCCGGGTGAGGTTGGTGCAGCGGGCGACCGGCGTGCGCGCCGCCGTGCCCGCCGAGGACTTCCAGGCACCGGCCGTCATCCCGGCGGCGCGGCGCTCCGGTACGACGACGCCGTGGCCGCCGAAGGCGGAGACGGAGCGGACGACGGCGCCCAGGTTGCGCGGGTCCGTCACCCCGTCGAGCGCGACGATCAGCGGGTCCTCGCCGTCGTCGAAGGCCGCGGCGGCGAGGTCGTCCGGGTGCGCGTACTCGTACGGCGGGACCTGGAGGACGAGCCCCTGGTGGTTGAGGCCGTTCGTCATCCGGTCCAGCTCCGGCTTGGGCGCCTCCATGAGGTGGATGCCGCCGCGGTCCGCCGCGAGCTGGAGCGCCTCGCGGACGCGCTCGTCGTTGTCGATGAACTGCTGTACGTAGAGCATCGAGGCGGGCACGCCGTCGCGCAGCGCCTCGAAGACCGGGTTACGGCCGACGACCATCTCGCTGGTGCCCTTGCCGCCGCGCCGGGCGACCTGGCGGCGGGCCGTCTGCTTGGCCTTGGCGTTGGCGACGCGGTTCTGGACGTGTCCCTTGCGGGCGGACGCGGGCGGCGTCGGGCCCTTCCCCTCCAGGCCGCGGCGTCGCTTGCCACCGCTGCCGACCTGCGCGCCCTTCTTGTTGGACGTACGGCGGTTCCTGCGCTGGCTGTTCCCGGCCATGACCTACCTGTTTCATTGCTTTCGTTACGCGGCTACGCGGCGCTTCAGCTGCGCGGCGTTCATACGTTTTATGTCAGGGTACGTAAGTGTGGCGCCCCGACCACCGGGCGGCACACTTCAGCAGGTCAGCGCGGTCCCAGAGTCCACCGCGGACCCGAGGGCCCGTCCTCGATGACCAGCCCGGTCTGCTGGAGCTGGTCCCGGATCCCGTCCGCCGTGCCCCAGTCCTTGCGGCCCCGCGCCGCCTCGCGCTGCTCCAGCACCAGGCGTACGAGCGTGTCCACGACGCCGTGCAGATCCTCGCCGCGGTCGGCCTCGCCGGCCCAGTGCGGGTCGAGCGGGTCCAGACCGAGGACGCCGAGCATGGCCCGTACCTCCGCGAGCCGGGCGACGGCGGCTTCCTTGTCGTCGGCGGCGAGCGCGGAGTTGCCCTGGCGGACGGTGGTGTGGACGATCGCGAGGGCCTGCGGGACGCCCAGGTCGTCGTCCATGGCCTCGGCGAAGGCGGGCGGCACCTCGGCGGCCGGCTCCACCACTCCCCCCGCCTTCTCCACGACCCGCTGGACGAAGCCCTCGATCCGCGCGAACGCGGACTCGGCCTCGCGCAGGGCCTCCTCGCTGTACTCGATCATCGAGCGGTAGTGCGGGGTGCCGAGGTAGTAGCGGAGCACGATGGGGCGCCAGTGCTTGACCATCTCGGAGACCAGCACCGAGTTCCCGAGCGACTTGGCCATCTTCTCGCCCTTGATGGTGACCCACGCGTTGTGCACCCAGTACTTCGCGAACTCGTCGCCGTACCCCTTGGCCTGCGCGATCTCGTTCTCGTGGTGCGGGAAGATCAGGTCGAGGCCGCCGCCGTGGATGTCGAAGGCCGGGCCCAGGTACTTGTGGGCCATCGCCGAGCACTCCAGGTGCCAGCCGGGCCGGCCGCGGCCCCAGGGCGTCTCCCAGGACGGCTCGCCCGGCTTGGCGGCCTTCCACATCGCGAAGTCGCGCTGGTCGCGCTTGCCGGTCTCGCCCTCGCCGGAGGGCTGGCGCAGATCGTCCAGGTCCTGGTTGGACAGCTCCAGATAGCCTGGGAAGGACCGCACGTCGAAGTAGACGTTGCCGTCGGCCTCGTACGCGTGACCGCGCTCGATCAGACCGCGCATCATCTCGATCATCTCGGTGATATGACCGGTGGCGCGCGGCTCGTACGTGGGCGGCAGGCAGCCGAGCACGTCGTAACCGGAGTTGAAGGCGCGCTCGTTCTCGTAGCCGATGGACCACCAGGGGCGGCCCTGGTCGGCCGACTTGGCGATGATCTTGTCGTCGATGTCCGTGACGTTGCGGACGAACGTCACGTCGAAGCCGCGGTGCTCGAACCAGCGGCGCATGATGTCGAAGTTCAGTCCCGACCGGATGTGCCCGATGTGCGGGGCGGCCTGCACGGTGGCGCCACACAGGTAGATCGAGACACAGCCCGGGACGAGCGGGGTGAAATCACGGATCTGCCGGGCACCGGTGTCGTACAGCCGAATAGTCACCCCACAAGGGTAGTGCGCCCGGGGCAGTGCCCCGCGACCCTTTGGGCCGACGGGACACCGAAGCGTGACATTGATGACCCGTCGGCTCCATGTCACGACGTCCGGGAACGTCCGGGAATGTCCGGGAGGGACCTCCGCGGGCGTCCGGCGGAGGTCTCCGCGGCGGCTCAGACCCTGCCGACGACCTTGCGGGGCGCGATACGGACGACGACGCGCTCGGCGTCGTTCGCGGAGTCCGGGTTGAAGTCGGCGTACGGCTTGCCCGTGTACTTCAGGGACAGCTCGTTGATCAGTTCCTGGCCGCCCTCGGTGGTGAGGGTCGCCGCGCCGCGGATCTCCGCGTAGGTGTAGGGGGCGTCGGCGGGCTGGACGACGACGGTCACCCGCGGGTCGCGGCGCAGGTTCTTCTCCTTCTGGCGGTCGACCGTCGTGGAGATCAGTACGTCGTCCCCGTCGCGCTTCACCCATACAGGTGAAACCTGCGGGCTGCCGTCCGGCTGGATGGTGGCGATGTTGACGAATACCGGGGTGTCGAGAAGCTGCTTGAGGTTTTCGGAGAGTTCAGCGGTCATGACTGCCTTCCTGCTGCCTGCTGCTGCCGGTTGACGCATACCGGACGATCATCGCCCAATCCGGTCACCCGCGCCGGTATTTCGCTCCGCTCGGGTCCTCGGTCCGCCGGTCCGCCGCTGCGTCCGGGACCTCAGCCCGCCCCGGACCGCCGCTTCGTCCGGGGCCTCAGTCCGCCGGGCCCGTACGGACCACCAGCGCCGTGGCGATCGCGGCCAGTCCCTCGCCGCGTCCGGTGAAGCCGAGGCCGTCGGAGGTCGCCGCCGAGACCGCCACCGGCGCGCCGACCGCCTCGGAGAGCACTCGCTGCGCCTCGTCCCGGCGTTTGCCGATCTTCGGCCGGGTGCCGACGACCTGAACGGCGACGTTGCCGACCGTGAAGCCCTCGGCACGGACGATCCTGGCCGCCTCCTTGAGGAGGGTCACACCGGGGGCTCCGGACCACTCCGGGCGGCCCGTGCCGAAGTGCGCGCCGAGGTCGCCCAGGCCCGCGGCGGAGAAGAGCGCGTTGCAGGCGGCGTGCGCGACCACGTCCGCGTCGGAGTGGCCGGCCAGGCCGGGGCCCTCGCCCTCCCAGAGCAGCCCCGCGCACCACAGTTCGCGGCCCTCCTCGAAGGCGTGGATGTCGGTGCCGATCCCCACCTGCGGCAGCGGCGGCACGGGCGCGGCGGGCGGCGCGGGGGGCCGGGGAGCGGCCGCTTCCCCGGCGCGCTCGGTAGCCTCGGGGCGCTCAGAAGCCATCGGTGAGCCTCCTCCGGGCGAGAACCGCCTCGGCCAGCACCAGATCCAGCGGCCTGGTCACCTTGAACGCCTCCTCGTGTCCTGGCACGACCACCACGGGTGCGCCGAGCCGCTCGACCATACCGGCGCAGTCCGTCGCCCCCTCGCCCACCTGCGCCACCGTCCGGTGCGCGCGCTCCAGCGTGGCGCGGTCGAAGCCCTGCGGGGTCTGTACGGCGCGCAGCAGGGCCCGCTCGGGTGTGGCGACGACCGGTTCCGGCTCGCCCTTCTCCCGCGGCTCGACCTGCTTGACGGTGTCGGTGAGGGGCAGCGCGGGCACGACGGCGGGTGCCCCGTCCCGTACGGCCTCGACCACGGTGTCCACGGTCTCGACCGGGACCAGCGGGCGGGCCGCGTCATGGACGAGCACGCTGGTGATGGCGTCGGGCAGGGCGTCGATGCCGAGCCGTACGGACTCCTGGCGGGTCTCGCCGCCGGGTACGACGAGGTAGTCGGTGCGCTCGGGCAGGGCGTGCGCGTCGAGCAGGTGCTTCACCTCGGGCGCGCCGTCCGGCGGTGCCACCACGACGACGAGCGAGACGGCGCGCGAGGCGGCCATCGCGCGGACGGCGTGGATCAGCATCGGTGTGCCGCCCAGCGCGCGCAGCGCCTTGGGGGCGCCGGGACCGAGCCGTACGCCCCGGCCCGCGGCGGGGATCACCGCGGCGGTGCGGTGGGGGCGGGGTTCCTCGGACATCGCGAGGGGTTCCTCAGACATCGCTATGCACTCCGGCGGGTTTCGTTCCGGCTCTTTGTTCCGGCTCTTTGTTCCGGTGTTTGATCGGGTCTTTGTTCCGGCAGGTTTGTTTCCGCGGCCGACATGGGTAGGGGCTCAGCGAGCCGGGCGCGACGCCTTGACCGGACCCTTCCGTGACCCATGGTCGAGACGGTCGCCGCCCCGGCCGCCCAGGGGCTTCGGCGTCGGATATTTCGGTCGTACGTCTCGAACGCACGACGCGCCGCGCAGGACGCGCGATGCGACATCCACGGGCACGCGGAGACACGAACATGCCGCAGTGCCCGACGACTCAGCTCTCCCCCAAAGCCGGCCAACGGGCACCACGGCATTCACTGCTTCACTTCACATCGCGCGTGCTGCGTACGTACTGGCTGCATACGTACTTCTGCGTACGTACCGGGTGCGTGCTGCCTGCGTCGCGTTCAGTTCAGGACTTCCGGTTCAGGACGCGAGGACCTCGTCGAGCAGAGCCTCGGCCTTGTCTTCGTTCGTGTTCTCCGCGAGAGCCAGCTCGCTGACAAGGATCTGCCGCGCCTTGGCGAGCATGCGCTTCTCACCTGCGGAGAGTCCGCGCTCGCGCTCCCGGCGCCACAGGTCGCGGACCACTTCGGCGACCTTGATGACATCGCCGGAGGCGAGCTTCTCGAGATTTGCCTTGTAGCGACGGGACCAGTTCGTCGGCTCTTCCGCGTACGGCGCCCTGAGCACCTCGAAGACCCGGTCCAGCCCGTCCTGACCAACCACATCGCGCACGCCGACGAACTCCGCATTGTCCGCCGGTACACGCACCGTCAAGTCGCCCTGGGCGACCTTGAGCACCAAGTAGGTCTTGTCCACGCCTTTGATCTGGCGAGTTTCGATGGCCTCGATCAGCGCGGCCCCGTGATGGGGATAGACCACGGTGTCGCCAACCTTGAACGTCATGTGACAGGTACCCCTTCCGTGGCTATCCAGGGTAACACGAGAATGGCATCTTCTGAATGGCGTTTTCGCAGGTCAGGGCGCATCTCGGGGCTTGACAACAGCGCCAGGAACGTGCTGCGGGCGGCTTCCGGAAGGGGGTATTCGCAGGTCGGAGCCGCTGCGCGGGGGCGCGGAAACGCCCACGTTACGCACCACGCGACCCCCTCAGAAGAGGACTAACGTCCCGTTTTGCCGGTTTCCGGCGGCGGAACTTCCCGTACCGCGTTCGGACGTCGGTCACTCGTACGAACGGAAGTACGGCGCGGGCGCGGCGGAAGTACGACGGAAGTGTGAGGGAATCCGAATTCGATCACCGTCGCACGCGCGACGGTATTCGTAAGGAATGCGGGACGGTCCGGAGAATTGATCACCGGATTTATGTGAACGGCGCGCGAAACGACATGCCGTTCCGCGCCACTAATCGATCATCGGCGGTGGCGGCGGGACGACCGGGAGCGAGCGGGAAACGCACCGGTGGCGCCGGGGGGCGGGTCGGGTGCGGGGCGGCGGAGGCGGCTCGGTAACCTGAGGGCGCCGACGCACCTTTGGCCCGTCCGGAGGTTCTCGGCCCGCTCCACGCACCACCGCGGTACGCGGCAGCGCACCGCACGCCCCAGCCTCCGTCCGTCCGTACGTCCTAGGAGTTGCCGCCGCCGTGAGCCGCAGCCTTCGACGCGGCGTCCTCGCCGCTACTGCCCTCGTGTTCCCGCTTGCCTCGCTCTCCGCGTGCGGCGCCGGCAACAACGCGCAGACGCTCGGCGTCAAGCCGGACAACGCCGCCACGACCGTCGAGAAGATCAGCCTCCAGAACATCACGGTGCTCACCCAGCCCGAGCCCGCCGCCGAGGGGCCCGCGGTCGTCACCGGCACCGTCTTCAACAACGACACGAGCGCGCAGACCCTCGACTCGGTGAAGCTCCCGGGCACCAGCGCCACGGTGAAGCTCACGCCCGCCAAGGGCTCGGGGCCGATCACCGTCCCGGCGCTCGGCTCGGTCCAGCTCGGCGGCGCGGGCAACGCCTCGGCGGTGGTCGAGAACGGCCGCGAGGCCGCGAAGAACGGCGACGCCCAGCAGGTCGTGTTCTCGTTCAGCAAGACGGGCGACGTGGGGCTGCGCGCCTTCGTCTTCCCGTCGGAGAGCTTCTTCACGGGCGTCGGCCCCAGCACCTCCCCGTCCCCGTCGGGCTCGACGTCCCCGGCGGCCGGTGCGCCGGGCGAGGACGCTGCGGGGTCACCGTCGGGCTCCCCGTCCGGCTCCGCCTCGACGGAGACCGGCACGGACGCGGGCACCGGCACGGAAGCCGACACGGGCACCGCCCACTAGGGCAGGCACGACGGCACGGCCTGTACGGCGTTGGCGCCGACCCGGAAACCCCGGGTC
>NZ_JBHURV010000003.1:0-27561 GCF_042673865.1 Streptomyces sp. NPDC056987
GGGCGCGGGCGGCGGCCCCGTCTGGCCGCCCCCCCCCGCCCCCCCCCTCCGTGTGTGCCCGCGTCTGGGCCGGCGCGTTGGCCCGCGTCCGTGGGCCGACGTGTGCACCCGCTGTGGCCGGCCGCTTCTGGGCCCGCTGAGCCCGCCTGTGTGCCCCGCGCCGGGCCGCGCTCAGGGCCTGCGGGCCGAGGTGACGCGGTAGACGTCGTAGACGCCCTCCACGCCCCGTACCGCCTTCAGTACGTGGCCCAGGTGCTTCGGGTCGCCCATCTCGAAGGTGAAGCGCGAGGTGGCGACCCGGTCCCGGGAGGTCTGGACGGCGGCGGAGAGGATGTTGACGTGCTGGTCCGAGAGGACGCGGGTGACGTCCGACAGCAGCCGGGAGCGGTCCAGTGCCTCGACCTGGATGGCGACGAGGAAGACCGAGGACTGGGTGGGCGCCCACTCGACGTCCTTGATCCGCTCGGGCTGCTGGGAGAGCGCGTCCACGTTGACGCAGTCGGCGCGGTGGACGGAGATGCCGCTGCCGCGGGTGACGAAGCCGATGATCGGGTCGCCGGGGACGGGCGTACAGCAGCGGGCGAGCTTCACCCAGACGTCCTCGACGCCCTTGACGACCACGCCGGGGTCGGCGTTGGAGCGGCGCTTGCCGCGGCTGTGGGAGGGCGGGGAGTTCTCCGCGATGTCCTCGTTGGCCGCCTCCTCGCCGCCGAGGGCCTGCACCAGCTTCTGTACGACGCCCTGCGCGGCCACATGGCCCTCGCCGATCGCCGCGTACAGGGAGGAGATGTCGGGGTAGCGCATCTCGTGCGCGAGCGTGACCAGCGAGTCCCCGGTGAGGATGCGCTGGATCGGCAGGTTCTGTTTGCGCATGGCCCGCGCGATGGCGTCCTTGCCCTGCTCGATCGCCTCGTCGCGGCGCTCCTTGGAGAACCAGGCGCGGATCTTGTTCCTGGCCCGCGGCGACTTGACGAAGCCGAGCCAGTCGCGCGAGGGGCCCGCCCCGGACGCCTTGGAGGTGAAGACCTCCACCAGGTCGCCGTTGTCGAGGGTCGATTCGAGCGGTACGAGCCGGCCGTTGACCCGCGCCCCTATGGTGCGGTGGCCGACCTCCGTGTGGACGGCGTACGCGAAGTCGACGGGGGTGGCGCCGGCGGGCAGCGCTATGACGTCGCCCTTGGGCGTGAAGACGAAGACCTCGTTGCGCGACAGGTCGAAGCGGAGCGACTCCAGGAACTCGCTGGGGTCCTCGGTCTCCTTCTGCCAGTCCAGGAGCTGGCGCAGCCACGCCATGTCGTTGACGGTGTCCTGGCCCGCGCCCCGGCCGGCGCTCCTGGGGACGTCGGTGCGGACCTTGGAGGCGCCCGCGACGGCCTCCTGCTTGTACTTCCAGTGCGCGGCGATGCCGTACTCGGCGCGGCGGTGCATGTCGAACGTACGGATCTGGAGCTCGACCGGCTTGCCGTTGGGCCCGATGACCGTCGTGTGCAGCGACTGGTACATGTTGAACTTGGGCATCGCGATGTAGTCCTTGAACCGGCCGGGGACCGGATTCCACCGCGCGTGGACGGTGCCGAGCGCCGCGTAGCAGTCACGGACCGTGTCGACCAGGACCCGGATGCCCACCAGGTCGTAGATCTCCGCGAAGTCCCGGCCCCGGACGATCATCTTCTGGTAGACGCTGTAGTAGTGCTTCGGCCGTCCGGTGACGGTGGCCTTGATGCGGGCCGCGCGCAGGTCCGACTGGACCTCGTCGGTCACTATGGCCAGGTATTCGTCGCGCTTGGGCGCCCGCTCGGCGACCAGCCGGACGATCTCGTCGTACATCTTGGGGTAGAGGATCGCGAAGGCGAGGTCCTCCAGCTCCCACTTGATGGTGTTCATGCCCAGCCGGTGGGCGAGGGGGGCGTAGATCTCCAGCGTCTCGCGGGCCTTCTTCTCCTGCTTCTCCCGCTTGAGGTAGCGCATGGTGCGCATGTTGTGCAGCCGGTCGGCGAGCTTGATGACCAGGACGCGCGGGTCCTTCGCCATGGCGACGACCATCTTGCGTACGGTCTCGGCCTGCGCGGCCTCGCCGAACTTGACCTTGTCGAGCTTGGTGACGCCGTCGACGAGGAGCGCGACCTGGTCGCCGAAGTCGCGGCGCAGGGTGTCCAGGCCGTACTCGGTGTCCTCGACGGTGTCGTGCAGCAGCCCGGCCATCAGGGTGGCGGGGTCCATGCCCAGCTCGGCGAGGATCGTGGTGACCGCGAGGGGGTGCGTGATGTACGGGTCGCCGCTCTTGCGCTTCTGCCCGCGGTGCCAGCGCTCGGCGACCTGGTAGGCGCTCTCGATCTGGCGCAGCGTCGCGGTCTCGATCTTGGGGTCGTTCCCGCGTACGGTCCGCAGCAGCGGCTCCAGGACGGGGTTGTACGGCGAGGAGCGCTGCACCCCGAGCCGTGCGAGCCGGGCCCTCACCCGGTTGGAGGAGCCTCCGGAGCGCGGAGCGGCCGTGGCGCCGGGCTTGGGGGCGCTGACGGGGACGGCGGGGCGCTCGGGCGGCACGGACTTCGCGCCGTGCCGGACGGGCTGGTCCGCGGCGACCGGGGCCTTGTTCCGGGGCACGGCGGAGCCCACCGCGGCCTGGTCGGCGGGGTGATCGGGCGTCGCGGCGGCCAGTGGCTGAACCTCGTCTGGCAAGAGCGCTCCTCGTGCGGATCCAGGTCCCCCGGTCAGGCCCGGAGGTTCCATGGTATCGACCCCGGGCGTCCCTCTCGTCCCAAGGCCGGTCTCCCGGGTCGGGCCGGGTCCGGCTCCCCGGAACGCGGGACGGGCACCCGTTTGTTCCCGGGTGCCCGTCCTGCCGTGTTCCCATGCCCGCCGGATTCCGTGTTCCGGCGGCGCTCAGAGCGTGATCAGGGCCTCCAGCGGGGCCCCGCCGAGCGCGGGTGCCAGCCGCTCACGGCCGCCCAGGAAGCCCAGCTCCATCAGGACGGCGACGCCCACGACCTCGGCGCCGGCCCGGCGGACCAGTTCCAGGGACGCCTCGGCCGTACCGCCCGTGGCGAGGACGTCGTCGATGACGAGGACGCGGTCCCCGTGCTCCAGGTCCTCGGCGTGGACCTCGATCTCCGCGGAGCCGTACTCCAGGTCGTACGTCTGCGACAGCGTCGCGCCGGGGAGCTTGCCGGCCTTGCGTACGGGGATGAACCCGACGCCCGCCCGGACCGCCACGGGGGCGGCGAGGATGAAGCCGCGCGCCTCCAGGCCGACGATCTTCGTCGCGCCGAACCGCGCGCAGAGCGCGGCGAGGGCGTCGGTCAGCGCCGTGAACGCCTTCGGGTCGGCCAGCAGCGGGGTGATGTCCTTGAACACCACGCCCGGCTTCGGGTAGTCGTCCACATCACGGATGCGGCTGAGCAGCAGCTCCTGGACGCCGGTGTCGGTCATCGACGCCTCCCCGAGCCCGAGGGGCGGCCCCGGCCGCCGCGGCCGCGCTGGCCCGCCACGGCGGGCGCCGGAGCGGCGCCCGGGGCGCCGTCCTGCGGGCCGTCGTCGGCGGTGTCGTCACCGTCCGCGGAGGAGCCGTTCAGTTCGCCTTTGGCGGCGGCCGCCGCGCGCTTGGCGAGCACCCGCTTCTTCAGCGCCTTGATCTGCGGGTCGCGTTCCTTCAGGTCCGCGACGAGCGGCGTGGCGATGAAGATCGAGGAGTACGCGCCGGCGGCGAGGCCGACGAAGAGCGAGAGCGAGATGTCGTTCAGCATGCCGGCGCCGAGGAAGCCGCCGCCGATGAAGAGCAGCGCCCCGACGGGCAGCAGGGCGACCACGGTGGTGTTGATGGACCGCACCAGCGTGCTGTTGATCGACCGGTTGGCGATCTCGCTGTAGGTCCAGCGGCTCTGCTTGGTGATCCCGTTCGCCCCCTCCTTGAGGCTGTCGAAGACGACGACCGTGTCGTAGAGGGAGTAACCGAGAATGGTCAGCAGACCGATCACCGTACCCGGGGTGACCTCGAAGCCGACCAAGGTGTAGACGCCGACCGTGATCGTGAGGTCGTGGATCAGGGCGATGAGCGCGGCGACCGCCATCCGCCATTCGAAGGCGATGGCCAGATAGATCACCACCAGGACCATGAAGATCCCGAGACCCATCCACGCCTTGTTGGCGATGGTCGCGCCCCAGCTCGGGCCGACCAGGTCCGCGTTGATCTTCGCCTCGTCGACCTTCAGGTCCTTGGCGAGCTGGACCTTCACGGCGTCGGCCTGCTTGGTGTCCAGCTCCGTGACCTGGATCCGCATGCCGCCGTTGCCGAGCTTCTGGACGATCGCGGCGTGTCCGGACGCGGCCTGCGCGTCCTCGCGTGCCTGGACCTCCGAGACGCTCGTGCTCGGGATGGTGAAGACGGCACCGCCCTTGAACTCGATGCCCATGTTGAGCCCGCGCACCGCCAGGGCCGCGATGGCCGTGATGGTGATCAGGATCGAGATTCCGTACCAGATCTTGCGCTTCCCGATGAAGTCGTAGCCGACTTCGCCGCGGTAGAGCCGGGCGCCGAGATCGCCGAGTCGGGACATCTCACGCCTCCTTCGGGTCGGTGGGGGCGCTGACACGGCGGGCGCGGCGCAGCGGCGGCTTGGCACCGAGGCGCTTCGGGTCCAGGCCGGACCACGAGTGACCGCTGGAGAAGAACTTCGTACGGGCCAGGATCGTCATGACGGGCTTGGTGAAGAAGAACACCACGACCACGTCGAGAAGCGTGGTCAGCCCGAGGGTGAACGCGAAGCCCTGGACCTTGCCGACGGTGACCAGGAACAGCACCGCCGCGGCGAGGAACGACACGAAGTCGGAGACGAGGATCGTGCGCCGGGCGCGCGGCCAGGCCCGTTCCACGGCCGGGCGGAGCGTACGGCCCTCGCGGATCTCGTCCCGGATGCGTTCGAAGTACACGATGAACGAGTCCGCGGTGATACCGATGGCGACGATGGCGCCACAGACCGCGGGGAGGTTCAGCGCGAAGCCGATGCCGGGGCCGAGGAGCGACATGATCGTGTACGTCATGATGCCGGAGGCGCCGAGGCTGAGGATGGCGATCGCGGAGAGACCCCGGTAGTAGGCCACCAGGTAGATGATGACCAGGGCGAGGCCGATCGCGCCGGCGATCAGACCGGCGTCGAGCTGCTCACCGCCGAGCGCGGCGGTGACCGTGGTGACGGACTGCTCCTGGAACGTCAGGGGCAGCGCGCCGTACGAGAGGATGTTGCCCAGGTCCTGGGCGGACTGCTGGGTGAAGCTGCCGGAGATCTCGGCGCTGCCGCCGAGCGTCTGGCTCACCGAGGGCGCGGAGACCACGTTGCCGTCGAGCACGATGGCGAACTGGTTCATCGGCGCCTGCTGCTGCGAGAGCTTGCCGGTGATCGACTGGAACTTCTTCGTGCCGGCGCCGGTGAAGTCCATCGTGACGATCCACATGCCACGCTGCTGGTCGAGGACGCCCTTGGCGTCGTCGACGTCCGTGCCCTCCAGCTCGGCCGGGCCGAGGACGTACTTCTCCCACTCGCCGCCGGAGTTCTGGCCGCAGGCGACGATGGTGTCCTTGGGCGCCGCGCTCTGGTTGACCTCGGTGCGGGCCTTCTCGTTCGTGCAGTCCAGCTCCGTGAACTTCTTCTCCAGGGCGGCGGTGGCCGCGTCGCTGGAGGGGCTCGCGGACGGCGCGGGGGCGCCGGATTCCTTGTCCGACGGCTTGTCGGAGGACTTGTCGGACGGACTGTCCGAGCCGGAGGCGTCGGGCGACGGCGAGGCGTCCGCCTTCAGGGCGTCCGTCACGGCGCGGCCCTGGGCGGTGGCGCTCGCGTCGGGGGACGGGGTCGAACCGTCCCCGGCCTTCTCGTCGGCCTTGTCCCCGGTGGAAGCGCTGGTCGAGGAGCTGGGAGCGGCGCTCGGCGAGCCGCTGCCGGAGGGCTGGGGGGTCGTCGGGCTCCCGGCGGCGACGGTCAGCACCGGCCGGAAGTAGAGCTGGGCGGTGGTGCCGACCTGCTCACGGGCCTGCTTCTCGTTCGTGCCCCGGGGGATGTTGACGATGATGTTCTCGTTGCCCTGGGTCTGAACCTCGGCCTCCGAGACACCAAGACCGTTGACACGCCGCTCGATGATGCTGACGGCGGTGTCCATGTTGGTCTTGTTGATCGCGTTCGGCTTGCCCGGCGTGTTCTTCGCCTGGAGCGTGATGCTGGTGCCGCCCGCGAGGTCGATCCCCAGACGTGGCGTGACATGGCCGGACCAGAACATCCCGCCCGTGAGGGCCACCATGGCAATCAGGAACAGCGCCAGGGTGCGGCCTGGCCTGCCTGGGGACCCCGCTTGCCTTCGGCCCTTATTGGGTGCTGCCACCTTCTCGTTTCTCCCTGTCCAACCGCCCCCACGCCGGGTGTGCGGGGGAGCGGCCACGAAGTGTTGTGGGGACCTGCCCCCGCGGAAATCGGCGCGACCGTGAGTCGCCGGGAGCCGTTGTGCGGCCCGTCGGCGCGGACCGGCTACTTCGCGCCGGACTCGCCGTCGGTCTTGTCGGCCTTGTCAGCCTTGTCGGCCTTGCCGGCGCTGTCAGCGGACGTGTCCTCGGACTTCGCGTCGGCGGGCTTGGCGTCGTCGGGCTCGGCGTCCGCGGTGTCCGTGCCGTCCGCGGGCCCGGCGGCCTCGGGCTTCTTGCCGAGGTCGATCCGGGTCTCGTCGGCGGGACCGGTCAGCGAGGAGGCGTCGTCGGGCACGATCGGCGTGTCGGAGTCGCTCGGGTCGTCGCCGTGCACGATGCGGTTGTACTCGTCGTCGTCGAGCACCGCGCCGATGGCGTTCTTCGCGTAGACGGCGTGGACGCCGGGAGCCACCTCCAGGAGGACCATGTCAACGTGCACCTCCTTGACGGTGGCATACATGCCCCCGATGGTGCGGACGCCGGTGCCGGGCTGCATTTCGTCGCGCATCTGCGCGGCGGCCTGCTGCTTCTTCTTGGCGGACCGGGTCATCAGGAACATGGCCCCGATGAGCACGATGAAGGGGAGAAGGGTCACGAGACTCACGGGAGGGAACTTCCTTCGCACGACCGTGCTGTCGAACGGCCTGGTATACGGGGGTGGGCATGCCGCGCCGGAAGGGCGGCATCGGCGGAGTCTAAGCGAGTCCGCTTCGTTGGAACAACGCCCAGCATCGCACCCGGGTTCCTGCCCGTGCGCGTGTCCATGCCGTCACGCCCCGAACAGGCCGGGTTGTCCGGCCGCGCCCGGGGCCTGCTGGGGCGGGACGAGCCCGAGGTGCGCCCACGCCGCGGGGGTGGCGACCCGGCCGCGCGGGGTACGGGCGAGCAGTCCCTCCCGTACGAGGAAGGGCTCGGCGACCTCCTCGACGGTCTCGCGCTCCTCCCCCACGGCGACCGCCAGGGTCGACAGCCCCACGGGCCCGCCGCCGAAGAGCTTGAGCAGCGCCTGGAGCACGGCCCGGTCGAGCCGGTCGAGGCCGCGCGGGTCGACCTCGTACACCGCGAGCGCCGCCCCCGCCACCGCACGGGTGATCCGGCCGTCCTCCTTGACCTGGGCGTAGTCCCGTACGCGGCGCAGCAGCCGGTTGGCGATACGGGGCGTGCCTCGGGAGCGTCCGGCGATCTCCTCGGCGCCCTCGGTGTCGATCTCCAGGTCGAGGAGCTGGGCCGAGCGGTGGATGACGCGCTCCAGCTCGGCGCTCTCGTAGAACTCCATGTGCCCGGTGAAGCCGAAGCGGTCGCGCAGCGGGGGCGGCAGCAGTCCGGCCCGGGTGGTGGCGCCGACCAGGGTGAAGGGCGGCAGCTCCAGCGGGATGGCGGTGGCGCCGGGGCCCTTGCCGACGATCACGTCGACCCGGAAGTCCTCCATCGCCATGTAGAGCATCTCCTCGGCGGGCCGGGACATGCGGTGGATCTCGTCGAGGAAGAGGACCTCGCCCTCCTGGAGCGAGGAGAGGATCGCGGCGAGATCCCCCGCGTGCTGGATCGCGGGGCCGGAGGTGATGCGGATCGGGGCGTTCATCTCGGCGGCGATGATCATCGAGAGGGTGGTCTTGCCGAGCCCGGGCGCCCCGGAGAGCAGCACGTGATCGGCGGTGGCGCCGCGGGCGAGGGCCGCCTTGAGCACGAGGTCGAGCTGGACCCGTACCCGCTCCTGCCCGACGAACTCACCCAGCGACTTGGGCCGCAGCGCCGCTTCGACGGCCTGGTCCTCGCCGTCCGCGGACGCCCCGACCAGCCGATCGGCCGCGTCCTGCGGCGCGGGGCCCGCGCCGGCGGTGTCGTCCCAGTTCACTGTGTCTCACCTCGGGAAGAGGGCGCGTACGAGAACGCCCGGACGGAGTACATCGAGGCGGGCCGGGAGCGGGCCCGGTCCGGCCGTGCTCAACGCGTGCGGTTGAGGCTCTGGAGCGCGGCGCGCAGCAGCCGGGGCACGGGCGGCTGCTCGCCGGCCGCGAGGGCCGCCTCGGCCTCCGGGGCGACCTGGGCGACCGCTTCCTCGGCTTCCCGGCCGGCGTACCCCAGGCCGATCAGCGCGGCGTGGAGCTGGTCGCTCCAGGAGGCGGCGGGCGCCCCGGTGGACTGCCGTCCCACGGTGGCGCCCAGCGGCGCGCCGAGCCGGTCCTTCAGCTCCAGCAGCAGCTTCTGGGCGCCCTTCTTGCCGATGCCGGGGACCGCCGTCAGCGCCTTCTCGTCGCCGGTGGAGACGGCGAGGCGCAGCGCGTCGGGGCTGTGCACGGCCAGCATCGCCTGGGCGAGCCGGGGCCCGACGCCGCTGGCGGTCTGCAGCAGCTCGAACACCTGGCGTTCGTCGTCGTCGGCGAAGCCGTACAGCGTGAGGGAGTCCTCCCGGACGACCAGTGAGGTGGCGAGTCTGGCCTCCTGGCCGACGCGCAGCGCGGCGAGGGTGCCGGGGGCGCACTGGACGGACATGCCGACGCCGCCGACCTCGATGACCGCGGTGGTCGGGGCGAGGGCGGCGACCTGGCCGCTGACGAACGCGATCATCGGGTGACCTTCCGGACGGGTGCGGAGGCGGGGACACGGGGCGCGCGGGCCGCGGCCTGCGCCTGCTGGAGGCGGTTCATGGCGGGGGCCCGCCAGATGTGGCAGATGGCCAGTGCGAGGGCGTCCGCCGCGTCGGCCGGCTTGGGCGGCGCGGCCAGCCGCAGCAGCCGGGTGACCATCGCGCCGACCTGCGCCTTGTCGGCCCGGCCGCTGCCGGTGACGGCGGCCTTGACCTCGCTGGGGGTGTGCAGGGCGACGGGGATGCCGCGGCGTGAGGCGCAGAGCATGGCGACCGCGCTGGCCTGGGCGGTGCCCATGACCGTACGCACATTGTGCTGCGCGAACACCCGCTCCACGGCGACGCGTTCGGGCCGGTGCTCGTCCAGCCAGGCGTCCATGCCCTGCTCGATGGCGACGAGGCGCGACCCGATCTCGGCGTCGGAGGGCGTACGCACCACGCCGACGCCCAGCATCGTCAAGGGCCGTCCCGCGACGCCCTCGACGACACCGATCCCGCACCGGGTCAGTCCGGGGTCCACAGCCAGCACCCGCATCGCGCCCCCACTCTCTCGGTCATACGTTCTCCCCCGAGGGAAGAAGCAATGATCGGACCCTATCGGCCGGCACCGACAACGGGCCGGACCGGCATCGAGGAGGGGGGTGCGAAGGGCCGGGTCAGGCGTCGACCTTCTCCATCACGTCGTCCGAGACGTCGAAGTTGGCGAAGACGTTCTGGACGTCGTCGCTGTCCTCCAGGGCGTCGATCAGCTTGAAGATCTTGCGCGCCCCCTCCTCGTCCAGCTCCACCTGCATGGTGGGCACGAAGTTGGCGTCGGCCGAGTCGTAGTCGATGCCCGCCTCCTGGAGCGCGGTGCGGACCGCGACCAGGTCGGTGGCCTCGCTGAGCACCTCGAAGGACTCGCCGAGGTCGTTGACCTCCTCGGCACCCGCGTCGAGCACCGCGCCCAGCACGTCGTCCTCGCCCAGCTCACCCTTGGGGACGATCACGACGCCCTTGCGGTTGAAGAGGTACGACACGGACCCGGGGTCGGCCATCGAGCCGCCGTTGCGGGTCATCGCGACCCGCACGTCGGAGGCGGCGCGGTTGCGGTTGTCGGTGAGGCACTCGATGAGCACCGCGACACCGTTGGGGCCGTACCCCTCGTACATGATCGTCTCGTAGTCGGCGCCACCGGCCTCCAGGCCGGCGCCGCGCTTGACGGCCGAGTCGATGTTCTTGTTCGGGACCGAACTCTTCTTCGCCTTCTGGATGGCGTCGAACAGCGTCGGGTTGCCGTCGACATCCGCGCCGCCGGTGCGCGCCGCGACCTCGATGTTCTTGATCAGCTTCGCGAAGAGCTTGCCGCGCTTGGCATCGATCACGGCCTTCTTGTGCTTCGTCGTAGCCCATTTAGAGTGGCCGGACATCTGCCTGTCTCCTTCGCGTAACCGGTACTGCTCCCGTTCGGCAGCGATCCTACCGGGCGGAGGTCACCGTACGGAGCGCACCATGTCGGTGAAGAAACGGTGCAGCCGGTGGTCGCCCGTCAGTTCGGGGTGGAAGGACGTCGCCAGCGCGTTGCCCTGCCGTACGGCGACCACGTGCCCCCCGTACTCGGCGAGCACCTGGACCTCGGCCCCCACCGACTCGACCCATGGGGCCCGGATGAAGACGCCCTCCACAGGGCCGCCTTCGACACCGGCGACCTCAACTGCCGCCTCGAAGGACTCGTTCTGCCTGCCGAAGGCGTTGCGCCGGACGATCATGTCGATACCGCCGACCGTCTCCTGACCCGACCGGGGATCGAGGATCTTCTCGGCGAGCATGATCATCCCGGCGCAGGTGCCGTACACCGGCATCCCGGCCCGGACCCGGGTGCGCAGCGGCTCCAGCATGCCGAAGAGCGCGGCCAGTTTGGACATCGTGGTGGACTCGCCGCCCGGGATCACCAGGCCCTCGACCCCGGCCAGCTCCTCGGGGCGCCGTACGGCCTGCGCCCCGGCGCCCGCCGCCGCCAGGGCGCTCAGGTGCTCCCTGACGTCACCCTGGAGCGCCAGGACGCCGATCGCGGGGGCGCCCATCACCAGCCGCGGTTCGCGTAGCGCTCTGCCTCGGGCAGCGTGTCGCAGTTGATGCCGACCATGGCCTCGCCCAGGTCGCGCGACGCCTCCGCGATGACCTTCGGGTCGTCGTAGAACGTGGTGGCCTTCACGATCGCGGCGGCACGCTTGGCCGGGTCGCCCGACTTGAAGATGCCGGAGCCCACGAAGACGCCCTCCGCACCGAGCTGGCGCATCAGCGCGGCGTCGGCGGGGGTGGCGACACCGCCCGCGGAGAAGAGCACCACGGGCAGCTTGCCCAGCTCCGCGACCTCCTTCACGATCTCGTACGGGGCGCGCAGCTCCTTGGCCGCGGCGTACAGCTCGTTGTTGTCGCAGCCGCGCAGCCGGGCGATCTCGTTCTTGATCTGCCGCAGGTGCCTGACCGCCTCGACGACATTGCCGGTCCCGGCCTCGCCCTTCGAACGGATCATGGCCGCACCCTCGGCGATCCGGCGCAGCGCCTCACCGAGGTTGGTGGCACCACAGACGAAGGGCGTGGTGAAAGCCCACTTGTCCGAGTGGTTGACCTCGTCGGCGGGGGTCAGCACCTCCGACTCGTCGATGTAGTCGACGCCCAGCGACTGGAGCACCTGGGCCTCGACGAAGTGGCCGATCCGGGACTTCGCCATGACCGGGATCGACACCGCGCCGATGATGCCCTCGATCATGTCGGGGTCGGACATCCGCGCGACGCCGCCGTCCTTGCGGATGTCGGCGGGCACCCGCTCCAGCGCCATCACGGCGACCGCGCCGGCGTCCTCGGCGATCTTCGCCTGGTCCGGTGTGACCACGTCCATGATCACACCGCCCTTGAGCTGCTCGGCCATGCCGCGCTTGACGCGGGCGGTGCCGGTCTCGGGGTTCTGGGGCGTGGTGGACACGGGCGACCTCACAGACTCGTACGACGGGGATCTCCAGAGAACGCCCCGGAACCAGTCCACAGCAAGGGCCAATGGGAAGCCGGTGGATCGTTCAGGCTCCCGGCCGGTCCGCCAGCGCGACCGGCGGCTCGTCGTCCATCTCGAAGGCCAGCGGGAACGGCGCGTGCCCCGCGAGCCGGAACCACCGCACCGTGCGGTGGCGCCGCAGCGCCCGGGCGGCCCGTACGGCGTCGTTGTGGAACCGCCGCGCCATCGGCACCCGCCGTACCGCCGCGGCGAGCTCCCCGGCGGCGTCCTCACCCCCGGGCGCCTCCTGGACGGCCTCGACCTGGGCGGCCTCCCCGAACACGGCCCGCAGCGCCTGACTCAGCTCGCTCTCGGCGACCTCCCGCTGCTCCTCCTCGGCCTGCCGCGCCGCGTGCGCCGCCTGGTACAGCACGATCGACGCGGCCGGATCGAGCACCCCGGAAGTGGCCAACTCCTGCGCGACCGAGGCACGCCGCAGCAACTGGGCGTCGAGCGCGGCCCGTGCGGCGTCGATCCGGGTGTGCAGCCGGTCGAGCCGGCCCGCGGTCCAACTGAGATACAGCGCGATCGCGATGACGGCAACGGCGATCCAGACAAGGGTGGTCACGCACGGCAGACTACGCGTACAGGTACGCCCCCTCGGAGCGTTGAGGATCCACCAGGGGGAGGGGGTCGGGGTCGGAGGAGGTGCGTGTCCGGACACTAAAGCGTGATGTGTGCCGCACAAGCGGCCCGCGCCCCTGTTGTTCACCCCGCACGCGGCGTAAATCATGCCGTCCGGATATGTACCTCCGGAGGCCCCGGCCCCCGGCCCCCGGCACCGACCCACCACCCCGCCGGACGACGCACCGCACCCGCACCGGCACCGGCACCGGCACCGGCACCCGGACACGAACCCCCGCCGGACGGCGCACCGCACCGCGCCCTCCCCATCGCCCCCCACGCCCCCCGCCGGACGCCTACTCCCGCGCCAGCCCGAACCTCGCCCGCAGCCCCGTCCGTTCGTCCGCCGCCACCGACGCCGCCCCGTCCGTCACCGTCTCGTACACCGCGAGGATGTCCGCGCCGACCGTCGACCAGTCGAAGCGCCGTACGTGCGCGCTGCCCCGTTCGCGCAGCGCCGCCCGGCGGTCCGGGTCGCCCAGGAGGCGGACCGCGGCGCCCGCGAGCGCGTCCGCGTCCTCGTTGGTGAAGAGTTCCCCCGCCGCCCCGTGGTCCAGGACCTGCGCGAACGCGTCCAGGTCGCTGGCGAGCACCGCCGCGCCCGCCGACAGCGCCTCCACGAGGATGATGCCGAAGCTCTCGCCGCCGGTGTTGGGCGCCACGTACAGGTCGACGCTGCGCAGCAGCCGCGCCTTGTCCTCGTCGCTGACCATCCCGAGGAACTCGACGCTGCGGCGCATCTCCTTCGGCAGGGACTCCACCGCCTCCTTCTCGTCCCCGCGCCCCGCCACCAGCAGCCGGGTCTCCGGGTGGACGGCGAGGATCTTCGGAAGGGCCCGCATCAGCACCGGCAGCCCCTTGCGCGGCTCGTCGATGCGCCCGATGAAGCCGATCGTGCCGCCCTGCCAGGCCGGTTCCGTCCCGGCCTCGGCGAAGAAGTCGACGTCGACGCCGTTCGGGATGACGACGGCGTCGCCGCCGAGGTGTTCGACCAGCGTGCGCCGCGCGTACTCACTCACCGCGATCCGGGCGCTGATCTTCTCCAGCGCGGGCTGCAGGATCGGGTACGCCGCGATCATGGCGCGCGAGCGCGGGTTGGAGGTGTGGAACGTCGCGACGATCGGCCCCTGCGCCGCCCAGCAGCTCAGCAGGCCCAGCGACGGCGAGGCCGGCTCGTGGATGTGGATGACGTCGAACGTGCCGTCGTGCAGCCAGCGCCGCACCCGCGCCGCCGACAGGAAGCCGAAGTTGAGCCGGGCGACCGACCCGTTGTACGGGACGGGCACGGCGCGGCCCGCCGAGACGACGTACGGCGGGAGCGGTGTCTCGTCGTCCGCCGGGGCCAGCACGGAGACGTCGTGGCCGAGCCGGATGAGGTGTTCCGCGAGGTCCCTGATGTGGAACTGGACGCCGCCCGGTACGTCCCAGGAGTACGGGCAGACGATGCCGATCTTCACTCGGGCCCCCGGTCCAGGTCCGCGACCCACAGCCGTTGCAGCATGTGCCAGTCCTCCGGGTGTTCGGCGATTCCCGCGGCGAAGGCGTCGGCCACCGCCTGTGTCATCACGGACGCCTTTTCCGCGCGGGTGCCTGTCTCCGGCACGGGGACGGGCGGGAAGACCTGCCCCCGCATCACCCGGGAGTCGTCGAACCACAGCGAGACGGGCAGCAGCAGCGCCCCGGTCTGCTGCGCCAGCAGCGACGGGCCCACGGGCATCCGGGCCGTGTCCCCGAAGAAGTCGACCTCGATGCCGGACGCCGACAGATCGCGGTCGGCGACCAGGGCGACGAGACCGCCGTCCCGCAGCCGCCGGGCCAGGGTGCCGAAGGCGGAGCCCCCGGTGTGCGGCACCACCTCCATGCCCAGGCTCTCGCGGTAGGCGACGAACCGGTCGTACAGCGACTCGGGCTTCAGCCGCTCGGCGACCGTCGTGAACGGCACGCCGTGGGCCCGGGTGAGCCAGGCTCCCGCCAGGTCCCAGTTGGCCATGTGCGGCAGCGCCAGGACGACACCGCGCCCGGTGGTGAGGCCGTCGAAGAGCCGGTCGATGTCCTTGATCTCGACGCCGTCGCGCACCCGCTCCTCGCTCCAGGCGGGCAGCCGGAACGACTCCATCCAGTACCGCATGTACGAGCGCATGCCCGCCTTGGAGAGGGCCGCCAGCCGTTCGGGACCGGCGTCGGGCACGACCCGCGCCAGATTGGACTCCAGGCGCAGCACGCTCGGGCCGCGCCGTTTCCACACGGTGTCCGCGATGGTCCTGCCGAGGGCCCCGGCCACCGGCTCGGGGAGCTTCTTGACCGTGCCCCAGCCGAGCCCGTACAGCGCGTCGGTCAGCCGGTCGCTCGCCGCGCTCATGACGTGGCTCCACTCCCCCGGGCGTGGTCGGTCCCGGCGGGGCCGGCCGACGCGGCCGCGTCGGCCTCCGCGGCCTCGCGGCGTACGGTCACCACGCGCTGGCCGAGGGTCACCAGGCTGCCTACGGCGACGACCCACAGCGCGATCGGCAGCAGGACGCCGATGCCGGGGACGCCGAAGGCGGCCAGCCCGGCGAGGCCGGCCGCGACGAGGGAGATGACCAGCCGTTCCGCGCGCTCGATCAGTCCGTTGACGGCCACGGGCAGCCCGATGGACTCGCCCCGGGCCTTCGTGTACGACACGACCTGGCCGCTGGCGAGGCAGAAGATGGCGACGGCGCACAGCGTGGTGCTGTCACCGTCGCCCGCGTACCAGAGGGCGAAACCGGCGAAGATCGCGCCGTCCGCGACCCGGTCCAGGGTCGAGTCGAGGAAGGCCCCCCAGCGGCTGGAGATGCCCGCCTGGCGCGCCATGTTGCCGTCGACGAGGTCGGAGAAGACGAAGACGGTGATGACGATCGTGCCCCAGAAGAACTCCCCGCGGGGGAAGAAGACCAGTGCACCCGCCACCACCCCGGCCGTGCCGATGAGCGTGACCGCGTCCGGAGTGACTCCTCGACGGAGCAGAAACGCCGCGAACGGTGTGAGGACACGCGTGAAGAATGCACGCGCGTACTTGTTCAGCATGGCCTTCCCGAGGTTCGGTGGGCCGAGGGCCCCTGTGGCCGACGGCTGGCCCACGGCGCCTGAGGCCCGTCGGCTGGCCCATCGTAGCCACGACCGTCATGGCGCAGCGCCGGGTACCCGGGCCATGCCGCGTCGTACGACGTATGGACGCGCCATGACGGGAGTGCGAAGCTCGAAGGACCACCGCGGGCATCGCCGGAGCTGCCGCGCGGCTCCCCCGGCCCGCCTCTCTCCGTCCCTCTTCACCGACCAGTCGGTGGACCCGATCGGGAGGCAGCAGTCATGGGCGACAAAGGCGGCAAGATCGACAGGGAACCCCCGCACCCCGGGGCCGCGGGCAGGGCGACGGCGGCCGACCGGCCCGCGTCCGTGCGGAACGTGGTGCTGGTGGGCCACAGCGGCTCGGGGAAGACCACCCTCGTCGAGGCCCTGGCGCTCACGGCGGGCGCGGTCAACCGGGCGGGCCGGGTCGAGGACGGCGCGACGGTCTCCGACTACGACGAGATCGAGCACCGCCAGCAGCGTTCCGTACAGCTCTCGCTCGTCCCGGTGGAGTGGGGCGGGTACAAGATAAATCTGCTGGACACCCCCGGCTACGCGGATTTCGTCGGGGAGCTCAGGGCCGGTCTGCGCGCCGCGGACGCGGCCCTTTTCGTGGTGTCGGCGGCCCAGGAGGCGGACGCCGTGGCGGGGGCGACCCGGGCGGTCTGGGAGGAGTGCGCGGCGGTCGGGATGCCGCGCGCCATCGTCGTCACCCATCTCGACACGGCGCGCACCGGCTTCGACGAGATGACACGGCTCTGCGCGCGGATCTTCGGCGGGGACGACCCCGACGCCGTACTGCCGCTCTACCTGCCGGTGCACGGCGCCGAGGGCCCGGACGGGCACGCGCCCGCCACCGGGCTGGTGGGGCTGCTCTCGCAGAAGGTCTTCGACTACTCCTCGGGGGAGCGGCGGGTGGGGCCGCCGGAGCCCGCGCGGCTCCCGGCGATCGCGGAGGCCAGGGACCGGCTGATCGAGGGGATCATCGCCGAGAGCGAGGACGAGACCCTCATGGACCGCTATCTGGGCGGGGAGGAGGTCGATCTCAAGACGCTGATGGAGGACCTGGAGAAGGCGGTGACGCGCGGCGTCTTCCATCCGGTGCTCGCGGCGGCGCCCGCGCCGCCCGGCGCCCGGCAGGGGCTGGGCACGGTCGAGCTGCTCGATCTGATCACCGGCGGCTTCCCGACGCCGCTGGAGCGCCCGGCGCCCGCCGTCACCACCCCGCTCGGCGCCCCGCGCCCGGAGATCTGCTGCGATCCGGGCGGCCCGCTGGTCGCCGAGGTCGTCAAGACCGCCTCGGACCCCTACGTGGGCCGGCTCTCTCTCGTACGGGTCTTCTCGGGGACGCTGCGCCCCGACGAGACGGTGCACGTGTCCGGGCACGGGCTCACCGACCGGGGGCACGAGGACCACGACGTGGAGGAGCGGGTCGGCTCGCTCTCGTCACCGTTCGGCAAGCAGCAGCGGGTGCTGGCGCACTGTGTCGCGGGCGATCTCGCCTGCGTGGGGAAGCTGTCCCGCGCGGAGACCGGGGACACGCTCTCCGCGAAGGACGATCCGCTGCTGATGGCGGCGTGGACGATGCCCGACCCGCTGCTGCCGCTCGCCGTACGGGCGCACAGCAAGGCGGACGAGGACCGGCTCTCCCAGGGGCTGGCCCGGCTGGTCGCGGAGGACCCGACGATGCGGCTCGAACAGAACCCGGACACCCATCAGGTGGTGCTCTGGTGCCTGGGCGAGGCGCACCGGGACGTGGCGCTGGACCGGCTGCGCGGCCGGTACGGGGTCCAGGTGGACGCCGTACCGTTCCGGGTCGCCCTGCGGGAGACGTTCGGCGCGAGCGCCACGGGGCGCGGCCGCCATGTGAAGCAGTCGGGCGGCCACGGCCAGTTCGCGATCTGCGAGATCGCGGTGGACCCGCTGCCGGCCGGGTCCGGTGTCGAGTTCGTCGACAAGGTGGTGGGCGGCGCGGTCCCCCGTCAGTTCATCCCCTCCGTCGAGAAGGGCGTGCGGGCCCAGGCGGCGCACGGCGTCGCGGCGGGCCATCCGCTGGTCGACATCCGGGTGACGCTGCTCGACGGGAAGGCGCACTCGGTGGACTCCTCCGACGCCGCGTTCCAGACGGCGGGCGCGCTGGCCCTGCGGGAGGCGGCGGGCGAGGCGGCGATCCATCTGCTGGAGCCGGTCGCCGAGGTGGCGGTCCTGGTCCCCGACGAGTACGTGGGGCCGGTGATGAGCGATCTGTCGGGGCGGCGGGGCCGGGTCGTCGGCACCGAACAGGCCGGTCCCGGACGGACCCTGGTCCGGGCCGAAGTGCCCGAACTGGAGATCGGGCGGTACGCGGTGGACCTCCGCTCGATCTCGCACGGCACCGGGAGCTTCAGCCGGACGTACGCCCGCCACGAGCCGATGCCTCAGGCGGTGGCGGACCGTCAGCTCACCAGGGAGGAGAGCCCGGTGTAGGGCGCCGGTGCCGTCCGATACCCCATGGACGGTGCCCCCGGGGCCGGTTGGCGAAAGACCGCCAGGCCCCATGACGCGGACGGCATCGCACCGTTACTCTGGGGTGCCCAGCTCCAGCAGGTGTGCGGGGCGCGCGGGCCGGGAAGAGGTCGCGGCAGCGAATCCTTGCGGCAAGGGGGCGGCAGTGGCGGACGATCTATTCGACTTCAGCCCGGGGGCGCAGGTTCCGCTCCAGGGAGCGGCCGGGGGCACGGCGGCGACGTTCGCCCTCGCCTCGGCGGCGTACCGGGACAGTCCGCTCGAAGAGATCTCCAAGGCCGACAACGACTGGCACAAGTCAGGCGTGAGCAAAGGCAAGTTCACGCTCTTCGAGCCGAATCTGGGCGAGGCGTTCGCGCGGGCCGTCCAGCTCAGGACGCTGGGCGGCGGCCGGGGCCCGATCATCCAGTCCTTCGGCATGGACCCGCAGGCCGTGGTGGAGCACTGCCTCGCCGCGAACCACATCCGCAAGGAGCGGGACAAGAAGCTCACCGCCGTCACCGCGGTGTTCGGGGTGCTCTTCCTGCCCGGACTGCTGCTCTGGCTGGGCGTGTTCCAGCTGCGCCGCACCCTGGCGGGGGCCAAGGACCGCCGGGCGGGCGCGATCGGCGGTGCCCTGCTGGCGGCGGTCGCCGTGTTCGCGGTGATCGTGCTGATCAAGCTGCCCCTCGACGGCGTACTGAACTGGTATCTGCGCGGCATGCTCGTCGCCCCGGTCGTCGGCTGGCTGCTCGCCAAGCAGATCTGCGAGTCGACCGCCAAGGACCTGCGGGCCCGCTGGGAGAGCCTGCTCTCGGGCGGCGGTACCGGCGCCAAGATCCCCGAGGCCGTCCCGGGGAACCCGGGCGACACCTCGCGGGAGGTGCTGCGCCAGGGGCTGGAGAAGCTGAGCGCCGAGCAGCGCTCCAATGTGGCCTTCTACGCCGGCCCCAAGGGGATACTCGGGATGGGCACCCGCTGGGGAAGCTGGCAGCTCGCGGAGGAGCTGGTCCCCAAGGACGCCGGCAAGGAGATCCACCAGTTCCGCAGCTACGACGTGATACGGGCGATCCACGACCAGATGAAGCTGCTGGAGCGCGGCCCCCTCAACTCGGGTGGTTTCCCGACGCCTTCGGTGAAGCACTGGATCGTGTCCGCGGTCGGCGAGGGCGCCGGTTCGGTCTCCTGGCCCGAGGGCCAGGACGTGGAGGCGTTCCAGATCAAGAGCCACGAGATACAGCGGATCTGCAACCACCAGCAGTTCGGCAGCGGGAACCGGCACTACCTGGGGGTGCAGTTCACCCTCTGGGAGAGCCAGTTGGTCATCACGATGATGATCTCGGTCACGGTGCTCCACGAGACCCTGCGCATCGAGGTCTCCGGGTACGCGCTGGGTCCCGTGCACTCCCTGTTCTTCGCGAAGCCGTCGCCCAAGAAGATCACCCGTCCGAAGACCGTGCGGTTCTGGGAGACCACGTCGAGGAACCTGCCGCTGGTCGAGCCGCGTGAGGCGGTCAGGCTCGCGGTGCGCGCCCCGTTCACCTGGTATCCGCCGGTCCTGGACTTCCTGGGCGGCAAGCTCAGCCTGCCCGAGCCGTTCGGTATGCGGCACGCCTGGGCCGACCAACCGTGGCGCCACCGCTTCATGGCGGACGACGCGATGCGCGCGGCCACCCCGGTCCTGCGGGTGGCGCACAACGCGGCGATGCGGGTCCTGGACGAGCACGGGGTGGACACCGAGCGCTTCAGCAACCGTTCCTCGTCGCTGATAGGGGCGGTCCAGGACCCGTCCCCGAAGAAGATCGACGCGTACGACGCGTAGCGCGGGGCGCACCCCGCTCCGTCGGGAGGGCCCGACGGAGCGGGCGGGGGTCAGGGGCGGCCGGGGGTCAGGAGCTGACAGGGATCAGAAGCCGGCCGGCCAGGCGTCGGCCAGCATGGCGCGGGTGTCCGCGAGGAGCTGCGGCAGCACCCTCGTGTGGCCGACGACCGGCATGAAGTTGGTGTCGCCGCCCCAGCGCGGCACCACATGCTGGTGGAGGTGGGCGGCGATCCCGGCACCGGCCGAAGTCCCCTGGTTCATCCCGATGTTGAAGCCGTGCGCCCCCGACGCGGCGCGGAGCGCGGTCATCGCCCGCTGGGTGAAGAGCCCGAGCTCGGCGGTCTCCGCCTCGTCCAGCTCCGTGTAGTCGGCGACGTGGCGGAAGGGGACGACCATCAGATGCCCGCCGTTGTACGGGTAGAGGTTGAGCACCGCGTACACCCGCTCACCGCGCGCGATCACCAGCCCGTCCTCGTCGGATTTGGACGGGATGGAGCAGAAGGGACAGCCGTCCTCGGCGCCCGGCCCGGTGGGCTTGTTCTCACCCTGGATGTAGGCCATCCGATGGGGCGTCCACAGGCGCTGGAACGCGTCCTGGGTCCCCACTCCGATCTGCTGCTCCGGCTCACTCGTCATGTTGTGCAGCATATGACTTCGCCCGTGTGAGGCGTGTCGCCGGGCCCGCACCGGCCGCCGCCCGGCGATGCTGGCCCGATGCATGTCCGCAACCGTCCCGACCGGCTGCGCGGCTGGGAGCGGCGTACGGAGCTGCCGCTGCTCGTGGCCTCGCCGCTCTTCCTCGCCTGCTACGCGGTACGCGTCCTCGCCGAGGGCCCCGACCCGTTCTGGCGGAACCTCGCGCTGGCGCTCTCCCTGCTGATCTGGGCCGCCTTCGTGGTGGACTACGGCGTACGGCTCGTCCTCAGCGGCGAGGGCGCGCGCTTCGTCCGGACGCACTGGCTCGACACGGTCGTGGTGATCCTGCCGCTGCTGCGGCCGCTGCGGATCGTGAACACGTACATGGCGATCCAGCGGCGGCGCGACCGCCCCCGGCTGAGTCTGTACGGGCGGGTGATGGCGTACGCGAGCATCACCGCCGGCCTGCTCACCTTCGCCGCCGCGCTCGCCGTCTACCAGCAGGAACGGGGCGCGCCCGGCGCCACGATCCTCACCTTCGGGGACTCCGTCTGGTGGGCCTGCTCGGCGATCACCACGGTCGGTTACGGCGATGTGACCCCGGTGACGCCGCTCGGCCGGCTGTACGCGGTCGGTCTGATGATGTGCGGGCTGGCGCTGCTGGGCGCGGTCACCGGGTCGTTCTCGTCCTGGCTGATCCAGGTCTTCGGCCGGGAGGACAAGGAGCGGCCCCCGGCGGGCTGATGCCTGCCGGGGGCCGCTCCGATGCCACCCTACGGGTGACGGGGCGTGTCAGACCTGTACGCGGCGCTCCACCACGTCGAGGAGCTTCGCCAGCGCCTGGTCGCGCGGCACGCCGTTCTCCTGCGAACCGTCGCGGTACCGGAAGGAGACCGTGCCCGCGTTCATGTCCTCGTCACCGACGAGAATCATGAAGGGGACCTTCAGCTTCTGGTGGTTCCTGATCTTCTTCTGCATCCGGTCGGAGGAGGCGTCCACCTCGACCCGCAGCCCCTTGGCCTTCGCCGCCTTCGCGAAGTCCTGGAGGTACTCGACGTGCGCCTCGCCGATCGGGATGCCGACCGCCTGCACCGGCGCCAGCCAGACCGGGAACGCGCCCGCGTAGTGCTCCAGCAGCACCGCGAAGAACCGCTCGATCGAGCCGAAGAGCGCGCGGTGGATCATCACCGGGCGCTGCTTGGAGCCGTCCGGCGAGGTGTACTCCAGGTCGAAGCGCTCCGGCAGGTTGAAGTCGAGCTGCACGGTCGACATCTGCCAGGTACGGCCGATCGCGTCCCGCGCCTGTACCGAGATCTTCGGGCCGTAGAACGCGGCGCCGCCCGGGTCGGGGACGAGCGGCAGCCCCTGCTTCTCGGCCACCTTGCGCAGCGTCTCGGTGGCCTCCTCCCACGCCTCGTCCGTGCCGACGAACTTCTCGGGGTCCTTGGTGGACAGCTCCAGGTAGAAGTCGGTCAGCCCGTAGTCGCGCAGCAGGTTGAGCACGAACGTCAGCGTCGAGTCCAGCTCGTCCGCCATCTGCTCGCGGGTGCAGTAGATGTGCGCGTCGTCCTGGGTGAAGCCGCGGGCCCGGGTCAGGCCGTGCACCACGCCGGACTTCTCGTACCGGTAGACCGTCCCGAACTCGAAGAGCCGCAGCGGCAGCTCACGGTAGGAGCGGCCCCGGGCGTCGAAGATCAGGTTGTGCATGGGGCAGTTCATGGGCTTGAGGTAGTAGTCCACGCCCTCGTCGAGCTGCATGGGCGGGTACATGCCGTCGGCGTACCAGTCCAGGTGCCCGGACTTCTCGAAGAGCTTCCCCTTGGTGGCGTGCGGGGTGTAGACGAACTCGTACCCCTCCTCCTCGTGCCGGCGGCGCGAGTAGTCCTCCATGGCCCGGCGGATGATGCCGCCCTTGGGGTGGAAGACGGCGAGCCCGGAGCCGACCTCGTCGGGGAAGGAGAAGAGGTCCAGCTCGTTGCCGAGCTTGCGGTGGTCGCGCTTCTCGGCCTCGGCGAGGAACTCCAGATGTGCCTTCAGCTCCTCCTTCGACGGCCACGCGGTGCCGTAGATGCGCTGGAGCATCGGGTTCTTCTCGCTGCCGCGCCAGTAGGCGGCGGCGTTCCGCATCAGCTTGAACGCCGGGATGTTCCGGGTGGTCGGCAGGTGCGGGCCGCGGCAGAGGTCCTTCCAGCACAGCTCGCCGGTCTTCGCGTCCAGGTTGTCGTAGATGGTCAGCTCGCCGCCGCCCACCTCGACGTCCGCGCCGTCGTCGGTCGAGGCCGCGCCCTTGATGCCGATGAGCTCCAGCTTGTACGGCTCGCCGGCGAGTTCCTCGCGCGCCGCCTCGTCCGTGACGACCCGGCGCGAGAAGCGCTGGCCGCGCTTCTGGATCTCCTGCATCTTCTTCTCGATGGCCTTGAGGTCATCGGGGGTGAAGGGGGTCTCGACGTCGAAGTCGTAGTAGAAGCCGTCCTTGACCGGCGGGCCGATGCCCAGCTTCGCCTCGGGGTGCAGCTCCTGCACGGCCTGTGCCATCACGTGCGCGGTGGAGTGGCGCAGGATGTTCAGGCCGTCCTCGGAGGAGATCTCGACGGGCTCCACGACCTCGCCCTCGCCGATCGCGTACGCGAGGTCCTTCAGCTCGCCGTCCACCCGGGCGGCGACGACGGTACGCTCACCGGGGAAGAGTTCGGCCGCCGTAGTGCCCGTCGTCACCACGCGCTCTTCCCGCTCGGAATCGCGTTGGATGATCACACGGACGTCTGACACCGGTCTCTCCTGACTTCTGGGGTGCGCACCCCGCGCATGGCGTACGCACTGCGCATCGTACCGAGCCCGGCGGGCAGCCCGCGAAAGGGTTTGTCCGCCCGGTCCCCGCCCGGCCCCCGCGCGGTCCTCCCCCGGTCCCCGGCGGCCTCCTGGGCCCTCACCGCCCCACCCGTCACCAGGTGAAACAGGTCCGACACGGTGCGTATGGAGGGACCTGTCCGGGTATCACCCCCTGGATGGGTGCGAGAGGCTCGGGGGTTCGGCGATGACGTGTTGGTACGAGGGGCCGCTGGCCGCGTTCGGCGCCGGTACGACGGGGGTGGACGCCGAGAAGGACCGGATCGTGTCCGCCGCGCTGATCGTCCAGGACACGGCGGGGATACGGCCGAGAGTACGGCGCTGGCTGGTGAACCCGGGCGTGCCCGTGCCGCACGGGGCCGCCGAGGCGCACGGACTGACCGACGAGTTCCTGCACCGCAACGGCCGCTGGCCGGCGCCCGTGGTGGAGGAGGTGGCCAGGGCGCTGGCCGAGCAGTGCGCGGCGGGCCGGCCGCTGGTGGTGATGAACGCGCCGTTCGGCCTGACGCTCCTCGACCGGGAGCTGCGGCGCCATCGCGCCTCGTCGCTCGGCCGCCGGCTGGAGAACGTCTCGCTGTGCGTGCTGGATCCGCTGGTCCTCGACCGGCATCTCGACCGGTACCGCAAGGGCAGCCGCGATCTCACCGGGCTGTGCGCCCAGTACGCGGTGGGGGCGGACGGGGCGCTCGACACGGCGGCCGGCGAACCGGCCGGGCCCGCCCGGCCGACCGGATCCGACCTCGCGACCGGACCCGACCTCCCGGTCGGCCCCGGCCTGCCGACCGGACCGGCCGGGCCGTCCGCTCCGGCCGCCCTGTCGACCCTCTCGGCCCTGTCGGCACTGGAGTTGGTCCGGGCGATCGGCCGCCGGTTCGCGCCCCGGATGGCGCGACTCTCGCCCCATGAGCTGCACGCGCTCCAGGCCGTCTGGCATGTGACGCAGACGCGGGGACCCCAGGCGTGGTTCTCGCGCGGCGCCGGGGAGGGCGCGTCGCATCCCGCCTGGCCGCTCCGTCCCGAACGGCCCGCCGCTGCCGCCTGATCCGAGCGCCGGGGACCCGGGCCCGGAACGCGCGAAGGCCGGTCCGTCGTCGACGGACCGGCCTTTCCCGGTGGGCGATACTGGGTTCGAACCAGTGACCTCTTCGGTGTGAACGAAGCGCTCTCCCACTGAGCTAATCGCCCGGGAACGACCTGAACCATACAGGCCCCGGCGGCCTTCGTTCAAACCGGTTCCGACGTACTCAGACGCGGATCTGAGTAGCCGGACCCATGGCAGGGGCTGTGTCCCGGGCCACACTCCGTCGTATGGAGAACGTTCCGCACCCCGCCCGGGAACTGGCGCTCATCGACCAGGAATTGACCCGGCTCGACGCACGCAGAGGCCAGCTGCTGGCGCGCCGCTCGTATCTGACGGCCGTGTCCGCCCGGCCCGGGCCGGAGCCCACCGCCCGGCCCGTGGCCGCCGGCGCCACCGCCTCCCCCTCCGCGCCGCCGAGCGCCCAGAATGTACTGCTCGCCCTCGGCGGCGTGCTGCTGACGGTCGCCGCGATCGCCTTCACCCTGGTGAGCTGGGGCCACCTCGGCATCGGCGGCCGCTCCGCGGTGCTGACCGTGATCACCCTCGCCGCGCTGGCCGCGCCCGCCGCGCTGCTGCGCCGGGGGCTCTCCTCGACGGCCGAGGCCGTGGCGGCGTTCGCGCTGGTGCTCACGGCGCTCGACGCGTACGCGGTGTACGCGGTGGCGCTGCCCGGGGTGGACGGGCTCCGTTACACCGCGGCCGCCTGTGCCGCGCTCGCCGCGCTCTGGGGTGGCTACGGGGCGCTGCTCGGCCGGTTGCGCGGCCCGCTGCCCGTCGCGGTGGTGACCGCTCAACTCCCGCCGCTCCTCTGGTCGGTGGCGGCCAGCGCGGGAACCCTGGGGGTGGGGTGGGCGCTGCTGGCGACGGCCGCGGCGGACACCGTGGTGGCGCTGTGGCTCGCCGCGCGCCACGCGGCGAAGCCGCCGCGGGGCGCCTCGGGGAGGGCCGCGCGGAGCCTGGTGGTGGCCGCCGCGTTCGCGACCGCGGGGGTGGCGCTGCTCCTGGCGGGGTGGTCGTCGGTGCCCGCGGGGACCCCGGCCGCGATGGCCGGGCCCGCCGCGCTGCTGCTCACCGGGGCGGCGCTCGGGCTGCTGGTGGCCTGGCGGGCACCGGAGGCGGCGTTCGTGCCCGCGGCGGGAGCGGGGCTCGCCTCGGTCGTCGCGGTGGGCGGCGTGGTGCGTACGGTCGTGCCGGCGGGCTGGGCCGTGCTCGGGTATCTGCTCTGCGCCGTCGGGCTGCTGACGGTCGTACGGGCCGGGCTGCCGCGTGCGGTACGGCAGGGGTTCGGCGCGGCGGGCGGCGCCGTGACGGTGGCCGCGCTGCCCTGGGCGCTGCCCTCGGTCGCGGCCACGCTGCTGGGCGGCGCGACCCGGATCACGGAGATCTGGTCGGGGGCGCCCGAGGGCACGCGGGCGGCGCTCGGCGTGCACCTCGCGTCGGCCTGGCAGGTCACGGCGCCGCTGGTGCTGGCGACGGCCGCCGGGACGCTGGCCGTCGCGTACCGGTGGCTGCCGCGGCTCGCGGCGGGCGTGGTGCCGGTCGCCGATGTACGGCGGCCCCGTGCGGCGGCGCTGTGCGGTGCGGGGGTGCTCGGCTGGGCCGCGGTGCTGGTGGTGCCGGTCGTGGGCGATCTGCCCTACGCGGCGGCGCTGGCGGTCCCGCTGGGCCTGACCACGGTGGCGCTGGCGCTCGCCGTCCGCCCCCACGCGGCCCTGGGGCCGGCCGGGGCGTACACCGCGCTGGTCCTCGCGCTGGCGGGCGCGGCGGCCGTCGCGCCGCTCTCCCTCGCGACCCGGCCCGCGACGCTGACCGTGCTCGCGGCGCTGACGGCGCTGTTCGCGGGGGCGGCCGTGGCGCTGCGGACCGTACCCGCGCAAGGCCCGGACGGCGCCCCGAGCCTCGGCCCGGCGCTCGGGGAGCCGGTGCGCGCGCTCCTCGGCTGCCTCGCCGTCGGCTGCGCGGCGGCCCTGGTCGGCGCGGCGACGGCGGCGGCCGGGCTGTCCGCCGGGGCCACGGCGGTGGCGCTGCTCGCCGTCCCGGCGGCGGTGGCGCTGCTCGGCGCCCGGCTGCGCGAGCATCCCGTGGCGGTGCCGGTGGAGTGCGCGGGCGCCGCGGCCGGGCTCCTGGCGATCACGCCGGCCCTGGGGCGTCCCCCGGTGCTGGCGCTGGTCCTCGCGCTGTGCGGGGTGATCGCGGCGGGCACGGCGGTGCGCGCCGAGCGGCGCCGGGTGGCCGGGTACGCGGCGACGGTGCTCTTCGTCGTGGCGGCGTGGGTACGGCTGGCCGCGTCCGGGGTGTCGATGCCCGAGGCGTACACGCTGCCGGTGACCGTGGCCGCGCTGGCCGTGGGGGTGGTGCGGCGGCGCCGTGACCCGGAGGCGTCGTCGTGGACGGCGTACGGGCCGGGGCTGGGGGCGACGCTGGCGCCGAGCCTGCTGGCGGCGTGGGGCGACCCGCACTGGGCGCGCCCGCTGCTGCTGGGGCTCGCCGCCCTGGCGCTGACGCTGGCCGGGGCGAGGCTGCGGCTCCAGGCGCTCCTGGTGCTGGGCGGGGCGGCGCTGGCGCTGGTCGCGCTGCACGAGCTGGCGCCGTACGTCGTGCAGGTGGTGGGCGCGCTGCCGCGCTGGCTGCCGCCGGCCCTGGCGGGGCTGCTCCTGCTCGGCGTGGGCGCCACGTACGAGCAGCGGCTGCGGGACGCCCGGCGGGTGCGCCGGGGCCTGGGCCGGATGCGCTGACCACCACGGGGCGCCGACCGGAAACGACCGAGGTCCCGACGACGTTTCCGTCGTCGGGGCCGCGGGTGCGGGTGGGCGGTACGGGGGTGGGACCAGTGGCCACGTGGGTGTGAACGAAGCGCTCGCCCACCTGTCTCTTATAAACAACTGACCCTGCCCACGAAACAATTAGTGTATATCAA
>NZ_JBHURV010000003.1:27571-322857 GCF_042673865.1 Streptomyces sp. NPDC056987
GCCGCCGGTACACGCCCGGGGTCCCCCCGTCTTTGCCGTCGTGGGGACCTCGGTTCCGGGTGGGCGATACTGGGTTCGAACCAGTGACCTCTTCGGTGTGAACGAAGCGCTCTCCCACTGAGCTAATCGCCCGGGCGCAGGGCATACGTTACCCCATGTCAGGGGCGTCCCCCGACGCGTCACCGGTCATTGGTCGATCGTCCAGGGCAGGGCGAGGCCGAACTTCCACAGGTAGATCCCCGCGAGCACCGCGATGATCACCAGGCCCACGGACGTGAGAATGATGTTGCGGCGCCTGACCTTGGGGTCGAGGGCCTTCTTCGCCGCTTCCGTGACCTTGCGCCGGGTCCAGCGCAGCACGAGCTGGGCCCAGACGAACTCGGTCGCCCAGATCGCCATGCCGCCGAAGATCACCACCCATCCGGGACCGGGCAGCACCAGCATGGCGACGCCCGCGGCGACCACCGCGAGGCCGACCAGGAAGACGCCGACCTGCCAGCTCAGATGGAGGGTCCTGGACGATTTGACGAAGCGCGGCGCGCGGGAGCCCAGCGCCCGCTCCGGCGCGGTCGTGACGTCCGCAGGCCCGTCCCCCGTGCCGTCCGCCGGCCTGTCCCCCGTGGCGGTCGCCGTGGCCGTCGAGGCGACATCGCGATCCCGCTCGTGACTCTCCGCGTGCATGGAGCCAACTTACCGGAACAGGCCGCATCACCGGAATGGCGGTATGACTCGAAGTAGCACACCGCCGTACGAGCTACCCGAAGAATCACAAAACAGACAGAGGGGTTTACAACGGCACCGTAGGTGGCATGTCGATTTCGCCGACGTGCGAATCCCCGAGCGCACACTGAGCGAAAGGCCCTGGCGCTTATGAACACCACGGTCAGCTGCGAGCTGCACCTGCGCCTCGTTGTATCGAGCGAGTCCTCACTGCCTGTACCCGCGGGCCTGCGGTATGACACGGCCGATCCCTATGCCGTGCACGCCACCTTCCACACCGGAGCCGAAGAGACGGTCGAGTGGGTCTTCGCCCGCGACCTTCTCGCCGAGGGGCTGCACCGGCCCACCGGCACCGGCGACGTCCGGGTCTGGCCGTCCCGCAGCCACGGTCAGGGCGTCGTCTGCATCGCTCTGAGCTCCCCGGAGGGCGAAGCCCTGCTGGAGGCCCCGGCGCGGGCCCTGGAGTCGTTCCTGAAGAGGACCGACGCCGCGGTGCCGCCGGGCACCGAGCATCGTCACTTCGACCTCGACACGGAGCTCTCCCACATCCTGGCCGAGAGCTGAGCCAGGCAGAGGGCTGCACGGCGCCGTCCGACTCGGGGAGACGGCGCCGCGCGGACAACCGCATACGGAGGACACCGGAGCCGTCGCCGCGGAACCCACCGTGGCGACGGCTCCGGCGCGTCCGCCCCGGCACCGGGGCGGACGCCCGGCTCCACCCGGGTCCCAAACGGTCTAAAGTCGTCCAGGTTCGGCGGGCACCGGCCCGCGGCAGGCCAGGGAGCGGACCGTGCTGATTCCACACGACACCCGGATGGCCCTCGACACGGTCGTCGGTCTCGTGAACACCGCGCCGGAGGCCGACGCGGGAGAGGGTGCGGCGGACCGGCTCGCGGACATCGGGGCGCTCTACGACTTCGTACGGAGCCACAACGTCAGCGGCGTGGGAGACCTGGGCGAGCGGGACCTGCGGGCCGTGCGGGAGGTACGGGCCCGTTTCACGGAGGTGTTCGCGACACCGGACGCGCGGGCCGCGGCCGATCTGATCAATCAGCTGGTGGCCGCCGCGGGGACGACCCCGCAGCTCACGAACCACGACGGCTACGACTGGCACGTGCACTACTTCGCGCCGGGCGCCTCGGTCGCCGACCATCTCGCGGCCGACTGCGGCATGGCGCTGGCCTTCATGGTCGTGGCGGGCGAGCAGGACAGGCTGCGCCGCTGCGAGGCGCCGGACTGCGGGCACGCGTTCGTCGACCTGTCGCGCAACCGCTCCCGGCGCTACTGCGACAGCCGCACCTGCGGCAACCGGCTGCATGTGGCCGCGTACCGGGCGCGCCGCAAGGAAGCGGCCGGCTGAGCCTCACAAGAGGAACAGATCGTGCACCGCCGCCATCAGCAGCAGCGCTCCGATCACCGTCAGAAAGATCATCAACGGCGGCTGGGAGAGCGCGAACAGACAGCCGCGCGGCTCCTCGGTCTGGGCGGGGTTCTCACCCCGTGAGCTATCGAGCATTTCGAGGTGATCATGGCGCACCGCGAACCCGGCCGATGACCAACACGCATGATCGGCCCGGGAGTTCATCATATTCCGTGGAAAAAGGCCCGGAACCCCCACAGGATGCGCGCGCACCTGGGATGCTGCCGGGCACCTCCCCGGGGCACGCGGCACCACCGGGTGGTGTTCCCGGCGTCACCAGGTGGGTCAGATGCCGTGCTTCTTCAGGATCGCCTCGATGTCGCTGAAGTCGTCACCGGAGCGCGCGGGCTCGGGCTTCGCCGCCGGACGGTCGGCGGGCCGGGCCCCGGCCCCCGCGCCCAGCGAGGGCGCCGAGGCGGCGGGCTCCACCGCCGCGCCCCTGGCGGCCGCCTTCGCCGCCGCTCTGCGCTCCTTGCGCGTACCGCCGGTGCGCCGCTCCACCGCGCGGGTCGTCATGAAGAGCACCCACGCCAGCGCCAGCACCCCGAAGCCCGCCCAGGCGACCGGGCTGAAGGCGGTGCTCGCCAGCCACTGCACGACACCCGTCATCACCAGACCGACCGGCACCAGCGCGTACGCGGCGATGCGGGTCGCGGCGAGGAACCGCTTGCGGTACGCCGTGATCGCGGCGATGCCCAGGCCCGCTGCTGACACCGCGGAGCAAATGGTCTCGGCAATCATCGGGTCCTCCAGGCATCGCACGTCAACGGCCGAATCCGGTCTCCCCTCCATCCTGCACCCGGCACCGGGCCCGGGGCCACGGTGCGGACCCCTCCCCGGCGGATCTGGGGGAGATCTCGGGGACGGCGTCCTCCCCAGGTCCCGGTCACGGGCTCCCCGGGAACGAGATCCCCCGGGGCACGGGCGGGATCCCCTGGGGCACGGGCGGGCCCGGCCGGCTGGAAGACTGGGCCCATGACCGACTCCACCACCCCGCGCCCCGTCGTCCTCGACGTCTGGTGCGAACTCCAGTGCCCCGACTGCGACCGCGCCCTGACGGACGTCCGCGCGCTGCGCGCCCGCTACGGCGACCGGCTGGAGGTACGGCTGCGGCACTTCCCGCTGGAGAAGCACCGGCACGCGTACGCCGCCGCGCAGGCCGCCGAGGAGGCCGCGGAACAGGGCAGCGGCTGGCCGTACGTGGAGGCCGTACTGGCGGGGACACGGGAGCTGGCCCAGCGGGGCGAGCCGTTCCTGCTGGAGGTCGCCCGTGAACTGGGTCTGGACGCCGAGGAGTTCGACACCGCGCTGATCGACGGCCGTCATCTGCTGGCCGTCGACGCCGACCAGGCCGAGGGCAAGGCGATCGGGGTGACCGGTACGCCCACCTACGTCATCGACGGGGAGCGGCTCGACGGCGGGAAGAGCCAGGAGGGGCTGCGGGAGCGGATCGAGGCGATCGCCGACCGGCTGCTCGCGGACTGAGCCCCCGCGCCGCACGAGCGCCGGCGGCCCTCCCGCCGGCGCCGGTCAGGCCGTGCGGCCGGCCGCCCGCCGGGTGGCGTCCAGAGTGCCGAGCAGGGCCAGCGCGTGGGCGGCGGGGCTGCCCGGCTCCGCGTGGTAGATCACGAGCTGCTGGCCGGGGGCGCCCCGTACGTCGAAGGTCTGGTAGGCCAGCGACAGGGGCCCCACCTGAGGATGGACGAGTTCCTTGCGGTCGCGGCTCTTGCCCTGGACGGTGTGGGAGGACCAGAGCGCGGCGAACTCGTCGCTGGCCGCGGTGAGCCCGCGCACGAGGTCCCGCAGCCGCGGGTAGTGCGGGGCGAGACCGGACGCCTCGCGCAGCGCGGCCACCGCCGACTCGGCCGCGCGGTGCCACCGGGCGTGGAAGGGCCGGCCCGCCGGGTCGAGGAAGATCATCCGGGCGAGGTTGTCGACCCGCTCGAACGGAGAGAAGAGCGCCTCGGCCAGGGAGTTGGCCGTCAAGAAGTCCAGGGCCGGGTTGAGAACGAACGCCGGGGTGTGCGCGTAGCCGTCCAGGAGCCGCCGCAGATCGGCATCGGTGTGCTCCGCCGGCGCGGGCCTGCGGTCCGGCGCCGTCTCCGCCAGCCGGTACAGGTGTTCGCGCGCCCCGTCGTCCAGGCGCAGCGCGCCGCTGATCGCGTCAAGGATCTGGGGTGAGGGGCCGCGCTCGCGCCCCTGTTCCAGACGGGCGTAGTAGTCGGAGTTCATTCCGGCGAGTACGGCGACCTCCTCCCGGCGCAGCCCCGGCACGCGGCGCCGGCCGTACGAGGCCAGCCCCACGTCGTCGGGGTGCAGCCGGGCGCGGTGCGCCCGGAGGAATTCACCGAGGTCGTTGTTGGTCACCCGGCCAGGTTACGGGCGTCCCGGGCGCGGAGCCTGGGTGTCCGATGCCCAGGCTCGGCCTGTCCTGGCCGACCCCGACCCCGACCACGGCCGCCCGCCCCGTCCGGTTCGGAGGAGCCGCCCGGTTCAGAGGAGCGGCCGGAAGAAGTTGTGCTGCGTCGTCCGGTATCCGAGGGAGTCGTAGAGCCGGAGCGCCGGGGTGTTGCCCGAGAAGACGTGCAGCCCCAGCAAAGGCGGGCCCGCCTCCGCGGCGACCCGCTCGGCGAGCCGCATCAGGGCGCGGCCGTACCCCTTGCCGCGCTGCCCCTCGGCCACCTCCACGTCGTACACGTACGAACCGGGGCGGCCGGGGCGCACCTCGCGCGGGGCGACCCAGACATGGCCCACGGCGTCTCCCCCGTGGACGAGGACGGTGAACGAGGTGCCCGGGGTCGCCAGCCCCTCGGGCAGGTTGTCCCGGTGGCTCGCCTCCGACTTGGCGCGGGCCTGCTCGGGGGATACGCCGCGGTCGATCCAGCTCCGCGCGTAGTCGTCCATGGAACGCGCGCGCCACGCCTCGTACTCGGCCTCCGTCATGGGGCGGGCCGCGAGGCCCTCGGGGAGCGCGGGCGGCTCCGCGGTGAGTTCCTTGTCCATGTTGCGGCTGCGCTCGGTGTATCCGAGGCTCTCCACCAGGCGCACCGCGGCTTCAGCGCCTGCCGGTACGAGTGCCTGCGCCTGGTCGCAGCCCCAGCCGCGCAGCACCTCCTCGGCGGCGAGCACGGCGACGGTGGCCCGGCCCCGGCGGCGGTCGGGCTCGTCGATCCGGAGGGACCGGACGAGGCCGGCCCGGTGGGCGAAGCCGGGGTCCGTGGCGATCTCGACCGCTCCGACGGCGCGGCCGTTCACGCAGACCTCGTAGGAGCGTGATTTCGTGCCGTCGCCGGCCTGCTGAAGCGGTCCGGTGGGCCGCAGGGTGGTGGTCATCAGGGGAGTTCTACCCCCGGGGACGTGTACCCGTCACGCGATTAAGGGATCGGCTCACGGGTCGAGGTCGGCGCCCGACCGCTCCTCGAAGACGCGCATCGCCTTGGCGGTCACGGGCCCGGGGGCGTCGGCGGCGTCGAAGGACCGGCCGTCGACGCGGTGAACGGCCTGGACGTCGCGGAGCGTCGAGGTCAGGAAGATCTCCTCGGCGTGCTCCAGCGCGTCCAGCGGCAGCTCCGTCTCGCGGGCCCCGCACCACTCGGCGGTCAGCTCGCGGGTGATTCCGGCGAGGCAGCCGGAGGCGAGGGGCGGGGTGTGCAGCACACCGTCGAGGACGACGAACACGTTGGAGCCGGTGCCCTCGCAGAGCGCGCCGGTGGTGTTGGCGAAGAGCGCCTCGCTCGCGCCCCGCTCGCGCGCGTGGGCGAGCGCGACGACGTTCTCCCCGTACGAGGTGGTCTTGAGGCCGGTCAGCGCGCCGCGTTCGTTGCGGGTCCAGGGGACGGTGACGACGGCGGTGGTGTCGGGGCGGCGCCGGCTCTCGCCGAGGGCGACGACCAGGGTGGCGCCCGCGTCGCCGCGGTCCGAGCCGAGCGGGGAGACTCCCCCCGTGTACGTGACGCGCAGCCGGCCCAGCTCCACCGGGTTGGCGTCGAGGACGGCCGTACAGGCGCGGCGCACCTCGTCCAGGTCGGGTTCCGGCAGGCCGAGGCCGTGCGCGGAGCGGGCCAGCCGGCGCAGATGGCGGGTGAGGGCGAAGGGGCGGCCCCGGACGGCCTTGACCGTCTCGAAGACGCCGTCGCCGACGGTCAGTCCGTGGTCGAGCACGGACACCTGGGCGGCGTCGGCCGGCCGCAGTTCCCCGTTGACCCAGATCCTCATGACACGGTCCTTCCGTTGGTCACCTTGTCACCGCCGGGCGCACACCGGCCGGCGCGCCGTGGCCGTCGCCCTGGCGCCGGTACTGGCCGGTGACGGTCCCGGTCGTTCCGGAGCCGTCGGCTCCGGGTTCGTACGTTCCCGACGCTATCGCGAGCAGCCGGGACGCCTTCAGTTCCGTCTCGGCCCACTCCCCCTCCGGGTCGGAGCCCCAGGTGATCCCGGCGCCCGCGCCGAAGCACAGGACGGGGCGGGCGTGGGTGGCGCGGTCGATCCAGAACGTACGGATGCCGACGGCCAGCGCGGCCGTGCCCCGGTCGGCGTCGACCCAGCCGATCCCGCCGCAGTAGGGGCCGCGCGGGGCGGTCTCCAGCTCCTCGATGATCGCCAGGGCGCTCGACTTGGGGGCGCCGGTGACCGATCCGGGCGGAAACGTGGCGGCCAGCAGCTCCGGCCAGCCGGCCCGCTCGGTGAGTTCCCCCCGTACGGTCGAGACGAGATGGACCAGACCGGGGTGGGGTTCGAGGGCGCACAGGTCGGGAACGGTGACCGATCCGGTGGCGCAGACGCGGCCCAGGTCGTTGCGGACCAGGTCCACGATCATCACGTTCTCGGCGTAGTCCTTCTCCAGCAGGTCCGCGGCGGTCCGCCCGGTGCCCTTGATCGGTCCGGACTCGACGGTACGGCCGTCGCGGCGCAGATACAGCTCGGGCGAGGCGGTGGCGATCTCCACGCCGTGCGCGGGCAGCCGGACCGTCCCCGCGTACGGCGCCGGGTTGTCGCGGGCGAGCAGGGCGGTGAGCGCGTCGACGTCCGCCGAGGCCGGGTCGGCCGTGGCGGACCCGGGCAGCGGGGCGGAGAGGACGCGGCAGAGGTTGGCCTGGTACACATCGCCCGCCGCGATGTACTCGCGGATCCGGCGGACGCCCTTCGTGTACGCGGCGCGGTCGAGGGACGACGTCCAGTTACCGGCCGCGGGGCCCCGCCACCGCCCGGGGACCGGCGCGGGCACGGGCTCGTGCCGTACGTCGTCGAAACGGGCGCAGGTGAGACGGCCTTCGAAGTCCGCGGCGACGGCCCAGAACCCGGCGGAGTCCAGCGCGCCCGGGTCGTGGGTGACGTCCCGCAGACCGGAGGCGACGAGGCCGCCGAAGCGGGCCAGAGGAGCGAGGTCGTGCACGGTTGCGAGTCTAGAACAGGCTCCCCGGGACGGCTCCGGGCCGAACGCGCGGCGAACGTACCGCGTCACGCTGCGGAAACGCGTTTTTGTGCTGGCCCCGGAATCCGCTAGAGTTCAACACGTCGCCGGGCCGCACCGATGGGTCCCGGGAAACGGCACGCGGACGTAGCTCAGTTGGTAGAGCGCAACCTTGCCAAGGTTGAGGTCGCCAGTTCGAACCTGGTCGTCCGCTCGATGGTGTGGGGGTTTCCCGACCCCCGCGCTCCTGGTGGAGTGGCCGAGAGGCGAGGCAACGGCCTGCAAAGCCGTCTACACGGGTTCAAATCCCGTCTCCACCTCCAAGGACGATTAGCTCAGCGGGAGAGCGCTTCCCTGACACGGAAGAGGTCACTGGTTCAATCCCAGTATCGTCCACTGAATCCTTCTGGATTCCCGCGCGATTAGCTCAGCGGGAGAGCGCTTCCCTGACACGGAAGAGGTCACTGGTTCAATCCCAGTATCGCGCACGCAGTATGCAGCACGCAGTGTGAACGGGGCCTGGCAGGCAGTACGAACAGGTCCAGCAGGTTCAGCCCGCGCGATTAGCTCAGCGGGAGAGCGCTTCCCTGACACGGAAGAGGTCACTGGTTCAATCCCAGTATCGCGCACCGTCCGGAACCCCCGGTCGTCGTATCGACGACCGGGGGTTCTGTCGTTGGGCTCACTCCTGACGCGTCAGGAGGAGAAGAGCATCCGCCCGAAGCTCTTGTGGCGGTGGTGCCCGCCGTGATGGCCTCCGTAGTGGCCGCTGTGCTGCGGGGCGCCCCAGGCGGGGCCCGGGGGCGGCGGGTACGCCTGCGGCGGCGGGGCCTGCTGCACGGGCGGCGCCTGGGGCGCCCACTGCGCCTCCAGACGGGTCAGGGACTCCAGCTCCCCGTAGTCGAGGAAGATCCCCCGGCAACCGCTGCACTGTTCTATCTGGACGCCGTTGCGGTTGTACGTCTGCATCGCTGCACGGCACTTGGGACACTGCATGGTCGGTACGCTCCTCGTCGTTCGTCCGGCGCCGCCGGAACACACTCCCGGCGACCGCCCGTTCACCCTACGGGGACGCCCCTGGCTCCAACTCGGTTGCGAGTCCGGCGATCCGGGCGCACGCGTCGATCATCAGCACCTCCACCTCGTCCGGTTCCCGGTCCTCCGCGACGGACTTGGCGACGGCGAGCGCGGCGGTCTGCACGGTGAGGGCGCGGGCCGCGACGTCCAGCCGGGGCCACGGGTCGGCGGTGGGGTCCGCGGGCACGGCGGGGCCGTGCGCGCGGCGGTAGGCGCCGAGGAAGCGCCGCCACGGCTCCGCGGGCAGCAGTCCGGCCGCGTACCAGGCGGCGGGGCGCGCCAAGTCCCAGGCGGGGTCGCCGAGTCCGAGGTCGTCCACGTCGATGAGGAGCCAGGGGCCGTCGGGGGCCGGGTGGCGTACCAGCTGGCCGAGATGGAGATCGCCGTGGCAGAGGGCGTACGGACCGGGCGGCGGCGCGTCGCCGCGGGCCCACGCGGGAAGCCGCTCCCAGGCGCGCCGTACGGGTGCCGCCGCGGGGTGCGGGCCGGCGGCGCGCAACCGGGCGAGGGCGCGGGCCGCCTTGGCGGGGCCGCGCGCGGCGGGCAGGCCGCCGGTCACCGGCCGGGCTCCGCCCGTCACGTCGGCCAGGGCAGCCGTCAGGGTGTCCGTCAGGGCGTCGGGCGGTACGGCATGCAGCCGGGCGATCAGCGTCCCCGCCTGCTCCCAGGGCGCCGAGTCCGGGTCGGCGGGGTCGACCGGCGCCCCGTAGGGCCAGGCGGTGACCGGGCGGCCGGCCACGTCCCCGGCGTTCGTCGGGAGGGGCGGCAGCAGGATCCCGGCGAGCCGGGGGTGCGCGGCGACGGCGAGCCTGGTGCGGTGCGCGGTGAGGTCCGTGCCGTCGGCGTGCGCCTTGGCGACCACGTCTCCGTACCGTACGACGGTCGCGTCGGCCCGGTCCGCGAGCACGGTGACGTCCTGGTCGCGGGCGCGGGACGGGGCGGGAACGTGGGTGGAGCGGGTGGGGTGGGCCGCGTGCGCCGCGTGGGCCGCTTCGCGGGCGACGCGGCCGAGCGCGCGGACGACGGACGCGGTCATGGTGGCCCCCGGGTGCGATGTGTTCCGGCGCGGAGCCTACCCGCGGCTCTCCGGTCGTGGTGGGCAGCCGTCGTGGTGGGCAGGCACCACTGGCCCGGCGGAACGCGGTGGAACACGGGGAACGCGACGGAACGCGGTCGAACGCGGCGGGAAAACGCGATGGCCGGTCAGCTCCCCAGCTAACCGGCCCACCGCTGCCGTCCGCCGCACCCCCGTCCCCACGGGGTTGTTTGGCCGGATGTCCCCGACCCGGGCCGCTCTCCCGGGTCCGGGGCGCCGCTCAGCGCCCCAGCATCACGCCCACGGACGACGCTTGTGTGACCACTGCTTCCCAGCCGCCGAAGACGACGACGAGCAGGGCCGCCAGAGGAAGAACCATGGCCGTCGCCACCAAGGGGTGGCGCGTACCGGACTGGCGCCCGCCGAACGCGGCGTACGCCTTGCGTCCTTGCGTGCGGATCATTGTCCGCGCTGCCGTGTCCGCCATGGTCCCTCTCCTGTCCTGATTCGACAGCGGCGAGTGTTCCGACCTCGGGGGACGAGTTCCGCACCCGCCGCTTGATCTCAAGATTAGGGACGCCTGGACGTCAGGGCGTCATGCCCGCGTACCGATTGACGGGCCTCCCGGAGGATGAGCCGTGGACCGGTGACGTACTCCCCTGGGTGGAGAACGGGCCCACCGAGTTGGGGTCTTCCCGGAGGGGATGATCCGGAATGCCTTACGGAGGACCGGCCTCTCGCCCGGAAGGATGACGCACTCACCCGGGAGAACCACTGCTCGGGCCGCCGGTCCGGCGCCCGTCGGGCTCTCGCCGATCCGCTTCTGGTGACTTCTCTCACGCACACCTCCGCCCACAGGACCACCGCGCCCTCCGTACGTCCCGTTCCCCCCAATCCCCCTTCCCCGCACGACCTTTGGGATCATCACCTGCCGGGCCTCCGGACCCGTCCCGCCGCTGACCTGTCCTCAAGTTTCCCGCTCCGCACCGACAATCGGTCGGCGTGCGAGGGCGCGGCCTATGAGCACACCCGGGCACAGGTACGTAAGCTGTGCCACGGCACACGGACGACCGGGCAGCGGGGATGGACATGGCGATGATGCGGCTCCGGCGCGAGGACCCGCGTGTCGTCGGCTCGTTCAGGCTCCACCGACGGCTCGGGGCGGGCGGGATGGGCGTCGTCTATCTCGGTTCCGACCGGCGCGGTCAGCGGGTCGCGCTGAAGGTGATCCGGCCCGATCTGGCGGAGGACCAGGAGTTCCGGTCGCGGTTCGCCCGCGAGGTCTCCGCCGCGCGGCGTATCCGCGGCGGCTGCACGGCCCGGCTGGTCGCCGCCGACCTGGACGCGGACCGCCCCTGGTTCGCCACCCAGTACGTCCCGGGCCCCTCGCTCCACGACAAGGTCAACGAGGAGGGCCCGCTGCTCGCGGCCGAGGTCGCCTCGGTGGGCGCCGCGCTCTCCGAGGGCCTGGTCGCCGTCCACGAGGCCGGGGTCGTGCACCGCGACCTGAAGCCCTCGAACATCCTGCTCTCCCCCAAGGGCCCGCGCATCATCGACTTCGGCATCGCCTGGGCGACCGGGGCCAGCACGCTGACCCATGTCGGAACGGCGGTCGGGTCGCCCGGCTTCCTCGCACCCGAGCAGGTACGGGGAGCCGCCGTCACCCCCGCGACGGACGTCTTCTCGCTGGGCGCCACACTGGCGTACGCGGCCACCGCCGACTCCCCGTTCGGGCACGGCAGCTCCGAGGTGATGCTCTACCGGGTGGTCCACGAGGAGGCACACCTCCACGGCGTGCCGGACGCCCTCGCCCCGCTCGTACGGGCCTGTCTGGCGAAGGACCCGGAGGAACGTCCCAGCACGCTCCAGCTCTCGATGCGGCTCAAGGAGATCGCCGCGCGGGAGGCGCAGGGGCTCATCGACAGCCGGCCGCCGGTGCAGCGGGTGCGCGGCGGGCAGGAGCCGGTGCCGGGCGGGCTGACGGAGCGGTACACCGAACGGGAGGCCGCGCGCGGCCCGCAGAGCCGCATGGGGGCGTCCGCCGCTCCTGGGGCGCCGGACGGCTCCGGGCCGCGTCAGGGCGGTGGCTCCCGTACCGGCGGCGCGGGCCCTTCCCGTACCGGCGGGGCCTTCGGCCGTACGGGATCCTCCGGCGGGCGCAGCGGGTCCGGCCGGCCGCCGCGGCCCCGGGACACGGCCCGGGGATCGGCCCGGACGAACGGCCGCCCGGCGTCGGGCACCCGGGCGAAGTCGTCCAAGCTGCGGCCCGCGAACCCGCGGCTGCTGCGGCAGCGGCTGATCGTCTTCGTCGTGGTGACGCTCATCGTCGCGCTGGGGATCGCGGCGGCGCAGCAGCTCTGAGGGTTACGCCGCGGGGTCAGTGCTCGGGGCGGCCCGCCGTGACCGCGTAGAAGGCGACGGCCGCGGCGGCCCCCACGTTCAGCGAGTCCACGCCGTGCGCCATCGGGATACGGACCCAGGCGTCGGCGGAGTCCAGCGCCCGCCGTGACAGACCGTCGCCCTCGGCGCCGAGCATCAGCGCGACCCGCTCCATCCGGTGCGGAGCCGCGGCGTCCATCGGGACCGCCCGCTCGTCCGGGGTGAGCGCCAGCAGCCGGAAGCCCGCGTCCCGTACGGTGTCCAGCGCCCTCGGCCAGCCCTCCAGGCGGGCGTACGGCACGGAGAACACGGCCCCCATCGACACCTTCACCGAGCGCCGGTAGAGCGGGTCCGCGCAGTCCGGCGAGAGCAGCACGGCGTCCATGCCGAGCGCGGCGGCGCTGCGGAAGATCGCGCCGATGTTGGTGTGGTCGTTGACCGCTTCCATGACGGCGACGCGGCGGGCCGTACGGAGCACATCGTCGACCGCCGGCAGCGGCTTGCGCGCCAGGGAGGCGAGGGCGCCGCGGTGCACGTGGTAGCCGGTGACCCGCTCGGCGAGCTCCGGGCTGACCACGTACACCGGCGCCCGCGCCGCGTCGATGACGTCGCGCATGGCGTCGACCCACTTGGCGGAGAGCAGCATCGACCGCATCGCGTAACCGGCCTGGCCGGCCCGGCGGATGACCTTCTCGCCCTCCGCGATGAAGAGCCCTTCGGCCGGCTCGCGCCGGCGCCGCAGTTCGACGTCGGTCAGCCCGGTGTAGTCGCTCAGGCGCGGGTCGTCGGGGTCCTCGACGGTGATGAGTTCAGCCACGGGGTGCTACTGACCTGTCCTGTCCGGGGTGGGGGTGAGTGGGTGGGTGGAGTGGGGGTGGGTTGTGCGTCAGTGGCCGGTTCCCAGCGCCACTACGTCACCGATGACGATGACGGCGGGGGGCCTTACCTCTTCGGCCCGGACGACCTCTCCCACCGTCGCGAGTGTGGCGTCCACGCGCCGCTGGGCGGCGGTCGTGCCCTCCTGGACCAGCGCGACGGGGGTTTCGGGGGCTTTGCCGTGCTCGACCAGTGCCTGGGCGATGGAACCGATCTTGTCGACGGCCATCAGCAGGACGAGCGTGCCGCGGAGGCGGGCGAGCGCGGACCAGTCGACCAGCGACCGTTCGTCGTCCGGGGCGACATGGCCGCTGACGACGGTGAACTCATGGGCGACACCGCGGTGCGTGACGGGGATCCCGGCGGCGCCCGGCACGCTGATCGAGCTGGAGATGCCGGGCACGACCGTGCACGGAATGCCCTCGGCGGCGAGCGCGTGCGCCTCCTCCATTCCCCTGCCGAAGACGAACGGGTCCCCGCCCTTGAGCCGCACGACGGCCTTGCCCGCCTTGGCATGCTCGATGAGCGCGCTGTTGATGGCCTCCTGGGCCATGAAGCGGCCGTACGGGATCTTCGCGGCGTCGATCACCTCGACGTGCGGCGGCAGCTCGTCCAGCAGATCGCGCGGGCCCAGCCGGTCGGCGATGACGACGTCCGCCTCGGCGAGCAGCCTGCGGCCCCGCACGGTGATCAGGTCGGGGTCGCCGGGGCCGCCGCCGACGAGGGCGACACCGGGGGTACGGGTGCGGTGGTGCGGCGCGGCGAGGGTGCCCTCGCGCAGCCCCTCGACGATGGCGTCGCGTACGGCGGCGGAACGGCGCGGGTCGCGCCCGGTGAGCACGGCCACGGTGACGCCCTCGCTGCGGCCGGTCGCCGGGGTCCAGGCGGTCGCGGCCTCCGCGTCGTCGCTGCGTACGCACCAGACCCGGTCGCGCTCTGCCTCGGCGGAGGCGGTCCGGTTGGCCTCCGGGTCGCTCGACGCGATGAGGGCGTACCAGGCACCGGCGAGGTCGCCCTCCTCGTACCTCCGGCGCTCCCAGTGGATCTCGCCGGCCGCCGCCATGGCCTCCACGGACGCCTTCGCCGAGGGCGAGACGAGCACGATGTCGGCGCCCGCGGCGATGAGCGACGGCAGCCTGCGCTGCGCGACCTGGCCTCCGCCGACGACAACGACGCGCCGGCCGGAGAGGCGGAGACCGACGGGGTACGCGGGGTGGTCGGCGTGCTGGGCCATGTGGGCGGGGGCTCCTCGGGCGGCGGGGATATGACGAACGTGCTGGTGGGATGGGCTCCAGCTTACGCGGGGGCGGGGTTCTCGGCGGGGGCCGGTGGGTTGCCGTCCGGGGGCCGTCCGCTTGGCCGGGGTGCGAAGCCGTCCCCTGGCCGGGGTACGTGGCTGGGGGCGGGGGCCGGGGCCTCCGGAGGCACATGTCCGGACGGCATGATTTACGCCGCGCGCGGGGTGAGGAGCAGGGGCGCGGGCCGCTTGTGCGGCACACATCACGCTTTAGTGTCCGGACACGCACCTCCTCCGACCCCGCCCCCCCTCCCGCCGGTGGGCCGTCTCCGTGTGCGCCGCGCCTATTTCTCCGTTACTCCTGCCGAGTCGAACGTCGCGACCTCGTGCATCGCTCGCGCCGCGCTCTGGATCACCGGGAGGGCCAGCAGCGCGCCCGTGCCTTCGCCCAGGCGGAGGTCCAGGTCGACCAGGGGGCGCAGGCCGAGCTTGTTCAGGGCTGCCACATGGCCCGGTTCCGCACTGCGGTGGCCCGCGATGCAGGCCGCGAGGGCCTCCGGGGCGATCGCGCGGGCGACCAGCGCCGCCGCGCCCGCGCTGACGCCGTCCAGGATCACCGGCGTACGCATCGACGCGCCGCCGAGGAGGAAGCCGACCAGCGCCGCGTGTTCCAGGCCGCCGACGGCCGCGAGGACGCCGATCGGGTCGGCCGGGTCGGGCTGGTGGAGGTCGAGGCCGCGGCGGACCACGTCGACCTTCCGGGCGTGCATCTCGTCGTTGATGCCGGTGCCGCGGCCGGTGACCTCCGCCGGGTCCTGTCCGGTGTAGACGCAGATCAGCGCGGCGGACACCGTCGTGTTGGCGATGCCCATCTCGCCCGTGAGCAGCGCCTTGTTGCCCGCCGCCACCAGATCGCGAGCCGTTTCGATGCCCACCTCGATCGCCGCGAGAACCTCCTCGCGGCTCAGCGCCGGGCCGGTCGTGAAGTCGCCCGTACCGGCGCGGACCTTGCGGGGCAGCAGGCCGGAGCTGGTCGGGAGGTCGCTCGCGACGCCCACGTCCACGACGCAGACCTCCGCGCCGACCTGGGTCGCGAACGCGTTGCAGACCGCTCCCCCGGCCAGGAAGTTCGCGACCATCTGGCCGGTGACCTCCTGGGGCCAGGGAGTGACCCCCTGCGCGTGCACCCCGTGGTCGCCCGCGAAGATCGCGACGGCGGCCGGCTCGGGGATCGGCGGCGGGCAGAGCCGGGAAAGTCCGCTGAGCTGCGCGGAGATGATCTCCAGCATGCCGAGCGCGCCGGCCGGCTTCGTCATCCGCTTCTGGCGCTCCCACGCCTCCCCCAGCGCCTTGGCGTCCAGCGGGCGGATCGCGGTGATGGTCTCCTGGAGCAGGTCGTGCGGCTCCTCGCCGGGCAGGGCACGGCGGCCGTACGTCTCCTCGTGGACGACCCAGGACAGGGGGCGGCGCTTGGACCAGCCCGCCTGCATCAGTTCGGGCTCCTCGGGGAATTCGTCGACGTACCCGACGCACAGGTACGCCACGACCTCAAGGTGCTCCGGCAGGCCCAGCGCGCGGACCATCTCGCGCTCGTCGAAGAAGCTGACCCAGCCGACGCCCAGGCCCTCGGCGCGGGCGGCGAGCCAGAGGTTCTCCACGGCGAGCGCGGAGGAGTACGGGGCCATCTGCGGCTGGGTGTGGCGGCCCAGGGTGTGGCGGCCGCCGCGGGTCGGGTCCGCGGTGACGACGATGTTCACCGGGGTGTCGAGGATGGCCTCGATCTTCAGTTCCTTGAACTGCTTGGCCCGGCCCTTGGGCAGCGACTTGGCGTAGGCGTCGCGCTGACGCTGCGCCAGTTCGAGCATGGAACGCCGGGTCTCGGCGGAGCGGATGACGACGAAGTCCCAGGGCTGGGAGTGGCCCACGCTGGGCGCGGTGTGCGCGGCTTCCAGGACGCGGAGCAGCACCTCGTGCGGGATGGGATCGGAGCGGAAGCCGTTGCGGATGTCGCGGCGCTCGCGCATCACACGGAGCACGGCGTCGCGCTCGGCGTCGTCGTAGCCGGACGCGGCCGGCGTGCCCTCCTGCGGCTCGGGCTCGGGCTCGGGCTCCGGGGCGGGGAGCGGAGCCTGCTGCTCCTGGGCTGTCGGCTCTTCCTGGGCTGTCGGTTGTTCCTGGGTTGCTGTCGGGACCTCGGCTGCCGTTTGGTCCTGGGCCGTCGGCTTGTCCTCGGCGGGTGACTGGACTTCGGCCGCCGGCTGGTCCTCGGCTGCTGTCTCGTCTTCGGCGGGGAGCGGGGCCTGGTCCTGGGCCTCGTCCGGCGCCGGGCGCGGTGTCCGGTCCGCGGCGGGTGCCTGGTCCGGGGTCGGGGCGGGCTCCGGGGTGGAGGTTGCCGGTGCCGCCGCTGCCGGGACGGGCTGCGGGTCGGGCTCGGCGACGGGTGCGGGCTCGGGCGCGGGCGCCGCCGCCGTGGCGGGCTCCGGGGCGGGTTCCGGTTGCGGCGCGGGCTCCGGCGCGGGTTCGGGGGCCTCCGCCGCGACCGGCTCGGGCTCCGGGGCGGGTTCCGGCTCCGCCGCCGGGGCCGGGGTGGGCTCGGGGGTCTGCTCGGCCACCGGCTCGGGGGTCGGCTGCGGTTCGGGGTGGGGCTCCGGTGTTTCGGCCACCGGTTCGGGCGCGGCCTGCGGTTCGGGTTCCGGCTCCGGGGCCGGTGCCGGGGGCGCGGGGGCCTCGGCCGCTACCGGCTCGGGGGCCGGGGGTTCCGCTGCCGCTGCCGCTACCGGCTCCGGCTCGGGTGCGGGGATCTCCTGGGCCGGCGGGGTCTGCGCCGCCGCGACCGGCGCGGGCTCGGGCTGCGGCTCCGGCTGGGGCTCCTGGGGTGCGGGCTCGGGGGCGGGGGTCTCCGCGGCCGGCTCGGGGCGGGGTTCCTGGGGCGCCGGCTCAGGGGCGACCGCCTCGGCGGCGGGCGTCTGCGGTTCGGGAGGTTCGGGGGCCACGGGCGGCGTCTGGGGGCGGGGACGCACCCGGACGGCCTGGGTCGGGGCGCCGGCCGGGCCGCGGTCGGCGAGGGAGCGGACCACGCCGCCCGTCGGGTCGGGGACCGGCGGGCCCATGTGCAGCGGGCGGCGCGGCGGGGCCGAAGCGGTCGCCGGGGCCGCAGCGGGCGGCGGGACCCGTACGCCGTTCAGGTCGACCGAGCCGGAATCCCGGCCACCGGTCTCGTGGGCGCCCGGCTGCTGCTCGGCCGCGGGCTCCTCCGGCTGTGCCGCGGCGGGCTCGGGGGCCGGCTGCTCCGGCGGCGCGGCGGCCTCCGGCGCGGGTGCTTCCGCCACGGCCGGGGGCTCGGGCGCCGGTTCGGGGTGTCCGGGGGCGGGCTCGGGCGCCGCGGGGACGGCCTGCTCCGCGGGGACTTCGTACGCCTCAGGTGCCTGCGGCGGGACCTGGGCCTGTGACACCGGCTCCGTCATCGGCGCCGGCTGTTCTATGAGGGGCGCCTGCTGCGGGACGGGCGCCTGCGCCGCGGCCGCGTACTCCTGCTGGGCGGCGTACGGGTCGGGTGCGTACGCCTCGGGGGGCGGGTACGCCTCGGGCGCGGGGGCGGCGTACGCCTCGGGGGCCGGGTAGCCCTCGGGGACCCCGTACGCCTGCTGGGGCGCCGTCGCGTAGCTGTCGGCGGCGTACCCCTCGGGCACGGCGTAGGCGGCGTGCGGGTCCGCCGGGACGACCTGGGGGTCGCTCCAGCCGCCCTGTGAACTCGGCATCAGCAGAAGGTCTTCGTCCTCGGTGGCGGGCCCGGAGGGGGTCAGGTAGGTGTACGTGCCGGGAGCCGGTACGCCCGGCTGCTTCACCATGCCTGCGTTCTCCGGCAGTCCCTCGCCCGGGACCTGGCCGGTGTCAGTCATGCGTACCCCTCGCCCATTTGTTTCCGCTCCTTCGGCCCTTCCACCGGGGCGCCCGATCCGCGGCGTGTGTCCGGCGCCCGTCAGGAACAACGAGCGTGGGCGCCGCGCGGCACGAATCGACCCTCGGTCCGCCCGTATTCGCACGGCTTCCCGCGGGCTTGCCCAGCCGTGGCGGGGATACGCCACGGCCCGCTGTGGACTGCGCCACGTCGCGCGTCCCCCCGGTTCTCCGCTGTATCACATCAGGGCTCAAAACGGGCCCCTTTTCCGGACATTGACGAACGAAGCGACGAACGCCCGGCAGCGGTACAACGATCGGCCAGCCTACCTCGCGAAGGGTCGCGGCAGGGTCATGAGGGGAGTCCCCGACGCCGTCCCGAGACCAGGAAGACGACGGAGCGCTCGCGCTCGGTCCACCCTCCCGTGTCGAGTTCGACGGACTGGAGAAGGGCGCACTCCACCTCATATCCCCCTCCGGCCAAGGCCGTTCCGACCGCTTCGGCCTCGTCCCTGGTGGCGGCGTGGGTGACGATCCGCTCGGGTCGCCGGTCGGCGCAGGCGATGACGACATCGACGCCGCCGCCCCCGATCCGTACGACATCGGGTTCGGGGAGCCGTTCCAGCACATGGGGCGCGCGGCCCTGGACGACCTGGAGCTGGACGCCCGCGCGGCGGGCGGCGGCGGCCGTGCTGGCGCAGGCGCCGGGTTCGTCGTCGACGGCGATCACGGCCGCGCCGAAGCGGGCCGCCTCGGCGGCGAGGGCTCCGCTGCCGGAGCCGATGTCCCAGATCAGGTCGCCGGTGCGGGCGCCGATCCGGGCGAGCTGGGCGGCGCGCAGCCAGGTGGACTCGCCCTCGTCGAGGTTGATGCCGTACTCCGCGCCGGGCAGCGCCCAGCCGCGGCGCTCCGGCGGGTAGCCGGGGTCGCGACCGGCGATCCAGCCGCCGGACGGGGCGGGTGCGGTGCCGACGCCCCCGATGACGATCACGACGTTGGGGTCGCGCCAAACGTGGTCGGCGGCCTTGTCGGAGGTGAGGACGGTGACCTGTTCGCGGTCGGTGCCCAGTTCCTCGCAGATGACGAAGGTGCGGTGGATGCCGTCGAGGAGCAGGGCGAGTTCGGCGGGTCCCGCGCCCGGGGAGGTGAGGACGGCGACCTTGGTGTGGGCGCGGACGACGTTGACGGCGCGGCGCAGGGTGCGGCGGTGGGCGACGACGATCTGGGCGTCGTCCCAGGCCATGCCGGCCCGGGAGAAGGCGGCGGCGACCGAGGAGACCGCGGGGACGACCTCGACCTCCAGGCCGTGCGCGGGCGCGCGCAGGGTGCGTACGACGCCGAAGAAGCCGGGGTCGCCGTCGGCGAGGACGACGGCGGTGCCGCGGTGGCCGACGATCCTGCGGGCCGCCAGGTCGATGGAGCCGAGCCGGATGCGTTCGGCTCGGGCGGGCACCTCGGGGAGCGCGAGATGGTGGGCGGCCCCGGCCACCAGGGTGGCGGCCGAGAGCGCGGACCTGGCGGCGGCGGTGAGGGGCGAGCCGTCCCAGCCGATCACCGTGACGCGGTCGGCCATCGTCGTCAGTCTCCCGAAGGTTGTCGCGGGTGGGGGCCCCTGGGGCCGGGCACGGTGAGAGTACCTGGCCCGGTCGGACGGCGGGGGTGCGGGTCGGGGTGGGGCGGTGCGGGGTCAGCGCCAGTCGGGGAAGGAGGCGTAACCGCGCGCGTCGGCCAGTTGTTCGTCGATGCCTTCGAGGTCCTCGGGGAGCAGGCTCCAGACGATGAGGTCGGTGCGGATCCGGGTCCAGCCGCCGTCCTCGGTCTGCGAGCGCGCTATCCAGGCGTTGCGCAGGACGCCCTCGCTGATGCAGCCGATCTTCTGCGCGACCTGCTGGGCGGCGGTGTTGTCGGCGGCGGTGCGTACTTCGATGCGTTCGAACTTCTGGTCGCGGAAGAGCCACTGGGCGACCGCCTGCATCGCCTCGGTGGCGTAGCCCTCGCCGCGGGCCCAGGGGGCGGTCACGTACGACGCCTCGGTGGCGAGGGCGTGCCAGTTGGTGTTCCGCAGGCGTACGACGCCGACGAGCCGCTGGGTCAGGAACTCGTGGACGGCGAAGGCGATCCCGCGTCCGGTGCGGCGTTCGTTGGGGGCGATTCTTCGGACCCACACCTCGGCGTCCTTGTGGGTGTAGGGATGGGGCACGGAGGTCCAGGCCGTGACCATCTCGTCGTTCATCATGTCGATGTGCGCCGGGATGTCCGCGAGTTCGTAGGGGCGCAGCACCAACCGCTCCGTGCTGATGGAGACGTCCGGAAAGGTGGTAGTCATGCGAGCTCCATGCCTCAGTCCGTCGTAAATGCACAGCATGCAGCATCCGGACGGGATGCGCATGGCCGGGTCCGTACGGATGCGTGTGCCCCGCACACGATCGGTGTGTGCGGGGCGCGCGCGGGCGGGAACGTGACCGGTGTGCCTACTTGGCCGCGCCGAAGGAGGGGATGACCGAGCCGTCGTAGGTGTCGTCGATGTACTTCTTGACCTCGTCGGAGTTGAGGAGCTGCGCGAGCTTCACGACGCGCGGGTCCTTCTCGTTGCCGCGCTTGACGGCGAGGAAGTTGGCGTACGGGTTGCCGTCGGCCTTCTCCAGGGCGAGCGCGTCCTGGGCGGGCTTGAGCTTGGCCTCGATGGCGTAGTTGCCGTTGATGACGGCGGCGTCCACGTCGTTCAGGGCGCGGGGCAGTGTGGCGGCCTCCAGTTCCTTGAACGTGAGGCCCTTCGCGTCCTTGACGGAGGAGAGGTTGGCGTCGGTGCCGACGCCGTCTTTCAGTGTGATCACACCGTTGTCGGCGAGCAGCTTGAGCGCGCGGCCCTCGTTGGTGGTGTCGTTGGGGATGGCGACGGTCTGGCCGGCCTTGAGGTCGGTCAGTGCCTTGACCTTCTTGGAGTAGAGGCCCAGGGGCTCCAGCTCGACGTTGACGACGGGCACGATGTCGGTGCCCTTCTTCTTGTTGAAGTCGTCGAGGTAGGGCTTGTGCTGGAAGAAGTTGGCGCCGACCTCGCCGCTCTGGGTGGCGGTGTTCGGCAGGACGTAGTCCGTGAACTCCTTGACCTCCAGCTTGAGGCCGGCCTTCTCCGCCAGGTTCTTCTTGACGAAGTTCAGGATGTCGGCGTGCGGGGTCGGGGACGCGGCGACGACGAGGGGCTTGGAGGTGTCGGCGGAGGCGGTGGAGCCGGCGCCCGGGTCGGAGGAGGTGCCGCAGGCGCCGAGGCCGAGGGCAAGGGCCGTGGTGACGGCCGCGGCCGCGGTGATCTTGAGGGTGGTACGCACGAAGAGTGCCTCTTTCCGGTGGTGCGGGTGACGTGGCCCGGACAAGGAGTGCGGGCGGTTGGGGAGAAGGTCGGGAGGGTCAGGAGGCGGTACGGCCGCGGCGGGCCAGCAGCCGTACGGCGCCGTCGCCGAGGAGCTGGATCACGGTGACGAGCGCGATCAGCACCACGACCGTGGCGATCATGAAGCCGTTCTCGAAGCGCTGGAAGCCGTAGGTGACGGCCTTGGAGCCGAGCCCCTCACCGCCCACCGCGCCCGCCATCGCCGAGTAGCCGATGAGCACGATGAGGGTGGTGGTGACGGCGGAGACGAGGGAGGGCAGGGCCTGCGGGAGCAGGACCTTGCGGACGATGGTGGGGATCGATCCGCCCATCGCCTGGACGGCCTCGACCAGCCCGTGGTCGACCTCGCGGACCGCCGTCTCGACGAGGCGCGCGAAGAAGGGGATGGCGCCGATCGCCAGCGGCACGATCATCGCGGTGGGGCCGATGAAGGTGCCGACGACCAGGGTGGTGAAGGGGATCAGCGCGATCAGCAGGATCATGAACGGCAGCGAGCGGCCGATGTTCACGATCACCCCGACCACCTTGTTGACCAGGGTGTTCTGGAGCAGTCCGCCCTGGTCGGTGAGGACCAGCAGGATGCCGAGGGGCAGTCCGCCCGCGACGGTGACGAGCGCGGACCACAGCACCATGTAGAGGGTGTCGATGGTTCCCTGGGCCAGCAGGGGCTGCATTTCCGACCAGGTCACATGGCATCTTCCTTCACGGGCGCGAGGGCCTGGGCCGGGACGGTCACGGGCGCGGCGGTCTCGTCGGCCTCGACGACCTCCGCCTGGAGGCCCTGTTCGCGCAGGAAGCCGATCGGGACGACGTTCTCCTCGTACGCGCCGGGGAGTTCGATACGCATCCGGCCGATCTGGCGTCCGCCGACGGTGTCCATCGCGGCGCCCAGGATCGATATGTCGATGTTGTAGGTGCGGGCGAGCTGGGAGATCACCGGCTGGGTGGCCGCCTCGCCGTGGAACGTGACGTCAATGACCGTACGGCCGGGGCCCGAGGGCGTCCCGCCGACCGGGAAGAGTTCCTGGGCGAGCTGGGAGCCGGGGGTGGCGAGGAGTTCGCCGACGGTGCCGGACTCGACGATCCGGCCCCGGCTCATCAGCGCCGCCGAGTCGCAGATCGTCTTCACGACCTCCATCTCGTGGGTGATGAGCAGGACGGTCAGGCCGAGCTGCCGGTTGAGGTCGCGCAGCAGTTGGAGGATGGAGCGGGTGGTCTCCGGGTCGAGGGCGCTGGTCGCCTCGTCGGAGAGGAGCACCTTCGGGCGGCCGGCGAGCGCGCGGGCGATGCCGACGCGCTGCTTCTGGCCGCCGGAGAGCTGGGCGGGGTACGCCTTGGCCTTGTCGGCGAGTCCGACGAGGTCGAGCAGTTCCAGCGCGCGGCGGGAGCGCTCCTCGCCGGTGACGCCGAGGATCTCCAGCGGGAGTTCGATGTTGTCCTTGACGGTGCGGGAGGACAGCAGGTTGAAGTGCTGGAAGACCATGCCGATCGAGCTGCGCGCGCGGCGCAGCTCCTTCCCGGCCCGGCGGCCCCGGCCGGCGAGCGCGGTGAGGTCCTGGCCGTCGACGGTGACCGTCCCGGCGGTGGGGCGTTCGAGGAGGTTGACGCAGCGGATCAGCGAGGATTTACCGGCGCCGCTGCGGCCCACGACGCCGAAGACCTCGCCCTCGCGGACATGCAGGTCGACGCCGTCGAGCGCGGTGACCTCACGGCCGCGCGACTGCGCGGACCGGTAGACCTTGGTCAGGCCCGTAGTAGTGATCACAGGGGGTTTCCGTCACTGTCGAGTGCGCGGCGGGATGGGCCGGGCACGGGGCATTCGTCGTGGCCGCGCGCACGCCGGCGCGGTGGATGACCGGGGCGCGGCGCGCGCGGGACAGGCCCGACCGGGCGCGGGCGTGTGTATTGGGGGCAGGCTCGCTTCGGGGGCGCGAGGCTCAGGCGGGGGCCCTCAGAAGGAGCACATTCGACACAGACAACGAGCACCGGGCGTCGTGATCGCCTCGGTCGCGGGGGCGCGGTAGCTCGTCGTGGTCATACGGCAAGTAAAACAGACATCAGACCGCCCACCGGGCGAGTGTCCGAATAGCGGAACAAAACGTCGCGCCATACGGACGGTACGGGAGGTGCGGCGACCGTGGTCCGGCCGCCTCGGCGGGCCCGGGCCGCGGCCGCTGCCACGGCTGTGACCTGCGCGGATACGGAGCGGACCGTGGCGGTGGCCGGATCCCCGCGCCCTTCGGGGGCGGTCGCGGACCGGCGTTCGCTGTGGTCAAGGCCACGGTCACCCGCCGCTTGCCGCGCGCGGGCGGAACACGGCCGGAACCCGGCCCGAGCACGGGCGGGCGGAGGCGGCCGGGGGCGCCCGCCGGGGGCCTTTTGCGCCGTAATACTCTCAGCTCCATGCTTGTCGCCCTGACGGTCGCGGTCTCCGTGGCCGCGCTCGTCCTCGCCGCCTGGTGCGGTCACGCCGCCTACCGCGACCAGCCCACCAAGGACTGGCACTTCATCGGCATGGCCGTGGTGACCCTGCTGGCGCTGGTCCAGGTCGTGGTCGGGGTCGTCCAGCTCGCGCGCGGCGAGCAGGCCGACGAGGGCTCGGTCATCTTCGTCTCGTACCTGCTGGGCGCCCTGTTGGCCGTGCCCGCGGCGGGCTTCCTGTCGTTGGGTGAGCGGACCCGCTGGGGTTCGGTGACGGTCGCCGCGGGGGCGGTCGTCCTGGCCGTGCTGGAAGTACGGCTCCACGACATCTGGGGAGGCTGACCCGATGAGCACCGAGGTACCGGAGACGTCCGGGGCGCCGGGCGGCGCGCCCGCCCGGCCGGCCCCCCTGGTCAAGGGGCCCGGGCTGCTGTTGGTCTGGCTGTACGGGGTGATGTCCGTGGGCGCCGTCTCGCGCTCGGCCTATCAGATCGCCACCGAGTTCGACCACGCGCCGCTGGCCTACTCGCTCTCCGCCGTCGCGGCCGCCGTCTACGCGTTCATCACGTACACCCTGGTGCGCGGCGGCGAGGCGGCGCGCCGGGCGGCCCTGGTGTGCTGCGCCGTGGAACTGGCCGGGGTCCTGACGGTGGGGACATGGGCGCTGGCGGACCCGTCCGCCTTCCCGGACTCCACCGTCTGGTCGGACTACGGCAGGGGCTATCTCTTCATCCCGGTGCTGCTGCCGGTCACGGGCATCCTGTGGCTGCGGAAGCGGGCCGCGGCGCGCGCGTGAGCCCGGGGCGGCCCGGACGCGTTCGAGAAGCGGAATCCCCGGTCGGCCTTCGCCGGTGCGCGGCGGACGGGGAGGATTCCGCCCTCACGTCAGGCGCTGGCCATGTACACGCGGTCGGCGGGCGTCTTCTCCAGCGTGACGAGCCGCAGCCGGGGACCGACCTGCTCCGTCGCCACCGGCGCGTACCCACGGCTGCGGTAGAGCCGCAGATTGCCCTCGCTGCGGTGGCCGGTGAAGAGCTGGAAGCGCCGCGCGGCCGGCTCCGCCGTGAAGTGGACCTCGATGGCGTCGAGCAGCCGTCCGCCGAGACCGTGCCTGCGCAGCCGCGGGTGGACGATGAGTTTCGCGATCCGCGCGGTGCCCGTCTCGTCGACGCTGCCGCGCACGGAGGCCACCACCTCGTCGCCGAGGCGGGCCACCAGGCCGTGTCCGCTGTCGAGTTCGGCCCGCAGGTCGTCGAGCGTCTGGGTCAGCGGCTCGATGGTGTAGTCGCCGTACAGCTCGGCCTCGTTCTGGTAGCACAGGTACTGGAGTTTCAGGATCTGTTCCGCGTCCTGCGCACGTGCCGCTGAGATGGTCACGCTCATGCCCATGTGTGCATGCCTCCCGCTCACTTGGTCCGCCGGTGTCTACCGCTCCTTTCCCCCGCGTTCAGGAGCCGCAACCTCCGCCGCCAGCATTCTGCGCAGGCATCCCAGGCATCTCGACCGCAAGGGCCCCAAACTGCCCTGTGACATACCCAACTCACCGGCCATCTCCCGGTAGGTGAGGTCCTTGGCGGACAGCATCGCCGTCAGCACACTCGGGCAGCGGCCCGGCGTGCGGCCGACCGCCGCGCGCACCGCCCTGTTCCGGTCGGTGCGCAGCACGATCCGCTCGGGGTCCGATTCGAGGTCGGCGGGGGGTTCGTGGCGGTACGTGCGTTCCCTGGCGGCGGTGCGCCGGGCGCGGCGCGCCTCCGCCCGTACGACGTCGCGCACCCAGCGCGCCGGGTCGCCGGGCGCCCCCGCCCGGGCCGGCCGCTCCAGCAGCCGCACCCAGGCGCCCTGTTCGAGGTCCCCGGCCTCGACGCCGGCCGCCGGCGCCTCCGCGGCGGCCTCGGCCCGGACCAGGGGCAGCAGCGCGCGGACGAGGCTTCCCGGCGCGGGCGCGGGCGCGATCGCCGGGGAGCCCGGCGCGCGCCCGGGTTCCGGCGGGCGGTGCGCCTCGGGCTGGGGCGGGCGGGGGGCGCGGAGGGGCCGGGTGGCACGGGCGGGCGTCATGTCCGGCGGGACGTCCGGGCGGTGGCGGAAGGTTGCCCCCCGGCCGGGCAGTCACCCGACCGGGGGAAACCGGCTCAGCGGCTGACGAAGTCCGCCCGCGCGAGCAGACCGGTGTCCGGGTTGTCGGTGAAGATCCCGTCGATGCCCTGCTCGAAGTAGGCCCGCAGTGCGCCGAAGGCGTCGCCGTACGCGTTCGGGTCCGTGCCGCGCCGGAAGTCGGCGGGCAGGAAGGCGTTCTCGTTGCGGAGCGTGTACGGGTGCAGGACCAGCCCCTCGGCGTGGGCGTCCCGGACGAGCGTGGTGGGCTTCCCGAGCCTGCCCGCGGCGTCCTTCGGGATGACGAGGTCGAGCGTCGGGCCGATGCCCTGCGCGAAGGACGCGATCCACTTCAGCCCCTCGGGCTTCACCAGATCGGCGACCGTCCGCGGGTCGCCCGCCACCGTGAAGTCCCAGGGGCGGCTGCCCGCCGCGTCGAGCAGGACGACGCGCGGCGAGTCGACCAGCTTCGCCATCCGCCGCATGCTGCTCGGCTCGAAGGACTGCAGGAAGATCGCGGAGTCGGCGCGGTCGCGGCGGTACTTACGGAGCAGCTTCGCGAAGGGCTCCTCCAGGCCGAGGCCGATGGAGCGGAAGTAGGTGGGGTGCTTGGTCTCGGTGTAGAGCCAGACGGTGCGGCCGAGGCGGCGGCCCTGCTCGTCGGCCCAGCGGAGCACCTCCTCGAAGGTGGGGACCGTCCAGCGGCCGTCGTAGAGCGTGTTGTGCTGCCGCACACCCGGGATGCGCTCCTTGGCGCGCAGGGTCTTCAGCTCGGCGAGGGTGAAGTCCTCGGTGAACCAGCCGGTGAGGCTGACCCCGTCGATGGACTTGGTGGCCTTGCGGTCGGCGAACTCCGGGTGGTCCGCGACATCGGTGGTGGCCGTGATGTCGTTCTCGTGACGGCACACCAGATGCCCGTCCTTGGTGGGCACCAGGTCCTGCTCGATCACGTGCGCGCCGAGGTCGAGGGCGTGCTGGTACGAGCCGAGGGTGTGCTCCGGGCGGTAGCCGCTGGCCCCCCGGTGGCCGATGACCGTGGGCACGGGGAGGGCCGGCCCCGACGGCCCGTGGCCGCCCCGTCCCCGCTCGGCGGCGACCGCCGCGGTAGGCAGCGCCGCGGCCGCCGAGCCGAGCACCGCCGCGCCCAGTACGGTCCGCCGTCCGGGCGTGTTCCGCGCACCCTGTGTCATGAACGCTCCTTCGATGTGGGTCCCGTGCCGGAGAATCGAGGTGAGCGTAGGCGGACGTCCCCTCCGTACGGGAGACCATCGCGCGAACGTGGTGGGAACACAGATCAACAGTGCGTATCCACTCCGTGAACCCGATGTGCGCCGCCCCCGGGCCGCGAGTACCGTACTCACCTGCACGGATTTACTCGGCCGTCCAACAACCGCACCACGACACCGGAGGACCCGTTGTCCCGCTTCGCCCTCATCAAGGCAGTGCTCGGGCCGGTCATGCGCCTGATGTTCCGTACGAGGGTGGAGGGCGCCGAGAACATCCCGCGGAGCGGCCCCGTAATCCTCGCCGGGAACCACCTCACCTTCATCGACTCGATGGTCCTGCCGCTGGTCTGCGACCGTCAGGTCTTCTTCATCGGCAAGGACGAGTACGTCACGGGCAAGGGGCTCAAGGGCCGGCTGATGGCCTGGTTCTTCACCGGTGTCGGCATGATCCCGGTGGACCGGGACGGCGGCCGGGGCGGTGTCGCGGCGCTGATGACGGGCCGCCGGGTGCTGGAGCAGGGCCAGCTCTTCGGCATCTACCCGGAGGGCACCCGCTCCCCCGACGGCCGCCTGTACCGGGGGCGTACGGGCATCGCGCGGCTGACGCTGATGACGGGCGCGCCGGTGGTCCCGTTCGCGATGATCGGCACGGACAAGCTCCAGCCGAGCGGTTCCGGCATGCCGCGCTTCGGCAAGGTGACGGTGCGCTTCGGCGAGCCGATGGAGTTCTCCCGGTACGAGGGCATGGACCGGGACCGCTATGTGCTGCGCGCGGTGACGGACTCGGTGATGACCGAGGTCATGGAGCTGTCCGGCCAGGAGTACGTGGACATGTACGCCACGAAGGCCAAGGCCGCGTAGGCGCTCCCCCGGGACAGCGGCCGGCCCTCAGTGTTCGACGCCGTCGTCCAGCTTCTGGCCCTTCAGCAGGAACCAGGCGGCCGCCGCCGTCGCCAGCAGGACCGCCGCGCCGAGGCCCGACGCCACGCGCAGGCCGTCGACGAAGGCGTCCTGGGCGGAGGCGAGCAGTTCCGCGCCCCCGGGGCCCGGCAGGGTGGCCGCGGCGTCCACCGCACCGCCCAGCGACTGGTGGGCCTGCGCGGCCGTCGCCGCGGGGATGCCGGGCGGGGTGGCGAAGTCCCGGTAGACGCCGGTGACGACGGAGCCGAGCAGCGCGATGCCGAGCGCCGCGCCCAGTTCGTACGCCGTCTCGGAGACCGCGGAGGCCGAGCCCGCCTGTTCCTTGGGGACGCTGGAGAGGATCACGTCCGCGGTGACGGTGAACGAGAAGCCCGCGCCGGCCCCGACGAGCAGCAGCACCGCGCCCAGCACCGGGTAGCCGGTGGACGCGCTCAGCCCGGTCATCACGGCGAGCGGGACACCGATCGCCGCGAGCCCGCCGGCCACCACCGCCCGTACGGAGAACCGGCGCGCGGCACGGCCCGCGAGCAGCCCGGTCACCACCGCGCCGATCGCCGCGGGCAGTTCGGCGACACCGGCCTCCAGCGGGCCGCGCCCCTGGACCAGTTGCAGGAACTGTGAGAGGAAGAAGACCAGCCCGGACAGGCCGAGGATCGTCAGCAGATCGGCCAGTACGGCACCGGAGAACCCCCGGTGGTGGAAGAGGCGCACGTCCAGCAGCGGGGCGGGCAGGGTGAGCTGGCGGCGTACGAACCAGTGGAGCGCGGCCACGCCGGCCACCCCGACCACCGCGACCTCCCAGGCCGCCCCGTGCGCGGCGGCCTCCTTGATCGCGTACACCACACCGACGATGCCGACGAGCGAGAGCGCCACGCTGAGCAGGTCCCAGGGGCCCGGGGCCGGGTTCTTCGACTCGGGGAGCGTACGGATGCCGACGAGGACGAGCACCGCCATCACGGGCAGGTTGATCAGGAAGACCGAGCCCCACCAGAAGTGCTCCAGCAGGAAGCCGCCGACGACCGGGCCGACCGCCGCGCCCGCCGACGCCATCGCGCCCCAGATGCCGATGGCGAGACTGCGCTCGCGGGGATCGTGGAAGAGATTCCGGATCAGGGCGAGCGTGGCCGGCATCAGGGTCGCGCCCGCGACCCCGAGCAGCGCCCGCGCCACGATCATCATCTCCGGGGTGGACGCGTAGGCGTTCAGCACGGAGACACCGCCGAACGCGACCGCGCCCGTCAGCAGCAGCTTCTTGCGGCCGATGCGGTCGCCGAGGCTGCCCATCGAGACCAGCAGGCCCGCGATGACGAAGGAGTAGATGTCGCCGATCCACAGGAGCTGTGTGCCGGAGGGTTTGAGGTCCTCACTGAGGAAGGGGGTGGCGAGGCCGAGCACGGTGGCGTCGACGGCCACCAGCAGCACCGCGAGGACCAGGACGGTGAGCGCGATCCAGCGCCCGGGACGGGGCCGGAACTCGGCGTCCGTCACCGCCGGGTGGGTGCTGGTCATGTGTCCACGCTCCGTCGCGCTCCGCCGAGCAGCAACTCGACGATCATGTACTGGAAGTCCTTGGCGGCGACCCTGCCGTCGTGGATCGCCCAGGCGCCGGCGCCGATGAGTCCGTACAGCGCCTCGGTCAGCCAGGCGGGGCTGAGGTCGATCCGGAAGTGGCCCTGTTCCTGGCCGCGCCGGAAGAGCGCGGAGAAGCGGGCGTCGATCCGGTCCCAGCCCTCGTTGACCTCGCCCTCGAAGAGCTGGTTCTCGGTGACGAGGAAGGCGAGGAGCCCGGCGACGGGTTCGACCCGGGCGACGAGCCGGCGCAGCGCCTCGTCCGCGGGGCCCTCGTCAAGACCGGCCCCGTCCAGGGCCGCCTCCAGCTCCTGGAGGCCGCGCGCCTCCAGCGCCTTGATCAGCGCGTCCCGCCCGGCGAAATGCCGGTGGAGAGTGGCCCGGCCGATGCCGGCGGCGCGCGCGACCTCGTCCATGGTCGCGGTCGGTCTGCGGGTGAGCAGGGCCGCGGCGGTGCGCAGCACCTGGTCCCGGTCGGTCGTCATGAGGCAACCATAACCCGAATGAGACATCAACGTCTCATTCAATGCGATGATCTACCAGAGAGCCGGAGAGGTGGAGTGGATGAAGCCACTGCTGCTGATCGATGTCGACGGTCCGCTCAATCCGTACGCCGCCCTGTCGGAGCCGCGGCCGCCGCACGGCTACACCGCGCACGTGATGCGCCCCTCGGCCTGGCCGTACCCGCAGCCGCTGACCGTGCTGCTCAACCCTGAGCACGGCACGGAGCTGCTGGCGCTCGCCGGCCGTTACGAGCTGGTCTGGGCCACGACCTGGGAGGGCGACGCCAACGAGTGGATCGGTCCGCACCTCGGGCTGCCGGAGCTGCCGTACATCAGCTGGCCCGAAACGCACGGGAGGACCCCGCGCGGGACCTTCTGGAAGACGCGGTACGTCCTGGAGTACGCGGCCGGGCGGCCGTTCGCCTGGGTCGACGACGAGATCACGCCGTACGACCGGGAGTGGGTGGAGCGGGAACACCTCACCCCCGCCCTGCTGCTGCGCGTCGACCCCGGCATCGGGCTGACCCGGCCGGACTTCGAGGCGCTCGCGCGGTGGGCGGCGGAGGAGTGACCCCGCGCCGCCGCCCACCGGCGGACCGTCACTTCCTGGCGGTCGCCCAGGCGTGCTGGATCACCAGGTCCGCCTTGACCTCGGCGAGCTGGGCGGCCACGGCGGAGGGGGCCGTGCCGCCCCGGCCGTTACGGGAGGCCAGCGATCCGGCCACGTTGAGCACCGACCGGACGTCCGGGGTGAGGTGCGCGGAGATCTTCGCGAACTGCTCGTCCGTCAGCTCGTCCAGCTCGATACCGAGCGACTCGCACTCCTTGACGCACTCCCCCGCGACCTCGTGGGCCACCCGGAACGGCACGCCCTGGCGGACCAGCCACTCCGCGATGTCCGTGGCGAGCGAGAAACCGGCGGGGGCCAGCTCCTCCATCCTGGTCCGGTTGACGGTCAGCGTGGCCATCATGCCGGTGAAGGCGGGCAGCAGGACCTCCAGCTGGTCGCAGGAGTCGAAGACCGGCTCCTTGTCCTCCTGGAGATCGCGGTTGTACGCGAGCGGCAGCGCCTTGAGCGTGGCCAGCAGCCCGGTCAGATTGCCGATGAGCCGCCCCGACTTGCCGCGCGCCAGCTCCGCGATGTCCGGGTTCTTCTTCTGCGGCATGATCGAGGAGCCGGTGGAGAACGCGTCGTGCAGGGTGACGAAGGAGAACTCCTTCGTGTTCCAGAGGATGATCTCCTCCGCGATGCGCGACAGGTTGACGCCGATCATCGCGGTGATGAAGGCGAACTCGGCCACGAAGTCGCGCGAGGCCGTCCCGTCGATCGAGTTGCCCACCGAGCCGCGCTCGAAGCCCAGGTCGGCGGCGACCGCCTCGGGGTCGAGGCCGAGCGAGGAGCCGGCCAGCGCGCCGGAGCCGTACGGGGAGACCGCCGTGCGCTTGTCCCACTGCCGCAGCCGCTCCGCGTCCCGGGAGAGCGACTGCACGTGCGCCAGTACGTGGTGCGCGAAGAGGACGGGCTGGGCGTGCTGGAGGTGCGTACGCCCCGGCATCGCGACGTCCGGGTTGGCCTCGGCGAGACCGACCAGCGCGTCCTGGAGGTCGGCGATCAGCCCGCCGACGATCCGCGCGTGGTCGCGCAGGTACATCCGGAAGAGCGTGGCGACCTGGTCGTTGCGGGAACGGCCGGCGCGCAGCTTGCCGCCGAGGTCGGCGCCGAGGCGCTCCAGGAGCCCGCGCTCCAGGGCGGTGTGGACGTCCTCGTCGGCGACGGTGCCGGTGAACGAGCCGTCGGCGACGTCCGCCTCCAGCCGGTCGAGACCGGCGATCATGCGGGTCAGTTCGTCGGCGGTGAGCAGTCCCGCCTTGTGGAGCACCCGGGCGTGGGCGCGGGACCCGGCGATGTCGTACGGCGCGAGCCGCCAGTCGAAGTGGACCGACGCCGACAGGGCCGCCAGCGCCTCCGAGGGACCGTCGGCGAAGCGTCCGCCCCAGAGCCGGACGTCACCGTTGTTGCTGCTCACTGCGGAACTCCTTGGAGGGTTCGTGAAGTCTCGAACATGGTGCCTGGAAGAAGCACGGCCGCCTCCCCGCCGTGGAGGAAGGGGGGAGGCGGCCGTCGTACGGGCGGGGTCGGCCGGGCTCGCTCAGGCGAGGTCGCGGCGGGCGGCGATCTTGGAGGAGAGGCCGAAGATCTCGATGAACCCCTGGGCCTTGGACTGGTCGAACGTGTCGCCCGAGTCGTAGGTGGCGAGGTTGAAGTCGTACAGCGACTCGTCCGACTTCCGGCCGGTGACGACGGCACGGCCGCCGTGCAGCGTCATCCGGATGTCGCCGGTGACGTGCTGGTTGGCCTCGTTGATGAAGCCGTCCAGGGCGCGCTTGAGCGGGGAGAACCACAGGCCGTCGTAGACGATCTCGCCCCAGCGCTGCTCGACCTGCCGCTTGTAGCGGGCCAGCTCACGCTCGACGGTGACGTTCTCCAGCTCCTGGTGCGCGGTGATCAGCGCGATGGCGCCGGGCGCCTCGTAGATCTCCCGGGACTTGATGCCCACGAGCCGGTCCTCGACCATGTCGATCCGGCCGATGCCCTGGGCGCCCGCCCGCTCGTTGAGCTGCTGGATGGCCTGGAGGACGGTGACGGGCTTGCCGTCGATCGCGACGGGGACGCCCTCCTTGAAGGAGATGATCACCTCGTCGGCCTCGCGCGGGGTGGCCGGGTTCGAGGTGTACTCGTACACGTCCTCGATCGGGCCGTTCCAGATGTCCTCCAGGAAGCCCGTCTCGACGGCGCGCCCGAAAACGTTCTGGTCGATGGAGTACGGGGACTTCTTGGTGGTCGCGATCGGGAGGTTCTTCTCCTCGCAGAAGGCGATCGCCTTGTCCCGGGTCATCGCGTAGTCACGGACCGGGGCGATGCACTTCAGGTCCGGGCCGAGAGCGGTGATCCCGGCCTCGAACCGCACCTGGTCGTTGCCCTTGCCGGTGCAGCCGTGGGCGACGGTGCCGGCGCCGTGCTTCTTGGCGGCGGCGACGAGGTGCTTGACGATCGTCGGCCGGGAGAGGGCGGAGACCAGCGGGTAGCGGTCCATGTAAAGGGCGTTGGCCTTGATCGCCGGGAGGCAGTACTCCTCGGCGAACTCGTCCTTGGCGTCCGCGACCTCGGCTTCCACCGCACCGCAGGCGAGCGCGCGCTTGCGGATGACGTCCAGGTCCTCGCCACCCTGGCCGACGTCCACGGCAACGGCGATGACCTCGGCGCCCGTCTCCTCGGCGATCCAGCCGATGGCGACGGAGGTGTCCAGGCCGCCCGAATAGGCGAGTACGACGCGCTCGGTCACGGGTTTCTCCTTACGATGCATTCACTGATGGGCATAAGTATGCATCCCTCCGTATGATTCGTCAATCTCGGAGAGTTTCTCGGAGAGATTGGAGTGACGTTTGAACGGGCGGCGTGATCACCTCGTACACCTCACCGAACGCAGGCGCCGCGTTGTACGACCCGCATGAACCGACGGAGCCGTCCGGCCACGCACCGGACGGCCCCCACCCCCGCCCTTATCCGAGTGAGGTTTCCGCATGTCCAGGGCTCTTCCGAAGTACAACAAGCGCCGTGTGCTCATCGCCGGTGGCGCCGCCGCGGTCGTCCTGTCCGGTGCCGTGATCGCCGGCAACGCCTTGGCCGGCGAGGGCGACAGCGGTGCGCAGGCCGGCTCGCCCGGCACGGTGAGCTGCCCGGCCGTCGCGGGCTCGCTCCCCGCGGTCCCGGCCTCCGCCCAGGCCGAGATCGACCGCAACCTCGCGCTCCTGGAGACCCAGATCTCCGAGGCGAACCAGCGGCTGATCGACACGGTCGGCCAGGGTGGCCCCAACTTCGTGCAGAACGCCATCCTCGGCCCGCTGGAGGACAAGCGCGTCGCCACCATCAACCGCATGGCCACCGCCATCGGCCGCACCGCCGAGAAGCCCGCGGGCCTCGACGCGCTCGCCCCCTGCACCCTGAACGCGGCGGGCGGCGGGGACGCGGGTGCCGGAGACGCCGGAGCCGGAGACGCGGGCGCCGGGGCCGGTGACGCGGGTGCCGGAGATGCCGGAGCTGGAGACGCGGGCGCCGGGGACGCCGGAGCCGGGGATGCGGGCGCTGGAGACGCAGGAGCCGGAGACGCGGGCGCCGGGGACGCCGGGGCCGGAGACGCGGGTGCCGGGGATGCGGGTGCCGGAGACGCGGGCGCCGGGAACGCCGGAGCCGCGGGCACGGTGAACTGCCCGGATGTCGCGGGTTCGCTCCCCGCGGTCCCGGCCTCCGCCCAGGCCGAGATCGACCGCAATCTCGCCCTGCTCAACACGCAGATCGCCGAGGCGAACCAGCGGATCACCGACACCGTCGGCCAGGGCGGCCCCAACTTCGTGCAGAACGCGATCCTCGGCCCGCTGGAGGACAAGCGCGTCGCCACCATCAACCGCATGGCCACCGCCATCGGCCGCACCGCCGAGAAGCCCGCGGGCCTCGACGCGCTCGCGCCCTGCACCCTGAACTGACCACTGGACCGGACCCATCGGACCGACCCCACCGACCGGGACGCCGTCGTTGCCTCTGAGCGACGGCGGCGTTCCGGTCGTGCGGCGCGATAATCACCCGTATGGGAAAACGCTATGAACGGATCGACGGCAGAATCCGCGCCTTCATCGAGGAACAGCCCGTTTTCTTCACCGCCACCGCCCCGCTCGCGGACGACGGCCACGTCAACCTCTCGCCCAAGGGGCGTGCCGGCACCCTCGTCGTGGTCGACGAGCTGACCCTGGCCTATCTCGACTTCGGCGGCAGCGGCGCCGAGACCATCGCGCACCTCCGGGAGAACGGCCGCATCACCCTGATGTGGTGCGCCTTCACCGGACCGCCCAAGGTGCTGCGGGTGCACGGCAGGGGTGAGCCGGTCTTCCGTGACGACCCGCGCTGGGCCACGTACATCCCGTACTTCGCGGAGGCCGACGGACCGGCCGCCCGCGCGATCGTCGTCGTCCACGCCCTGCGGATCTCCGACGCGTGCGGATTCGCCGTCCCCTTCATGGAGTACCGCGAGGAGCGCACCCAGCACGCCGAGCACTTCGGGCGGAAGTCCGACGAGGAGTTCGCCGCGTACTGCGCGAAGAAGGAACACGTCCCGGTGAGCCTCGACGGGCTCCCCGCGCTGCCGATGCCGCTGCCCGCGCGGACGGACCGGCCGGCTGAATCCGGGCTGCGTTCGGCCTAGCGCGCGGGCTCCCAGGGGGACGGCGGCGGACCCGCCGCGTACGGTCCGGGCCATGCGTACAGCTCGTACCGCCCGCAGCACCCGTATCGCGCGGGGCCTCCGTACCGCCCGTGGTCCCCGGACCGCGCGCGCCCTGGCCGTCCTCGCCGCCGCCACCCTGCTCGCCCTCGGCACCGGGACGCCCGCCGCCGGAACCGTCCACGGCGCCGGAACCGCCGACGCCCCGCTGCCCGAGCGGATGGCGGACACCGGCGGGGGCAGCCAGCTCCTCACCGCCGAGGCGCCCGGCACCGGGTCGACCACCGGCCGGCTCACCTGGTGGGACCGGCGGGACGGCCGGTGGGTGGCCGCCGGCTCCGCCGCCGCGCGCTTCGGGGCCGGCGGGCTCACCGAGGGCGCCGGCCGCCGGCAGGGCACCTCCACCACGCCGACGGGGGTGTACGCCCTGCCGTACGCGTTCGGGACCGCCCCCGCGCCCGCCGGGACCGCGTACTCCTACCGTCCCGTGACCGGGGCCTCCTGGTGGTGCCAGGACAACGCGTCGCGCGACTACAACCGCTGGGTGGAGGGGCTGCCCGCGGACTGCCGGGCCGCCGAGTCGGAGCGGCTCGCGGACTACGGGACGCAGTACTCCCACGCCATGGTCGTCGGCTTCAACTACGACCGCCCGGTGCGCGGCCGGGGCGCGGGGATCTTCCTCCACGTCGACGGCGCGGGCGCGACGGCGGGCTGTGTCTCCGTGCCGGCCGACGCGATGCGGGCCGTGCTGGCGTGGGCGGACCCGGCGCGCGCCCCGCACCTCGCGATCGGCACGGCGGACGGGCCGACCGCGCTGACCGCCGTCACCCGGTTCGGAGGAACCACCAAAGATTGAACTCGTCGCACCGCTGCCCCGCTTCTTTGAACCCGCCGTCACTCAAATCCGTATCGGCGGGCACGGAGGAGAGTTGAGGTGCAGTTCCCGTGGCGATGATGCACAACGGCCGGGCCGCCAGACGGCAGACCATGCGCGCGATCAGCCCCCAGCGGTCGGGCGCGCTGCCCCTGCTGCTGATGTGCTGGGCGGGCGCGGCCGCCGTCATGGCGCTGTGGTGGCAGAACACCGCGGTCGTCTACATGAACATGGCCGAGTGGCTGCTCGGCGGGGGCCGGCTCACCGGGCTGCTGGGCGGCTATCTGATCGCGATCGTGGTGCTGCTGATGGCGCGGGTGCCCGCGCTGGAGCGGCGGGTCGGTTCCGACCGGGTGGCGCGCTGGCACGCGGTGAGCGGCCGGTACGCGGTGAGCCTGGTGATCGCCCATGTCGTGCTGACGGTCTGGGGGTACGCGGTCCAGGCGAACAGCCCGGTCCTGGAGCAGACCGTCAACGTGGTCACCACGTTCCCGCGGATGATCGAGGCCACGATCGGGACGGTGCTCCTCCTCCTGGTCGGCTTCGTCTCGGCCGGTACGGTGCGCCGCAAGGTGCGCTACGAGACCTGGTACTACCTGCACCTCCTCACCTACGTCGCGGTCTACCTGACGTTCTGGCACCAGCTCGCCACGGGTGCCGAGTTCGTCGGCAACACGACGGCGACGACGGTCTGGTACGTGCTGTACGCGGCGGCCGGCGCCCTGCTGCTCTGGTACCGCGTGCTGACGCCGGTCCGGCTCAACATGCGCCACCGGATGCGGGTCGACTCGACGGTGTACGAGGCGCCGGGCGTGGTCTCCGTACTGATCACCGGACGGCGGCTGCACCGGATCGGCGCGCAGCCCGGCCAGTTCTTCCGCTGGCGGTTCCTCACCGACGGACTGCGCTGGAGCTCCAACCCGTACTCGCTCTCGGCGCCGCCGCGCCCGGATCTGCTGCGGATCACCGTCAAGGCGAACGGGGAGCACAGCGAGGCGCTGGCGCGGCTGGAGCCGGGCACGCGGATCTGGGCGGAGGGGCCCTACGGCGCGCTGACCGCGGGCCGGCGGAGCCAGGAGAAGGTGCTGATGATCGCGGGCGGGGCCGGTATCACCCCGATGCGGGCGCTGTTCGAGACGCTGCCCGGTGAGCCCGGCGATCTGACGCTGCTCTACCGGGCCAGCAAGACCGAGGACCTGGCGCTGTGGAGCGAGCTGCGCCAGATCGCGTCGGCGCGCGGGGCGCGGCTGCTGTACGCGGTCAACGGTCCCGACGGGGTCCGGCCCGAGATCACCCCCCAGCGGCTGCGCGAGCTGCTGCCGGACATCGACGACCACGACGTGTACGTGTGCGGACCCACCGGGCTCGCCCGTCAATCGTACGAAGCCCTGCGCGAGGCGGGCGTGCCCGCCCGGCGCATCCATCACGAGTCCTTCGAAATGTGAGGCAGCCGGTGAAGAGGAAGCATCCGCTCCGGCGGATCATGATCGGTGTCGCCGCGACCGCGTCGGGCATAGTCCTGCTGCTCGCGCTGAAGCAGCCCGGCGGTTCCTCGGTGGTCGGGGCGACGGCGCCCCCCGGCTCCGCGGCCGGCGCGGCGGCGGGGGGCGCCGGGGCCACGGGCGGGCAGCCGCTGCTCGGGGACGCCGTGAACACCCAGTACGGCCCGGTCCAGGTGCGGCTCACCATGGCCGGCGGCAGGATCACCCAGGCCGAGGCGGTGCAGGCGCCGGGCTCGGACGCCCGCTCCAAGTCGATCACGGCCGACGCCGTACCGAAGCTGAACCAGGCGGCGGTCACCGCGCAGAGCGCACAGATCGACGCCGTGACGGGCGCCAGCTACACCAGCAAGGGCTACCAGGAATCGCTCCAGAGCGCCCTGGACAAGGCGGGCACGGCCGGTACCGGCGGTACGGGCGCGGACGCGGGCGGCGGTTCGGTCGAGGCGGGCGGCGAGACGGGCGCGGGAGCGAGCGGAGGCGCCGGAGCGAGCGGGGGCGCGGGCGCCGGGTCCGGCGGCTCCGGGGCGGACGCGGGGACCGGCACCGGGGCGGGGTCGGGGCCGGACACCCCGCCCGCGGCGCCCGCCGCCCCGAAGACCGTCCTCGGGAGCGCGGTCGACACCCAGTACGGCCCGGTCCAGGTGCGGATCACCGTCGCGGACGGGAAGGTCACCGCGTCCGAGGCGGTCCGGGCCCCCTCCTCGGACGCGCGCAGCAAGTCGGTCACCGCCGACTCCGTACCGAAGCTGAACCAGGCGGCGGTCACCGCGCAGAGCGCACAGATCGACGCCGTGTCCGGTGCCAGCTACACCAGCAAGGGCTACCAGGAATCGCTCCAGAGCGCGCTCGACCAGGCCGGCCTCTGATGGCGCCCGAGGGGGCGCGGCTGCGCCATGTCGAGGAGTCGATGGGGACGGTCTTCTCGTTCGACATCCGGGGAGTGCGGGACCGGCCGCGGGTACGGGCGGGGCTCCAGGCGGCGGTGGCCTCGCTGCACCGCGCGGACGAGATCTTCTCGACGTACCGCCCCGACAGCCAGATCTCGCGGCTGAACCGGGGTGAGCTGACGCTCTCCGACTGTCTGACGGAGGTCGTGGAGGTGCTCGACCTGTGCGCGGAGGCCGAGCGGGAGAGCGACGGCTGGTTCACCCCCCGGTACGCGGGCGGGGTCGACCCGACGGGGCTGGTGAAGGGCTGGGCGGTGGAGCGGGCGGCCCGGATGATCGCCTCGTCCGGGGCGGCCTCGGTCTGCCTCAACGGCGGCGGCGACATCCAGCTGGTGGGCGGCCCGTGGCGGGTGGGCATCGCCGATCCGCTGCACCCCGGGGATCTCGCCACGGTGATCGAGACCGACCAGGGACTGGGCGTGGCCACCTCGGGCCCCGCGGAGCGCGGTTGCCATGTCCTGGACCCGCACACGGGCGAGGCGCCGGACGGGGGCCTGGCGTCGGTCACCGTGGTCTGCGAGGAGGGCGTGACGGCGGCGGACACCCGGGCGACGGCCGCGTACGCGATGGGCGAGCGGGCGCGGGAGTGGCTGGAGGCGCTGCCGGGCACCGAGGGTTTCGCCGTCACGCCGCACGGCGGGACCTGGGCGACGAGCGGCTTCCACCGCCATGTGGCGACGGTGGGGGTCTGAGCGGACGGCACACGGGCGGCGCCGTATCCGTATCCACCGCACGTGCGGGCGGGTCCGTACCGACGCGAGCCGGGCGGCCCGGGGACAACCCGGGCCGCCCGGACGGCGGTTGAGCACCGGGGACGCCGACCGCACACCCCCTGGGGCGGGTTCAGCGGTCGTTCTGGGCCAGTTTCAGCAGGTGGTCCGCGAGGGCCTGGCCGCCCGCCGGGTCGCGGCTGATCAGCATGAGGGTGTCGTCACCCGCGATCGTGCCGAGGATGTCGCTCAGTTCGGCCTGGTCGATGGCGGAGGCGAGGAACTGGGCCGCGCCCGGCGGGGTGCGCAGGACGACGAGGTTGGCGGACGCCTCGGCGGAGATGAGGAGTTCACCGGCGAGGCGGCGCATCCGCTCCTCCTTGGCGGACTCCCCCAGCGGGGCGTGCGGGGTGCGGAAGCCGCCCTCGCTGGGGACCGCATAGATCAACTCACCGTTGGTGTTACGGATCTTGACCGCGCCCAGTTCGTCCAGGTCGCGGGAGAGCGTCGCCTGGGTGACGCTCAGCCCGTCGTCCGCGAGCACTTTCGCCAGCTGGCTCTGGGAGCGCACCGGCTGCCGGTTGAGGATGTCGACGATCCGGCGGTGGCGGGCGGTTCTCGTCTGCGGCACGGACGGCCCGCCGTGCTCCGCTTCCTGGGCGTGGGCGTCGGTCATCGTCGTCGTCTCATTTCTCAGGATCGTCCGTCCCCGTGCGCGTCGTCGAGGATGCCGGGAAGAGCCTCCAGGAACGCGTCCACCTCGGAGTCGCCGATGATCAGGGGAGGCATCAGCCGTACGACGTCGGGGGCGGGGGCGTTCACCAGGAAACCGGCACCCTGGGCCGCCTGTTGCACCGTCGGCGCGTGCGGCCCGGTGAGCACGATACCCAGCAGCAGTCCCGAACCGCGGACGTGGGAGACGAGCGGGTGGCCGAGGCCCTCGACGCCGTCGCGCAGTTTCTCGCCGAGCCGCTTCACCTGGTCGAGGCAGCCGTCGGCGGCGAGCGTGTCGAGCACGGCGAGTCCGGCGGCGCAGGCGACCGGGTTGCCGCCGAACGTCGTGCCGTGCTGGCCCGGCTTGAGCAGGTCGGCGGCGTCCCCGAAGGCGAGGACCGCGCCGAGCGGCAGACCGCCGCCGAGGCCCTTGGCGAGGGTGACGACATCGGGCTCGACGCCCTGGTGCGCCTGGTACTCGAACCAGCTTCCCGTCCGGCCGACGCCCGTCTGCACCTCGTCGAGGACGAGCAGGGTGCCGGTGGCACGGGTGATCTCCCGGGCGGCCTCCAGATAGCCCTTGGGCGGGACGACCACACCGTTCTCGCCCTGGATCGGCTCGATGATCACCAGCGCGGTCTCCTCGGTGACCGCGGCGCGCAGTGCGTCGGCGTCCCCGTACGGGATGTGGGTGACGTCGCCGGGCAGCGGCAGGAAGGGCGTCCGCTTCGCGGGCTGGCCGGTGAGCGCCAGGGCGCCCATGGTCCGGCCGTGGAAGCCGCCCTCGGTGGCGACCATGTGGGTGCGGCCCGTCAGCCGGCCGATCTTGAAGGCGGCCTCGTTGGCCTCGGCGCCGGAGTTGCAGAAGAACACCCGTCCCGGGCGGCCGGAGAGCTGGATCAGCCGCTCGGCGAGGACGACGGGCGGCTGGGCCACGTACAGGTTGGAGACATGGCCGAGGGCGGCGATCTGCCGGGTGACGGCGGCCACGACCGCGGGGTGTCCGTGGCCGAGCGCGTTCACCGCGATGCCGCCGACGAAGTCGGTGTACCCGGTGCCGTCGGCGTCCCAGACGCGGGCGCCCTCGCCGCGTAGGAGGGAGAGTCCGGGCGTCCCGTAGTTGTCGGCCATGACGCCCTGCCAGCGCTGGATCAGCTCCTGGTTGCCGGTCACTTCGCTCCCTCTCCCTCGGTGTGCGTCCGTACGATGTCCCGCGCGTGGGCCCGCGCGCCGGGGGCCTGCCCGTCCGGCACGACCATGGTCCCTATGCCCTCGTCGGTGAAGATCTCCAGCAGGATCGAGTGCGGGACCCTGCCGTCGAGCACGCGTGCCGTGGTGACCCCGTTGCGCACGGCGAACAGGCACCCTTCCATCTTCGGCACCATGCCGCTGGACAGCTCGGGCAGCAGCGTCTCCAGCTGGGTGGCGGTGAGCCTGCTGATCACCTCGTCGCTGTGGGGCCAGTCCTCGTACAGGCCCTCCACGTCGGTGAGGACCATCAGCGTCTCGGCGCCGAGCGCGGCGGCGAGCGCGGCGGCGGCGGTGTCGGCGTTGACGTTGTAGATCCGGCCGTCGTCGGCGCCGCGTGCCACGGAGGAGATGACCGGGATCCGGCCGTCGGCGAGCAGGGCCTCGACGGCGCCGGTGTCGATCGCGGTGATCTCGCCGACCCGGCCGATGTCGACGAGTTCGCCGTCGATCCGTGGCCGGTGCTTGACGGCGGAGATGGTGTGCGCGTCCTCGCCGGTCATGCCGACGGCGAGCGGGCCGTGCTCGTTGAGCAGGCCGACCAGTTCGCGCTGGACCTGTCCGGCGAGGACCATCCGTACGACGTCCATCGCCTCGGGCGTGGTGACGCGCAGGCCGGCCTTGAACTCGCTGACCAGGCCGTGCCGGTCCAGCGCGGCGCTGATCTGGGGGCCGCCGCCGTGCACGACGACCGGCTTGAGGCCGGACTGCCGCAGGAAGACGACGTCCTGGGCGAAGGCGGCCTTGAGCTCCTCGTCCACCATGGCGTTGCCGCCGAACTTGATGACGACGATCTTCCCGTTGTGCCGGGTGAGCCAGGGCAGCGCCTCTATGAGGATGCGGGCCTTGGGCAGCGCGGTGTGCTTGCGGGTGCTCATGAGCTGTACGCGCTGTTCTCGTGGACGTACTCGGCCGTGAGGTCGTTGGACCAGATGACCGCCGTGTCCGTACCGGCGGACAGGTCGGCGGTGATGCGGACCTCGCGGTAGCGCATGTCGACCAGCTCGCGGTCCTCGCCGACGGAGCCGTTCTTGCAGACCCAGACGTCGTTGATGGCGACGTTCAGCCGGTCGGGCTCGAAGGCGGCGCCGGTCGTACCGATCGCGGAGAGCACCCGGCCCCAGTTGGGGTCCTCGCCGTGCAGGGCGCACTTGAGGAGGTTGTTCCGGGCGATGGAGCGGCCCACCTCGACGGCGTCGTCCTCGGTCGCCGCGTTGATCACCTCGATCCGGATGTCCTTCGAGGCGCCCTCGGCGTCCCCGATGAGCTGCCGGGCCAGATCGGCGCAGACCGTACGGACGGCCTCCGCGAAGGCGTCGTACCCGGGGGTCACCCCGGAGGCGCCGGAGGCGAGCAGCAGGACGGTGTCGTTGGTGGACATGCAGCCGTCGGAGTCGACCCGGTCGAAGGTGGTACGGGTGGCGGCGCGCAGCGCGGTGTCCAGCACGGCCGTCTCGACGTCGGCGTCGGTGGTGAGGACGACGAGCATGGTGGCGAGGCCGGGGGCGAGCATGCCCGCGCCCTTGGCCATGCCTCCGACGGTCCAGCCCGCGCCGCCCGCGACGGCGGTCTTGTGGACGGTGTCGGTGGTCTTGATGGCGATGGCGGCCTTCTCGCCGCCGTGCTCGGAGAGGGCCGCGGCGGCCGTGCCGATGCCGGGCAGCAGCTTGTCCATGGGCAGCGTGACGCCGATGAGGCCGGTGGAGGCGACGGCGATCTCCCCGGCGCTGTGGCCGGTCAGGACCTCGGCGGTGTGCTCGGCGGTGGCGTGGGTGTCCTGGAAGCCCTTCGGCCCCGTACAGGCGTTGGCGCCGCCGGAGTTGAGGACGACGGCGGAGACGGTGCCGCCCTTGAGGACCTGCTCGGACCAGAGGACGGGGGCGGCCTTGACACGGTTGGAGGTGAAGACGCCCGCGGCGGCGCGGCGCGGCCCCTCGTTGACCACGAGGGCCAGGTCGGGTCCGCCGTTCTCCTTGATCCCGGCGGCGATGCCCGCCGCCGTGAATCCCTTCGCTGCGGTGACGCTCAAGGTGCCACTCCGATCGTGGTCAGTCCGGTGGACTCGGGGAGTCCGAGGGCGATGTTCATGCTCTGCACCGCGCCGCCGGCGGTGCCCTTGGTGAGGTTGTCGATGGCGCTGACGGCGATGACGCGCTCGGCCGCCTCGTCGTACGCGACCTGGAGCTGGGTGGCGTTGGAGCCGTACACGGAGGCGGTGGCGGGCCACCGGCCTTCCGGGAGGAGGTGCACGAAGGGCTCGTCGGCGTACGCCTTCTCGTACGCGTCGCGTACGTCCTGGGCGGTGGTGCCGGACGTGGCCCGGGCGGAGCAGGTGGCGAGGATGCCGCGCGGCATGGGGGCGAGGGTGGGGGTGAAGGAGACGGTCACCCGCTCGCCCGCGGCGGCGCTGAGGTTCTGGATCATCTCGGGGGTGTGGCGGTGGCCGCCGCCGACGCCGTACGGGGTCATGGAGCCCATGACCTCGGAGCCGAGCAGGTGCGGCTTGGCGGCCTTGCCGGCGCCGGAGGTGCCGGAGGCGGCGGTGATCACGGCCTCGGGCTCCACGAGTCCGGCGGCGAACGCGGGGAAGAGGGCGAGCGAGACGGCGGTGGGGTAGCAGCCGGGCACCGCGACGCGCTTGGACCCCTCCAGCGCGGCGCGGGCGCCCGGCAGCTCCGGGAGGCCGTACGGCCAGGTCCCGGCGTGTGCGGAGCCGTAGAACCGCTCCCAGTCGGCGGCGTCCTTGAGCCGGAAGTCGGCGCCCATGTCGATGACGAGGACCTCGTCGCCGAGCTGCTCGGCGACGGCCGCGGACTGCCCGTGGGGCAGCGCGAGGAAGACGACGTCGTGGCCGGCCAGGACCTCGGCGGTGGTGGGCGCGAGGACGCGCCCGGCCAGGGGGAGCAGATGCGGCTGGAGCCCGCCGAGCGTCTGTCCCGCGTTGGAGTTGCCGGTGAGGGCTCCGATCTCGATCTCGGGATGGGTGAGCAGCAGACGGAGCAGTTCCCCGCCCGCGTATCCGCTCGCTCCTGCCACCGCTGCACGTACAGCCATCGAAAAATCCTCCTCGGTAATGGCATGACTATACGTAGCAATGCAGTTTTATGCAATGACTTCTCCGGCGGAAGGGGAGGCCGGGGCCCTGTCCCCCGGAGGGGGGTCACGAGATATCTTGATGTCGAGCAATGTTGCAGACGTATGTTGCAGACGTGGAGCGGAGCACCGGTGACTGACTCGACCATCATCTATACGCACACCGACGAGGCCCCGGCCCTGGCGACGTATTCGTTCCTGCCGGTGGTCGAGGCGTACGCCTCGACGGCCGGGGTCTCGGTGGAAACCCGCGACATCTCGCTGGCGGGACGGATCATCGCGGGCTTCCCCGAGTGGCTCCAGGACGGCCAGCGGATCGATGACGCGCTCGCCGAGCTGGGCGGGCTGGCCAGGACTCCTGAGGCCAACATCATCAAGCTGCCGAACATCTCGGCGTCCATCCCGCAGCTCAAGGCCGCCGTCGCCGAGCTCCAGGGACAGGGCTACGCGCTCCCGGACTACCCGGACGACCCGAAGTCCGACCAGGAGAAGGACATCCGCGCGCGGTACGACAAGGTGAAGGGCAGCGCCGTCAACCCGGTGCTGCGCGAGGGCAACTCCGACCGCCGCGCCCCCGCCTCCGTGAAGAACTACGCCAAGGCGCACCCGCACCGCATGGGCGCCTGGTCGGCCGAGTCGAAGACGAACGTGGCGACCATGGGCGCCGACGACTTCCGCTCCACCGAGAAGTCCGCGGTCGTCGCCGAGGCCGGTTCGCTCCGGATCGAGCTGGCGGGCGAGGACGGCTCCACCACCGTCCTCCGCGAGTCCGTGCCGGTCCTCGCGGGCGAGGTCGTGGACGCGTCGGTGCTGCGGGTGGCGGCGCTGCGCACGTTCGTCGCGGCGCAGATCGCCCGTGCCAAGGCCGAGGGCGTGCTCTTCTCCGTGCACCTGAAGGCCACGATGATGAAGGTCTCCGACCCGATCATCTTCGGTCATGTCGTACGGGCCTTCTTCCCGAAGACGTTCGCCGCGCACGGCGCGACGCTCGCCGCGGCCGGCCTGACCCCGAACGACGGTCTCGGCGGCATCCTCAAGGGCCTGGAGTCGCTGCCCGGCGGCGCGGAGATCGCGGCGTCCTTCACCGCCGAGCTGGCCGACGGCCCCGCCCTGGCGATGGTCGACTCCGACCGCGGCATCACCAACCTGCACGTGCCGAGCGATGTCATCGTCGACGCCTCCATGCCGGCCATGATCCGCACCTCCGGCCACATGTGGGGCCCGGACGGCGCCGAGGCCGACACGATCGCCGTCCTCCCGGACAGCAGCTACGCCGGGATCTACCAGGTCGTCATCGACGACTGCCGCGCCAACGGCGCCTTCGACCCGTCGACGATGGGCTCGGTGCCCAACGTCGGTCTGATGGCGCAGAAGGCCGAGGAGTACGGCAGCCACGACAAGACCTTCGAGATCGCCGCCGCGGGCACGGTCCGCGTGGTGAACGAGGCCGGCGAGGCCGTGCTGGAGCAGCCGGTGAACGCCGGTGACATCTTCCGCATGTGCCAGACCAAGGACCTGCCGATCCAGGACTGGGTCAAGCTCGCCGTGAGCCGCGCCCGCGCGACCGGCAACCCGGCCGTGTTCTGGCTGGACGAGGGGCGCGCGCACGACGCGAACCTGATCAAGAAGGTCGAGGCGTACCTGCCGGAGCACGACACCGACGGGCTCGACATCAGGGTCATGGCGCCGGTCGAGGCGATCGCGTTCTCGCTGGAGCGCATCCGGCGGGGCGAGGACACGATCTCCGTCACCGGCAACGTGCTGCGTGACTACCTGACCGACCTGTTCCCGATCCTGGAGCTGGGCACGAGCGCGAAGATGCTCTCCGTCGTCCCGCTGATGAACGGTGGCGGCCTCTTCGAGACCGGGGCCGGCGGCTCCGCACCCAAGCACGTGCAGCAGCTGGTCAGGGAGAACTACCTGCGCTGGGACAGCCTGGGCGAGTTCCTCGCGCTGGCGGTCAGCTTCGAGCACCTCGCGCAGACCACGGACAACCCGCGCGCCCAGGTCCTGGCCGACACCCTCGACCGCGCGACCGGCTCCTTCCTCAACGAGGACAAGTCGCCCAGCCGCAAGGTCGGTGGCATCGACAACCGCGGCAGCCACTTCTACCTGGCGCTGTACTGGGCGCAGGAGCTGGCGAAGCAGACGGACGACGCGCAGCTCGCCGAGGCGTTCGGCGCGCTCGCCAAGACGCTGACCGAGCAGGAGGGCACCATCGTCGACGAGCTGATCGCGGTGCAGGGCTCGCCCGCCGAGATCGGCGGCTACTACCGGCCCGACGCGGAGAAGGCGGCGGCGGTCATGCGTCCGTCGAAGACCTTCAACCAGGCGATCGCCACCCTCGGCTGACGCCCCACGGGACGTGTGGCCGCCTTCCCGGCGGACGGCACGTCATCGTCGCGGGGGCGGCACGCTCTCCTCACGGGGACGGCACCTCCCTCTCGCGCACGGCACCGCCCCGGTCCGGCTTCACGCCCGGCCGGGGCGGTTCAGTCCCCCGTCACCTCCAGGGAGAGGTCGTTGTCGAGCGTGTAGTACGGACGGACGGTCGCCCCGCCGAGCGTGGCGGCCGGGTAGACGAAGATCTTCTTGCGGTCCGCCACGTCGTCCAGCAGTCGGCCCATCCGGACCGGGCCCGCGACGGCCCGGTCCGGTGGCGGCTGCACATAGAGGTCCCACACCCCGTGGCCCCCGCCGCCCGCGTCGAGCAGGTCGCGGTAGTCGACGGTGAAGGAGAATTCCGCGCCGTCCGGGCCGCCCTCGGCGCGGGGTTCCGTCCGCAGCTCCGCGCCGTCCCCGCCCCGGCGGCGCAGCAGAACCGCCGTCCCGGCCGCGGGACCGGCGCCGTACAGCCGCGCGCGTACGGTCAGGGTGTGGCCCGCGACGCGGATGCCGGCCGCCTCGGCGTGGCCGGTCCGCAGCCAGGCCCGTACGGCGAGATAGCCGTCGGCCGTGGCGTACGGGACCCGGACGGCCAGCGGCGCGGCCCCGTCGGCCGGGCGGCCGGCGAGCAGCGCGCGCAGGTCCCGCAGCCCCGGGAGCAGCCGCTGCCGTACCGCCTCCCCGATATCTCCGGAGGCGGGCACCAGGTACGTGTCCCAGCGGCCCTCGGCGAGCACCGGCTCCGGTTCCAGGACGGCCCGCAGCAGGTCAGGACCGGCCGGTTCCAGGCTCAGGAGGTGCCGGACCGTCTCCGGCCGCCCCTTCTTCGGGCGCAGCCGCAGCAGCAACCGGGGGCGCGCCCCGGCGGGGACCGTCCGGTGGATGTTCCAGGTGATCCGGCCGGCGCCGTCCACCGTGCAGTCGGCGCGGGGCCGTCCGGCGGGCGGGGCGGGCCTGGCCGGGCCGGCCGGCTCGGCGGGCGGGGCGTGTTCCGTCGTACTCATCGGCCTGCCTTCCGTACGGTCCTGAGGGCCGCGCCGGCCGCGACCCGGGCGGTGTCCCTGGCCGCGTAGCCGCCGCTGATCAGCGCGCTCACCGGGCGCGCCGGCGGGGCCGCCGGTCTGCCCGCGCGGCGGGCCGCGGCGAGGTCGTCGAGGAGCCGCTCGGCCTGCGCGACGACGGGGCCGGGGGCGAAGCGCCGGGAGTTCTCCAGCGCGGCACGGCCCATCCGGCGGCGCCGTTCGTCGTCGCCGACGAGTGCCAGCAGCGCGGCGGCCAGGGCGTCCCGGTCACCGACCGGGACCAGCGTGCCGTCGACGCCGTCCCGGATGATCTCGGCGGGGCCGTAGGGGCAGTCGGTGGCGACGACGGGCAGCCCGCACCGCATCGCCTCGACGATCGTCATGCCGAACGGTTCGAAGTTGGAGGTCACGGCCCCGATGGAGCCCTTGACCCACTCGGCCTCCATAGGGGTGGCCGAGCCCATCAGGAAAACGTTGTCGTGCAGGCCCAGTCCGTCGATGAGCCCGCGCAGCCGGTCCTGTTCCTCACCCCCGCCGTAGATACGCAGCCGCCACTCCGGATGGCGCGCCGCCACCTGTGCGAACGCCTCGACGAGCAGGTCGTACCGCTTCACCGGGACCAGCCGGCCCGCGGCGACCACGACGCGGGCGTTCCCGTCGGCCGGGGGCAGGGCCGGATCGGGGACGCTGTTGGGCAGCGCCTCCACCCGGACGCCCGGCAGCCGCATCTTGCGCCGGTAGGCGGCGGCGTCGGCCTCGGTGACGGTGGTCAGCGCGTCGAGCCGGGTGTAGGCACGGCGCAGGGCCTTCCGCAACTGCGGCGAGTGGTTGTCCAGGGTCAGGTGCTCCTGCCCGATCCGCAGCGCCCGCTCGGGTGCCTGGAGCGCGAGATGGACGTTGAGCCCGGGGCGGGTGCCGATCACGGCGTCGGCGTCCAGCCCTGCCAGGCAGGCGCCTATCCGCTCGTCGGTCAGCTCGCTGTACTGGTCGTAGCGGTACTCCGAGGCCGGGTAGACCTTCGCCGGGCGCAGCTGGGCCGGGTGGTCCCGCTCGGTGCGGAGGTCGACCAAGGGGCGCAGAGTGATCCGCGGATCCGGCGTGAGGTTCGGCGCCTCGCGGTGCCGGAAGACGGAGATGATCTCCACCTCGTGCCGGTCGGCCAGCGAACGGGCCAGGTTGTACGTGGTGGTGATGGTCCCTCCGATTCCGTAGGCGTTGTGAATGAGTAAAGAGATCTTCATGCGCCGGAAGACCGTCCGGACGGTGGCCGGGTTGTCCGTGTTGCCGCTTTGTTGGCCGGCTGTTTGCTTTCCGTGACGCGGTGGGACGGCCCCCGTTCGGCTCCGGAGAACCGGACGGGGGCCGTCCCGGCCGGATTCACCAGCCGGGGCCCGCGATCTGCCGGGTCGTGACATTGATCCGGTTGAAGAGGTTGGTCGTGGCGATCATGAGGACGAGGGCGGCGAGTCCCCGCTCGTCGTAGTGGCGGGCGGCCTCGTCCCAGATCGCGTCCGGTACGGCGTCCGCGCGGTCGCTGAGCCGGGTGACGGCCTCGGCCAGGGCGAGCGCGGCGCGTTCGGCGTCGGTGAAGTACGGCGTGTCCCGCCAGGCCGCCACCGCGAAGAGCCGTTCGTCGGTCTCCCCCGCCTTGCGGGCCTGGCGCACCCCGCCGTCGACGCAGTAGCCGCACCCGTTGATCTGGCTCGCGCGGAGATGGACCAGCTCCATCGTCGCCTCCGGCACACCGCCCTGCCGCGCGGCCTTGGCCACGGCGAGAACGGCGGGCAGCGCGTCGGGGAGGACCAGCGCCGGGTTCTTCATACGTGTCTGCATCATCGGTCTCCTGGTGAAGGGCCGGCCACGGTGGCCGGTCACCGTTCCGACGGGTCGCGCCCCGGGAATGTGACACGGCCCGTGGCCGGGAAGCGCCCACCACGGGGCGGCCGGATACTGGAGGGGAGGAGGTGCGTCATGCGCAAGGTCGCCGACTGCCGGGATTTCCCGAGCGAGACGGAGTGCTCGCTCGCCATCACCGGCGAGGAGGACGAGGTGGTCCGCGCCGCCAGCGAGCACGCCGTCTCCGTGCACGGTCACGAGGACAGCCCCGAGCTGCGGCAGCAGATCCGGTCGGCGCTGAAGGACGAGGTCCCCCAGCACGCCTGAACCGGACCGGCCCGTCATCCCCGTCCTCGACACCACATCCCCGATCCGGGGCCCGCGGTCAGCTCGCCCGAGCGGCCGGGGGCCTCGCGCCCACCTGGAACACGGCGCCGAACGGGTCGGTGATCTCGGCCATCCGTACGTAGAGGGTGTCCTCGGGCTCCCCGGCGGTGCCGCCCGCCGCCACCGCGCGCCGTACCGTCGCGTCCGTGTCCGCCACCTCGAAGAGGGTCCCCCACGCGGCGGCCGGCGCCTCCGGAGCGCCCATGATGCCGCCGATCTCGTGGCCGTCGGGGCGGCGCAGGAAGGTGAAGTCCGTGCCGGGCATGTCCTGGTTGGCGTCCAGGGTGAAGTCGAAGACCTTCGCGTAGAACTCCCGCGCCGGGGCCGGATCCGGCGTGACCAGGTCGTTGCGTACGAGGCTGCCGGGCTCGTTGACGAGTTCGCAGCCGAGCAGGGTGCCGCCCTGCCAGAGGCCGAAGGCGGCGCCGCCCGGGTCGGTCACCAGGGCCGCCCTGCCCTGCTCGCCCTTGTCCAGCGGGCCCGCGGTGACCGTGCCGCCCGCTTCCGTGACGCGGCGGGCGGTGGCGTCGCAGTCGTCGGTGGCGAGGTGGACGTGCCAGCGGGGCGGCTGCGGCGACGCCGGCGCGGGGACCGGGCGCAGCCCCGCGACCCGGCTGCCGCGCAGCAGGGCGAAGGTGTATCCGCCGGCGCCGGGCGCGCTGAACTCCCAGCCGAACACCGCTCCGTAGAACTCCTTGGCCGTCTCGATGTCCGGGACGTCGAGATCGATCCACGTCGGGGTGCCCGCGGGCTGGTTGGCCGTGACCGTGCTCATGATCGGCTCCTTCTGCTGTTCTCTCCTGGCCTGCGTGTTCGACGCTAGATCGCCTCCAGGACAGGTCGTGTCCTACTTCGCGCCGCACGCGTCGGCGGGTCCGGCCCCGGTCCGGCGGATCCGCCGGATCGCACCGGCCGCTGTCACCGGGGCCTCGTAGAATCGCCGGATGAGCGCTCCCGATTCCGCCACCGTTCCCGAGCCGGGCACCGAGCCGCGCACCGAGCCGGGTACCGAGACCGATCCGGGGACGGATCTGTGGGCCGGTCCTGACACCGGTCCCGAACCCGGTCCGGAGTCCGACCCGTGGGCGGATCCGTGGGCCGGTCCCGAACCCGGTCCCGAGTCCGACCCGTGGGCCGGTTCCGCGAGCGGTCCCGAGCCCGATCCGTGGGCCGGTTCCGAGCCGGGTCCGGGGGCCCGTTCCGCGAGCGGTCCGGGGGCAGCGGCGGAGGCGGGCGACCCGCTGGAGGTGCTGCGCCGCGTCTTCGGTTACGACTCGTTCCGCGGGAGCCAGCAGGAGATCATCGAGCATGTGGTGTCCGGCGGCGACGCGCTGGTCCTCATGCCGACCGGCGGCGGCAAGTCCCTCTGCTACCAGATCCCGGCCCTCGTGCGGAAGGGCGTCGGGGTCGTCGTATCCCCGCTGATCGCGCTCATGCAGGACCAGGTCGACGCGTTGCGGGCGCTCGGCGTGCGGGCCGGATTCCTCAACTCCACCCAGGATTTCGAGGAACGGCGCCTGGTGGAGGCCGAGTTCCTCGCCGGTGAGCTGGATCTGCTCTATCTCGCGCCGGAGCGGCTGCGGGTCGAGGCGACCGTACGGCTGCTGGAGCGCGGCACGATCTCGCTCTTCGCCATCGACGAGGCGCACTGCGTCGCCCAGTGGGGCCACGACTTCCGCCCCGACTACCTCGCCCTGTCCTCCCTCCACGAGCGCTGGCCCGACGTGCCCCGGATCGCACTGACCGCGACGGCCACCGAGGCGACGCACGCGGAGATCGCCTCCCGGCTGAAGCTCCAGGACGCCCGCCACTTCGTCGCGAGCTTCGACCGGCCCAACATCCAGTACCGGATCGCGCCGAAGAACGACCCCAAGCGCCAGCTCCTCCAGTTGCTGCGCGCCGAGCACGAGGGCGACGCGGGGATCGTCTACTGCCTCTCGCGGGCGTCGGTGGAGAAGACCGCCGAGTTCCTGGTGAAGAACGGGGTGGCGGCGCTGCCGTACCACGCGGGGCTCGACACCCGTACGCGGGCGGAGAACCAGTCGCGCTTCCTGCGGGAGGAGGGGCTGGTGATGGTCGCGACGATCGCCTTCGGAATGGGCATCGACAAGCCGGACGTGCGCTTCGTCGCCCATCTCGACCTGCCGAAGTCGGTGGAGGGCTACTACCAGGAGACCGGGCGCGCCGGGCGGGACGGGCTGCCGTCCACGGCGTGGCTCGCGTACGGGCTCCAGGACGTGGTCCAGCAGCGGAAGATGATCGACACGTCGGAGGGCGACGAGGCGCACCGGCGGCGTCTCGGCGCGCATGTGGACGCGATGCTGGCGCTGTGCGAGACGGTCGAGTGCCGCCGGGTCCAACTGCTCGCGTACTTCGGGCAGAAGAGCACCGCGTGCGGCAACTGCGACACGTGTCTGACGCCCGCGGAGTCCTGGGACGGCACGGTCCCCGCGCAGAAGCTGCTGTCGACGGTCGTCCGGCTGAAGCGCGAGCGCAACCAGAAGTTCGGCGCCGGGCAGATCACCGACATCCTGCTGGGCAAGAAAACCGCCAAGGTCATCCAGTTCGACCATGACGCGCTGAGCGTCTTCGGGATCGGCGCGGATCTGCGCGAGGCCGAATGGCGCGGTGTGGCACGGCAGTTGCTGGCGCAGGGGCTGATCGCCGTGGAGGGGGACTACGGGACGCTGGTGCTGACGGAGGAGAGCGCCGAGGTGCTGGGCGGCCGGCGGCAGGTGATGCTGCGGCGCGAGCCCGAGAAGGCGGCGCGGCCCGCGCGCGCGGACAAGCCGGCCAGGCAGCGTTCGGCGCCGGTGGACCTGCCGGCCGAGGCCGTACCGGTCTTCGAGACGCTGCGCGCCTGGCGGGCCGCCTCGGCGAAGGAGCAGGGCGTACCCGCGTATGTCATCTTCCACGACGCGACGCTGCGCGAGATCGCGGTCCTGGCGCCGTCGACGCTGGCGGAGCTGTCCACCGTCACCGGAGTCGGCGAGAACAAGCTGGCGAAGTACGGGGAGCAGATCCTGGAGGCGCTGGGTACGGCGTGAGCCGCGGCGGCGCGAGGCCTGCCCCGGCGCGTCCCTGAGCGGGGCGGGTCGGGGCGGGGCAGGTCTGGGCGGGTCGCTCAGGCGCGGGGGTCGAGCCGCAGGTTCCAGCGGCCGGGCGTGCCGGTCAGGGTGACGGTCGACAGCGGCCGTACGTCCACGTACCAGTACGTACGGGGCGGCGCCTGCAACGCGTAGACCAGCGCCGCGCGGACGACGGCCGGTTCGGCGACCGCGACGATCGCCGCGATGTCCTCGGCCGGGCGGGTGTCCAGCCAGCCGCCTATCCGGGAGATGAAGGTGAGCAACGGCTCGCCGCCGTGCGGGGCGCCGCGCGGGTCGGCGAGCCAGGCGTCGACACCGGCCGGTTCACGGGCCATCACCTCGGCGAGGGTGTAGCCGCGCCAGCGCCCCATGTCGCAGTCGCGCAGGGCCGGCTGGACGAGCGGCGCGAAGCCGAGGGCGTCGCCGGTGGCGCGGCTGCGCGGGGTGGGTGAGCAGTAGCGGAGTTCGGCGGCGGCGAGCGGGATGAGGGTGTGGGCGACGCGCTGCATCTCGTGCCAGCCGGTCCGGTCGAGGGGGCGGTCGTCCCCGAAGCGCTCGTCGTACAGGTCCGCGCTGCGCGCCGCGGCGACCAAGGTGACCCGAACACTCATGGCCGTGATCGTGGAGGGGAAAGCGGTACCGGTCAAGGGGTCTCAGGAACGCGGGACGCCCTGTCACACGCCCGTCACGCGCCGGTCACCCGCGGGCGAGTGCGCCCCCTGGGACTCCGACCGGGCTCCCGGCCGGGCTCTCCGAGCGGGGGCGCACCGTCACCTGGGGCCGAGCACTTCGTCGCAGGCGGTACGGAGCCGGCGCACCCCCTCGGTGATCTCGGCGGGGCCGGCCGGCGCCGCGAAGCTCAGCCGCAGGTGCGGGGCGGGCGGCTCGGCGCCGAAGTACGGGCGGCCGGGCGCGACCGCGACACCCGCGCGCAGCGCCGCCGCGACGACGGCCGCCTCGTCGGTGCCGTCGGGCAGCCGGAGCCAGAGGTGGTATCCACCGGCCGGGATGTGCGCGAGGCCCGGCTCGGGCAGCGTGGTGCGCAGCGCGGCGGTCAGCGTGTCCCTGCGGGTCTTCAGCTCGGCGGCCACGGAACGCAGTTGGCGGTGCCAGGCGACGGAGCCCACCAGCTCCAGGGTGGCCTCCTGGAGCGGGCGCGGCACGAAGAAGGTGTCGACGACATGGATGGCGCGCAGCCGTTCCAGTACGGGGCCCCGGGCGGCCAGAGCGCCGACACGCAGGCTCGGCGAGGTCACCTTGGTCAGCGAGCAGACATGGACGACGACGCCGTCGGGGTCGTCGGCGGCGAGCGTGGGCGGCAGCGGGCCCGCGTCCGCGTGGACCATACGGCGCGCGAAGTCGTCCTCGACGACGAAGGCCCCCGCCTCCCGGGCGATCCGCAGCACCTCGGGCCTGCGGTCCGGGGCGAGCACGGCGCCGGTCGGGTTCTGGAAGAGCGGCTGGCAGACGAAGACCTTGGCGCCGCTGGCCCGGAAGGCGGCGGCGAGCAGGTCGGGCCGTACCCCGTCCGGATCGACCGGTACGGGGACGGGGCGCAGCCCGGCGGCGCGGGCGATCGCCAGCATGCCCGGGTAGGTGGGCGACTCGACGAGGACCGGCGCGCCGGGCGGGGCGAGGGCGCGCAGCGCGGTGGTGAGCGCGCTCTGGCCGCCCGCCGTGACCAGGATCTCCGCGGCGGTACTGGTGGGCGCGACGGCGCGGGCGAACCACTCGCGCAGTTCGGGCAGTCCGTCGACGGGCGGCCGGCCCCAGACGCCGGGGCGGCGGCCCGCGCGGGCGAGGGCGGCGGCCATCGCGGCCTCGGGCTGGAGCGTGGGGTGCAGATAGCCGCCGTTCAGCTCGATGACGCCGGGCGGCGGCGCGGCGAGGGTGATCAGGACACCGGAGGCGTCGACGGCGCGCGGCACGCCGTCGGCCGTGGTCTCCGCGCTGAGGGTGACCTCCTGCCAGGAGGTGTCGCCGGCCCTGGCCGGGGCGGGGCGCTCGGGGGCCCGGAAGGCTCCGGCGCCGGGACGCGTGACGACCAGCCCCTCGGCGGTGAGCCGGGCGAGCGCGCGGGAGACGGTCACGGGCGAGACCCGGTAGCGCTCGATCAGCTCTCTGCTGGACGGCAGCTTTCCACCGGGTGAGTAGTGGTTCAACTCACGCTTCAGAGAATCGGCCAGCTCGGCCACGCTGCTACGCTCGTTCATGACAGCAGAGAATAGCGCTACACCTCACACGACGATAGCGGTCGGCGAGGGCGACACCGACCGGGGCGACCGGTACGAAGGGGACGACCAGGACGGCCGGGGCAACCGGGGCACGCTCCTCGCCGCCCTGGGCATCGTCGCCTTCTCCCTCACCTTCCCGTCCACCGTGTGGGGCCTGGAGAGCTTCGGCCCCTGGTCCCTCGTCGCCGTCCGCAGCGTGCTGGCCGCGCTCCTCGCGGGCGGCTGTCTGCTGGCGCTGCGCGTCCCGGTCCCCGAGCGCCGGCACCGGGGCGGGCTGGTGGTCGTGGCCGCCGGGGTCGTGGCGGGGTTCCCGCTGCTCACCACGCTCGCGCTGGAGACCTCCACCACCTCGCACGCGGCCGTGGTGGTCGGGCTGCTGCCGCTGACCACGGCCGCCTTCGCGGCGGTCCGTACGGGCCGTCGGCCGTCCCGTACCTTCTGGGCGGCGGCCGTCGCCGGAGCCGCCGTGGTGATCGCCTTCACGGTGGGGCAGAGCGGCGGGGCGCTGTCCACGGGGGATCTGTATCTCTTCGGCGCGCTGCTGGTGTGCGCGGCGGGGTACACGGAGGGCGGCCGGCTGGCCCGGGAGATGCCGGGCTGGCAGGTGATCGGCTGGGCGCTGGTCGGCGCGCTCCCGCTCTCGCTGGCCGGCGGCGCCGTCGCGCTCTCCTTCGAGCCGGTGCGGCTGACGGCGCACGGGGTGATCGGCGTGGTCTGGGTGGCGCTGGTCTCCACCTTCTTCGGGCTGTACGTCTGGTACCGGGGCATGGCGGCGATCGGGATCGCGCGGGCCAGTCAGCTCCAGCTCGCGCAGCCGGTGCTGACCCTGGTCTGGTCGGTGCTGCTGCTCGGTGAACACCTCACCCCGGCGGCGCCCGTGGCCGCGGTGGCGGTGCTGGTCTGCATCGCGGTGACCCAGCGCGCCGCGACCCGCCGACGGGGCCCCCGCGAAGAGCCGCGACCCGCCGGTGCCCCGGGCTCAGCGCGGCAGCCGTGACCGCTTGCCGTAGTGGTCCGTGACCACGCGCGTCATCGCCCCGATCGGATCGGCGCCGACCTCCTTCGCCGAGAAGTAGCAGTGGCCCCGTACCCCCGCGAAGTCCTTCGCCAGCGTGAGATGGCGGGACAGCTCGGCAGGATCCTGCCAGGCGGCGGGCTGGGCCGGGTCGCCCGCCTTGTACAGGGCCTCGCCGATGTAGAGGTCGACGCCCGTCCCCCGTACGGTCGCGTCCCACCAGCGCACCAGCTTCGCGTAGTCGGCGGCGGCGTAGCCGATGTTCCAGTAGAGCTGAGGTGCGATGTAGTCGATCCAGCCCTTGCGGACCCAGCCGCGGGTGTCCGCGTGGAGGTCGTCGTAGGTCTGCACGCCCGCCCGGGTGTCGGAGCCGAGCGGGTCGGTGGCGGCGTTGCGCCACACCCCGAACGGGCTGATCCCGAAGCGCACGCCCTTCTTGGTCTTCCTGATCCGCTCCGCCGTCCCGCGCACCAGCCGGTCGGTGTTGTCGCGCCGCCAGGCCGCCTTGTCGGGGAAGTCCGCGCCGTACCGCGCGTACGCCGCGTCGTCGTCGAAGACCTCTCCGGCGACCGGGTACGGGTAGAAGTAGTCGTCCCAGTGCACGGCGTCGATGTCGTACCGCTCGACGGCGTCGAGCATGGCGTCCTGGACGAAGGTCCGTACCTCGGGCAGGCCAGGGTTGTAGTAGAGCTTCCCGCCGTACGGCAGGACCCAGCCGGGATGGATCCGGGCCGGGTGGTCCGGGGAGAGCCGGGTGGGGTCGGTGTGGGTGGCGACGCGGTACGGGTTGAACCAGGCGTGCAGTTCGAGGCCGCGCGCGTGGGCCTCCCGTACGGCCGTGCCCAGCGGGTCCCAGCCGGGGTCCCGGCCCTGCGTACCGGTCAGGTACTGCGACCAGGGTTCGTACGGCGACGGCCACAGCGCGTCGGCGGTGGGCCTGACCTGGAAGGCGACGGCGTTGAGCCGGCGGTCCACCGCCGTGTCGAGGTGTTTGATCAGCTCGGCCCGCTGGCGGTCGGCCGGGAGCCCGGGCTTCGAGGGCCAGTCCCGGTTGGCGACGGTCGCCACCCACATCCCGCGCAGCGCGGGGCGCGTCCCGTGGTGGACCGGCACGGGGCGCCCGCCGGGTCCCGGTCCCGGGGCGGCCCCGGCGGCGGCCGTGTCCCCCGCGGTCAGCAGGGTGGCCGCCACCCCGGCCGCCGCGGCGACGAACCCGCGCCGCCCGACGGGCGCCACACCCCGCGGCCACCCCCGCCCCACCGTGCCGTACCCGCTCACGCCCCGCCCCACCGCGCCGTCGCCGCTCGCGCCCTGTCCCGCCGCGCCGTACTCCGTCGCGCCCTGCCCCGACTCGTGCCCCATGCGCCGTCCCTCACCCTGTCGCGTGTCATGTCCCGGCCGTGGACCGCGCCGCCGTGGCTACGGGCGGAGCGGTCCCCCGCCGAGCATGCCTGCCCCGGGCCGTCACGCGCATCCGCAGCCGGAGTAACGTCCTGTTCCCGGGGCAGGCGCCGGAATCGTACGGGGGACCTGCACGGACACGGACCGGAGAAAGGCACGATGTGACCGACACCCTGACCGATATCGCCCGCGTCGGAGTGGTGGGCTGCGGCCAGATGGGCGCAGGCATCGCGGAGGTCGCCGCGCGCAGCGGCCTGGAGGTCATCGTCGCGGAGACCACCGGCGAGGCGCTGGAGATCGGCCGGACCCGGCTGCAGAACTCGCTGGCGAAGGCCGCGGAACGCGGCAAGATCAGCGAGGAGGAGCGCGACACGGCGCTCGGCAGGCTGAGCTTCACCACGGATCTCGGGGAGTTCGCCGACCGCGATCTGGTCATCGAGGCCGTCGTGGAGAACGAGCAGGTCAAGACGGAGATCTTCCAGGTGCTCGACCAGGTGGTGACGCGTCCCGACGCGATCCTGGCCTCCAACACCTCCTCCATCCCGCTGGTGAAACTGGCCGTCGCGACCTCGCGCCCCGACCAGGTGATCGGGATCCACTTCTTCAACCCGGCCCCCGTGCAGCAGCTCGTCGAGCTGATCCCCGCGCTGACGACGTCCGAGGAGACGATTCTCCGCTCGGAGGCCGTCGTCCAGGGCGTGTTCGGCAAGCACGCGATCCGCGCCCAGGACCGCTCGGGCTTCGTGGTGAACGCGCTGCTGATTCCGTATCTGCTCGCCGCGATCCGGATGTTCGAGTCGGGCATCGCGAGCCGCGAGGACATCGACAACGGGATGGAGCTGGGCTGCGCCCACCCGATGGGCCCGCTCAAGCTCGCCGACCTGATCGGTCTGGACACCGTGGCGTCGGTCGCGGACTCGATGTACGCCGAGTACAAGGAGCCGTTGTACGCGGCGTCGCCGCTGCTCCAGCGGATGGTGGACGCGGGCCGGCTGGGCCGTAAGACGGGTGCGGGCTTCTACCCGTACACCTGATTCACACGGTGTGTGCGAAGGGTGCGCGCATATGACATCCGTACACCCTGATGCCCGCCGTTCAGGGGGAGTTGACTCGATTCCGCTTGGCCGCCGAACCCGTCGCGGCCGGGCAGTCGCATCGTGGAACCCTTCTCCCCGAACAGGAGCGGAACATCGTGACCACCGACTCTGACCATTCCGTGGTCGGCCAGGAGCGCGCGGAGTTACGTCGCAGCCTCGACGTCGGTCTTGCCAGGACCGACGGCAGGATGGCGCTACTGGCCCACCGCAACGACCAGACCGACAAGGATGTGGCCGATCTGGCCGCGCGTGTGGCGGCCCTGGAGCACTCCAGGTGGCCGCTGCCCGCCGTGGCGGCGCTCTGCTCACTGGGCGCGCTCGCGGTGGCCGTCTGGCAGAGCCTGGGCCGTTAACGGCCTGTGCCGTTGACGACCTGTGCGGTTCAGGTCACCCGACGGGCTCTCAGCCCAGCCTCAAGTGGTGGAGCATCAGCAGCCCGGCCGTCATGTTGGCGGCCGGGATCTCACCCCTGGCGATCATGTCGGGCACCAGCTTGAGCGGCACCCACTCCCGGCGTGAGGACTCGAAGTCGTCCTGCGGATGACCGATGTACGTCGCGTCCTCCGCCCAGTAGAGATGGTGCCGCGCGTCGCTGAGCCCGTTGGATGGCTCGACCGTGAGGAGGTGCCTGAGGGGTCCCGGGCGCCAGCCGGTCTCCTCCTCCATCTCCCGCGCGGCCGCGGTCTTGATGTCCTCGCCGTCCTCGACGACCCCGGCGGCCAGCTCCCAGCCCCAGCTGTCGGTGATGAAGCGGTGCCGCCAGAGCATCAGCACCTCGTTGGCGGAGTTGACCGCGGTCGCCACGGCGACCGGGCGGAGCCGGATGAGGAAGTGGTCCAGATGCCGGCCGTCGGGGAGTTCGACGTCGGCGAGATTGACGCTGAACCATCGGTTCTCGTACACGGTCTGCTCGCTTAAGTTCGTCCACTGCACGTTTCTGCCACCTTCCGACAAGTTGATGGCAATATCGCAGCAGCGACGCCCACCCCGGCGAAAGCACGGGGGGCTCACCCGGGGGCTCACAGAGGAACGCGCAGCGCCCCCGCGATCAGTTCCGCCGTGTCCTCGGCATCCGAGGATCCGCTGGCCACGAGTTGTTCGCGTACCTCGCGCAAGCGGTCGCGCAGCCGCTGGGACTCCATCCCCCGGGCCCGCTCGGCCATCTCCGCCGCCGTTCTGGCAGCCCGGTCGGCCTCGCCCTGCCGCAACTCGATATGACTGAGCATCGCGAGCCGGTGGACCCGGCCGCGGTCGTGCGCCGGGGTGTCCACGGCCGCCGTCGCGTGCACCCGCGCGGCGGCCAGCTCGCCGAGGCTGAGGAGCGCCTCCGCCACCTGTACGTTGACCAGGCCCGGCTGGACGTAGCCCGTCTCGTCCGGTTCATGGCCCGGGCTGATGCGCTCCGCCTCGGTCTCCGCCCGGCGGATGCAGCCGAGCGCCGCGGCGGCGTCGCCGAGATGCGCGTACGACTTGGCCTGCATCGCGTAGAGATCGGCCGCGAGCGCCGGGGTGATCCGGCCGCCCGCCGTCCGCAGCGCCGCCTCCGCGAAGGCCACGGACTGGCGGTACTCCCCCATGAACAGCGACTGGTTGACGAGCAGCGCGATCACGTACGCGCCGAACCCGCGGTCGCCGCTGGCCTTCGCGAGCCGCAGCGCCTGGTGGAAGTAGCGCTGCGCCAGACCGTGGGCGTCGGAGTCGTACGCGCAGATGCCGGCCACGGCGACCAGGCCGCCGGTGGCGCGGTGGAGCTCGCGCCCCAGGGCGTCGCTGTACCCGCCGCGCAGCAGCGGCGCGGTCTCGGCGTTGAGGAAGCGGACGATCCGGGCGCGGGTCGCGACACCGCCCGCCCGGCGGTACATCAACTCGTAGTGCGCGCGCGCCGATCTCAGCAGGTTGATGTCGGAGGGGCCCACCTTCGTGCCGCCCGCGCGGGACACGTCGGAGTCCTCCGGCGGGTTCTCCCACTCCCAGACGGGCATCACGGCGGGCGTGCCGGTGACGGCGGGGGCGCCCACTATGTGCGGGCGCTGCTGCTCGTCACTGCGCCACAGCGCGGCGGCGCGCTCCACGAAGCCGGAGAGCGGGGTGGAGTGGGGCAGCGGCGTCTCCCCCGCCAGCCCGAACCCGATGTCGTCCAGGGTGAAGGGTCTGCGCAGGCGGTCGCTGAGCACCGCGCAGATCAGGTCGGGCACCTGCCCGCGCGGCCGCTGGCCCTTCAGCCAGCGGGACACGGCGGTGTGTTCGTACCGCAGCGCGAGGCCCCTGGCGCGGCCCGCCTGGTTGACTCGGGCGGCGAGACCGGCATGGGAGATGCCCGCCTCGTCGAGCAGGGAATCGAGCAGAGTGTTGGGCTGCATGTGCCCCTCCGGTGACTCGGCCGAATCCAGCCTAGCCGAGGAAGTCCGAACTCCCGCCCGCCGCAAGGGGACGGACGGTGTCACTTCGGACGTGCTCGTCGGGTGGAACGGGAAACGCACGGGGTGTGAACGGAGTGCCCGGACTCGCGCCGTGTGCGCACTGCCGCCGGGCGGGCGGGGCCTGTTGACTGGTTCTCCTCATCAAGGAGGCGGCCGGGTCGCCGGCTCCCCCTCGTAAGTGCGGCGGCCCGCAGCTGTGTCGTCCGTCCCGCACCTGCCCGACACTCCGCGGCGGGGCGGACGACGCGGCCACCGCGCCGATGGTTCCCTCAGGCCTCGGACGTGGTGCTCCTGGGTGGGAGACGAGTCCGGTGACGGACGACAGCGGTCACAGCGCCGGAAGCTAGGGACGGGAAGGAGCGGGACGGGTACGGCGCAGCGCCGGTTCGCCGGACTGCGCCGGCACCCGTGTGCGCTCGTCCCGTACGGGACGACAGCCCGGCGGCGCCTGGCCGTTGGCCGGTGGCGGCTCCGGCGGCCGAGGCGTCTCGTCCGGGCCGAGAAGCCGGTCCGGATCGGCGAGGCCGCCCGGATCCGCGAGACCGCCCCCGGACCGGCCGGCCGGTGGGTCGTCGGCCGGCCCCGACCGCCCTCCGGCCGCCGCGCACGCGGTGCCGTCCACCCGGTCGTTGCGCAGCACCAGCAGCGCCATGTCGTCGGTGATCCGTCCGCCGGTGTGCCGCAGCAGCGCCGTGTGCACCTGCCGTACCACCGCGGCGGGCGACAGCACGGGGGCCGAAGCCACCTCCGCCAGCGCCTCCTTGAGACCGAAGAAGCGCCCCCGCGCGTCCCGCGCGTCCTCCGCGCCGTCGGTGTGCAGGAACAGCGCCTCGCCCGGCAGCAGGCGTCCGCAGCGGTACGGGATGAGCTCCGCCGGCAGCGGGAAGGCGCCCAGCGGCGGCAGCGGCTCCCCGCAGGCGAGCGGTTCCGCGCCGGTCCCGAGCCGGTAGGGCCGGGGATGGCCGCAGTTGAGAGCGCGTACCTCCGCGTCGGGCCCGATCTCCAGCAGCAGGACGGTGACGAACTCCTCCGCGACGTCGGCCGCGTCCGCCTCCGCCATCCGCTGGGCGGCCCGGCACGCCTCGGCGACCTCGGCCGCGTCCGCGGCGTCCGCCGCCCCGTTCCGCGCGGCCGCGTCGGCGAGCACGGCGACCCGGAGCGCCGCGGCGCGGTCGGGTTCTCGAAGGGCCCGCTCCCGCTCCCGCAGATGCCGCTGGTGCGCCCGGTCGAGTCGGCGCAGGACGCCGTCGAGCCCGCTCTCGTCGTGGGCGGCCTCGCGGAAGCTGCCGAGCACCGCCGCCACCGTGCCGATGGCGGGCAGTCCGTGGCCGCGTACGTCCCCGATGACCACACGCACCCCGTGGGTGGTCGCCATCACCTCGTACAGATCGCCGCCCACGTCCGCGCCGCGCGACGCGGAGAGCTGGCGGGCGTGGAGCGCCAGTCCGTCGAGCCGGGACGGCAGCGGCCGCAGCAGGACCTCCTGCGCGGCGCGCGCCACGGCGCGTACCTGGAGGATCTCGCGCGCCGCGCGGCGCCGTACCCGCATGACGAGATACGCCATCAGCAGTGTGAAGGCCACACACGTCACGATGCGCGGCAGGAGCGTGTCGCGCTCCGAGGGCGGGCGCGTCAGCTCCCAGGTGATCACCAGCGCGAGCACGCCACCGGGAATCGCGCACTCCACGAATCCCCAGGAGGCTGTCTCCTCGGGTGTCTGCTCTTCTGCACTGGTCCGATTCATACGTCGGCCCCCCTCGGCCGTCCGGCCACTCAGCCGTTGGGCGTACGTCGACCGTCGCGGCCGGATCGATTGTGTCGATCACTCGCCGCCGATGGCGCGACCCGCCGAGGGTTCTCACTCAAATGAGTGAGGGGCGCGTCCGGGGCCCCGGACGCGCCCCTCAGGGCGTGGTCAGACGGTCACGCGCCGCGCAGGACCGCCCCGGTCCGCTCGGCGGCGAGCGCGACGGCCGCGTCACGGGCCGCCGTGGCCTCCTCGACCGTCAGCGTGCGGTCGGTGGCGCGGAAGCGCAGGGCGTACGCGAGGGACTTGTTCCCCGCGCCGACCTGTTCGCCGGAGAAGACGTCGAACAGCCGCAGGGACTCCAGGAGTTCGCCCGCGCCCTCGTGCAGCGCGCGCTCCACGTCCCCGGCCGGCACGTCGTCCGCGACGACGAGCGCCACGTCCTGGGTGGCCACCGGGTAGGTGGAGATGCGCGGCGCCTGGAGCGCGCCGGTGCCGGCCCGCTCCAGCAGGTCCAGGTCGATCTCCATGGCGCTGGTGCGCTCCGGCAGCCCGAGCGCCTTGACGACGCGCGGGTGCAGCTCACCGGCGTGCCCGACGAGCGTCTCCGTGCCGTCCACCGTCGCGAGGAGCGCGGCGCAGCGGCCGGGGTGCCACGGCTCGTGGCGGTCGGCCCGTACGGACAGTTCGACGCCGGCCTCGCGGGCGACGGTGCGGGCCGCCTCGACGGCGTCCGCCCAGTTCGCCCGGGTGCCCTTGCCCCACCAGCCGGCCTGCTCGCGCGCGCCGGACAGGACGACGGCGGCGTGGCGCGGCTGGCGCGGCAGCGTGGCGTCGAGGGCGGCGATCTCCTCGTCGGTGGGCCGCCGGTCGACGGGCAGCCGGACCGGTACGGTCTCCTCGCCGGTCGGCCGGAAGACCAGCCCGGTCTCGAAGAGCGCGAGGTCGTGCGAGCCCCGGCCGTCGTTGCGGCGCAGCGCGGTGAGGAGGCCGGGCAGCAGCGTGGTGCGCAGCGCGGGCTCCTCGTCGGAGAGGGGGTTGACGAGGGTGACCGTACGGCGCCGGTCGTCGTCGGCGGGGAGGCCGAACGCGTCGAGGACCGCCGGGCCGGTGAACGGGTAGTTCAGCGCCTCGACATAGCCCGCCCCGGCCAGGGCGCGGCCGACGCGGCGGTGCAGCCGCTGCCGGTCGGTGAGCCCGCGGCCGGACGGCGGGGTCGGCAGCGTGGAGGGCAGGTTCTCGTACCCCTCCAGCCGGATGACCTCCTCGGCGAGGTCGTTGGGCGCGCCGAGGTCGGGGCGCCAGGACGGGACGGTGACGATCAGCTCGTCCTGCCCGTACACGTCGCAGCCGATCTGCTGGAGGCGCCGTACGACGGTCTCCCGGCCGTAGCCGACGCCCGCGACGCGGTCGGGGTGGTCGGCGGGCATGGTGATGGTGTGCGGCGCGGAGGGCGCGACGACCTCGGTGACCCCGGCCTCGGCGGAACCGCCGGCGAGGAGCACCAGCAGGTCGACGGTGCGCTGGGCCGCGGCGGCGGTGGCCGCCGGGTCGACGCCGCGCTCGAAGCGCTTGGACGCCTCGGAGGGAAGCTTGTGGCGGCGCGCGGTACGGGCGATGGTGATCGCGTCGAAGTGCGCCGCCTCGATGACGACCTCGGTGGTGCCGTGCACGGCGCCGGTCTCGGCGTCGGTGACGACATCGGCGATCTCGGTGTGGGCGCCGCCCATCACGCCCGCGAGGCCGATCGGCCCGCGGTCGTCGGTGATGACCAGGTCCTGGGCGTCGAGGACGCGCTGGACGCCGTCGAGTGTGGTGATCTTCTCGCCGGCCTCGGCGCGGCGGACGCCGATCGCGCCGTCGAGCCGGGTCCGGTCGTAGGCGTGCAGTGGCTGGCCCAGCTCCAGCATCACGTAGTTGGTGATGTCGACGGCGAGCGAAATGGGGCGCATCCCGGCCTTCTGGAGGCGGCGGCGCAGCCAGATCGGCGAGCGGGCCTCGGGGTCGAGCCCGGTGACCGTACGCGCGGTGAAGCGGTCGCAGCCCATCGGGTCGGCGATCTTCACGGGGTGGCCGTACGCGTTCGGCGCGGGGACGTCGAGGAGCGCCGGGTCGCGCAGCGGCAGGCCGTACGCGATGGCGGTCTCGCGGGCGACGCCGCGCAGCGAGAGGCAGTAGCCGCGGTCGGGGGTGACGGCGATGTCCAGGACCTCGTCCACCAGCTCCAGGAGCGCGATGGCGTCGGTGCCGGGCTCGTACTCGGGCGGCAGCACGATGATGCCGCCGGAGCCGTCATCGCCCATGCCCAGCTCGTCGCCGGAGCAGATCATGCCGTGCGAGGTCTTGCCGTACGTCTTGCGCGCGGCGATGGCGAAGTCGCCCGGGAGGACGGCGCCGGGCAGCACGACGACGACCTTGTCGCCGACGGCGAAGTTGCGGGCGCCGCAGACGATCTCCTGCGGCTCCCCGGTGCCGTTGGCGGTGCCGACGTCGACGGTGCAGAAGCGGATGGGCTTCTTGAAGCCCTCCAGCTCCTCGATGGTGAGGACCTTGCCGACGACGAGGGGGCCCTTGAGGCCGGTGCCGAGCTGCTCGACGGTCTCGACCTCCAGACCGGCGGCGACGAGCCGGGCCTGTACGTCACGGCCGGTCTCCGTCGCCGGCAGGTCGACGTACTCCCGCAGCCAGGAAAGCGGGACGCGCATCAGATCTCCATCCCGAACGGCCGGGTGAACCGGACGTCACCCTCGACCATGTCTCGCATGTCTTCGACGTTGTGGCGGAACATCAGCATCCGTTCGATGCCGAACCCGAAGGCGAATCCGCTGTACTTCCCGGGGTCGACGCCGCAGGCGGTGAGCACCTTCGGGTTGACCATGCCGCAGCCGCCCAGCTCGATCCAGCCCTCGCTGCCGCAGGTGCGGCAGGGCCGGTCGGGGTTGCCGACGGAGGCGCCGCGGCAGACGTAGCAGACCATGTCCATCTCGGCGGACGGCTCGGTGAACGGGAAGAAGTTCGGGCGGAGCCGGGTCTTCATGTCCGGGCCGAAGAGCGCCTGGACCATGTGGTCCAGGGTGCCCTTGAGGTCGGCCATGGTCAGGCCCTCGTCGACGGCGAGCAGCTCGATCTGGTGGAAGACCGGGGTGTGCGTGGCGTCCAGCTCGTCGGTGCGGTAGACCCGCCCGGGGCAGACGACGTAGACGGGCGGCTCGCGGTCGATCAGGGTGCGGGCCTGGACCGGCGAGGTGTGGGTACGGAGCACCACACCGGACTCGTCGCCCGTGGTGCCCTCGGGTCCCTGCACGAAGAAGGTGTCCTGCATCTGGCGCGCCGGGTGGTCCGGCACGAAGTTGAGGGCGTCGAAGTTGAACCACTCGGCCTCGGCCTCGGGCCCCTCGGCGACCTCGTACCCCATGGCCACGAAGACGTCGGCGACCCGCTCCATGAAGGTGGTGAGCGGGTGGCGGGCGCCGGCCGGGGTGCGGTCGTACGGCAGTGTGACGTCCACCGCCTCCTCGACCAGCACCCGGGCGTCGCGCTCGGCCTCCAGCTCCGTCTGCCGGGCGGCGAGGGCCCGGCCGACGGCGGCGCGGGCCTGGCCCACGCGCTTGCCCGCCTCGGCCTTGGCCTGCGGGGGCAGCGCGCCGATCTCCCGGTTGGCGAGGGAGAGCGGCGAGGTGGACCCGGTGTGCGCGGTCTTCGCGTGGGCGAGCGCGTCGAGGTCACCGGCGGCGGCGAAGGCGGCGAGCGCCTCGTCCTTGATCCGCTCGATGCGCTTCGGTTTCAGTGCCTCGACCTCGACCGGGTCGTACGACTTGTTGGGTGCGGACATCTCTTCCCGTACTTCCGATTGGCTTGGCGAAACGACCCTGCTCGACGACTCTGCTCGATCACCGAGGGTGTGAAGGTGCCAAAAGCCGAGTCTAAGGGGTCGTACGAAGGTGGCTCCGCCCGCGGGCGGCCCGGGCCGGCTCCCCGGATCGGTCGGGAGACCGTCAGGAGAGGTAGGCCGGGGCGCCGACGGGCAGGACGAAGCGGAACTGCGCGCCGCCGCCGGGGCCGCGGCCGACGGTGATCGTGCCGCCGTGCGCCTCGACGATGCCCTTGACGATGTAGAGGCCCAGCCCCGTCCCGCCGCGCTTGCTGCCCCGCCAGAAGCGGGTGAAGACGCGCTGCATCGACTCCTCGGGGATGCCGGGTCCTTCGTCGCACACGGTGACGGCCGTTCCCTTCTCACTCTCCGCCGCGTGTTCGATACGCGCGGGCGCCACCACAATGGTGACGGTTCCCTCGCCGTGGCGCACCGCGTTTTCCAGCAGGTTGCCGAGGACCTGGTCGATCTTGTCGGGGTCCGCCCACAGATCGGGCAGCGGCTGCTCTATCCGTACGAGGAACCGGTCCGGCGACTCTCCCGACGCGGTGTGCGACTGGACGTGCCGGCCGACGGCCGCGCCGATGTCGACGGGCTGGCGGCGCACCTCCAGCCGTCCTGAGTCGATCCGCGAGATGTCGAGCAGTTCGGCGATGAGCCGGGTGACCCGGTTGGCGTCGGCGTCGACGGTTTCCAGCATCAGCCGCTTCTGGTCGTCCGTGAACCGCTCCCACTTGGCGAGCAGGGTCGCCGTGAACCCCTTGACGGAGGTCAGCGGCGAGCGCAGCTCGTGGGCGACGGTGGCGATCAGCTCGGCGTGGCTCAGCTCCGTGCGGCGGCGGGCCTCCGTGCCCCGTACGCAGATCACCAGCTTGCGGACGGGGCCGGTGGGGTACGCGCGGACGTAGCGGGCGGAGACCAGGACCTCGCGGCCGCCGGGGAGCAGCAGATTGCGCTCCGGCTGCCCGGTCCGGGTGGCGAGGCCGCCGTACGGGTCGGTCAGCGTCCACCAGCGGCGGCCCTTGAGGTCCTCCAGCGGCAGCGCGTGCTCCACCGGGCTGCCGAGGGCGGCGGCGCGGTCGACGGCGGTGATCCGGGCGGCGGCGGCGTTGAAGCAGACGACGCGGCCGGTCTCGTCCGCGATGATCAGCCCGTCGGGGAGATCGTCGGGGTCCAGCCCCGCTCCGACCGGGCCGTCGGCAGCGGCGGGTAAGGCTCCCTGGACCCCTGCGGGTCGGCTCGCCCCGACGGTCATCCCCGCACCCCACCTCTTCCGGCTAGCTCAGTGGGTCCCCGAGCACGCCACCCTACTAGCTGACGGTGACCGGACGGACCCCCTCAGCGCATACCGCGGACGCGCTGGGCGCGCGCTGAGGCATAGAGACATACGGCCGCGGCGGTCGCGAGGTTCAAGCTCTCGGCCTTTCCGTGGATCGGCACCCGCACCACGGCGTCCGCCAGGGCGCGGGTCTCCTCCGGCAGCCCCCACGCCTCGTTGCCGAAGATCCAGGCGGTGGGCCCGGCCATGGTGCCCGCGTCCAGTTCGTCGTCGAGGTCGTCCTCGCCCGCGCCGTCGGCGGCCAGGATGCGCACCCCGGCGCCCTGGAGGCCGCGTACGGCCTGCTCCACGGGGACGCCGACGGCGACGGGCAGATGGAAGAGCGAGCCGGCCGACGCGCGGACGGACTTCGGGTTGTACAGGTCGACGGAGGCGTCGGTGAGGACGACGGCGTCGGCCCCCGCGGCGTCCGCGCAGCGCAGCACCGTACCGGCGTTGCCGGGGTCGCGGACATGGGCGAGGACGGCGACGAGCCGGGGGCCCGCGGCGAGGACGTCCGCGAAGGGGGTGTCCAGGAAGCGGCAGACGCCCAGCAGGCCCTGCGGGGTGACGGTCTGCGAGACCTCGGCGAGGACGGTGTCCGGCGCGAGGTGCACCCGGGCGCCGGTGGCGCGGGCCGCGTCGATGATGTCGCCGTACCGCTCGGCGGCCTCGGCGGTGGTGAACAGTTCGAGGAGCGTGGGTGCGCCGTCGGCCCCGCGGTGCGCCACCGCCTCGCGCACGGCCTGCGGCCCCTCGGCGATGAACCGGCGCTCCTTGCCCCGGAAGGCGCGCTTGGCGAGCCTGCGCGCGGCCGTGACACGGGGGGAACGCGGGGAGATCAGCTCGGGGGTGCCCATGGGCGGCGGCTCGCTTCTCGTCTGGCGGTACGGGCGGTCTCGGTACGGGCGGTCTCGGTACGGGACGGCTTCAGTACGGGGCGGTCCCGGTGCGGGACGGCCACCGTACGGGCGGTCCCGTCCGGCGGCGGGCGCTCCGGTCCGGCGGCTCCGGTTCCGGGCGGTCCGCTTCCGCGCGGTCACGGGAGCACGGCGCCGGCCGGCGGGCGCGGAAACACGCGGGACCCGCAGGCGGTGTGCCTGCGGGTCCGGCGGGAAGGGGCGCGGGCTGGAGAGCCTCCAGGCTCTTAGGCCGCGGCCTTCGGGGCGTTGACGTCGCTGGGGAGCGCCTTCTGGGCGACCTCGACGAGCGCGGCGAACGCGCCCGCGTCGTTGACGGCCAGCTCCGCGAGGATCTTGCGGTCCACCTCGACGTTGGCGGCCTTCAGACCCTGGATGAAGCGGTTGTAGGTGATGCCGTTGGCACGGGCAGCGGCGTTGATCCGCTGGATCCAGAGCTGACGGAAGTCGCCCTTGCGCTTCTTGCGGTCGTTGTAGTTGTAGACGAGGGAGTGGGTGACCTGCTCCTTCGCCTTCCGGTACAGACGCGAACGCTGGCCGCGGTAACCGCTGGCCGCTTCGAGGATTGCCCGGCGCTTCTTGTGGGCGTTGACTGCCCGCTTGACGCGTGCCACGTGTTGACTCCTTGTAGCGGGGCCGTGGTTGGACTCACACGGCCCGAAAACGAATAGGTCCCGGTCCTGGTGCCGCGCCCCCGGTCACGGGGGGCTGCGGCCTCACTTGCCGAGAAGCTTCTTGATCTTCTTGGCGTCGCCCGGGGCCATCTCGGCGTTGCCGGTGAGGCGACGCGTCAGCCTTGACGACTTGTGCTCGAGCAGGTGGCGCTTGCCGGCCCGCTCGCGCAGCACCTTGCCGGAGCCGGTGATCTTGAAGCGCTTGCTGGCACCGCTGTGCGACTTGTTCTTCGGCATAGCGCCGTTCTCTCCTCGTCAGTGGCGCTCCCAGCCGGTCCGCTTTCTCGACCGGCGCGCGGGAGCGTCAGATCTCTGGTGTGTGGTTCCGAGCGGAGCCGGGGGCCGCCTGGGTGGCGCCCCCACGGATCACACGTCGGAAGATGCCTCGACGGGGGTCTCGGCCGGAGCCGCGACGTTCCCGCCGGCCGACTCCTCGGGCGTGTGGCCCTGGCGCTCCGCCTTGCGGGCCGCCTGCGCCTCACGGGCCTCGGCCATGGCCTCGGTCTTCTTCTTGTGCGGACCGAGAACCATGATCATGTTCCGGCCGTCCTGCTTCGGGTTCGACTCGATGAAGCCGAGTTCCTCGACGTCGGAGGCGAGCCGCTGGAGCAGTCGGAAGCCCAGTTCCGGGCGGGACTGCTCGCGACCACGGAACATGATCGTGATCTTGACCTTGTCGCCCTGCTTGAGGAACCGGACGACGTGACCCTTCTTGGTGTCATAGTCGTGCGGGTCGATCTTCGGCCGGAGCTTCATCTCCTTGATGACCGTGTGCGCCTGGTTCTTGCGCGCCTCACGGGCCTTCATGGCCGACTCGTACTTGAACTTCCCGTAGTCCATGAGCTTGCACACGGGCGGACGGGCGTTCGCCGCGACCTCGACCAGGTCCAGGTCGTACTCCTGTGCAAGCTCCAGGGCCTTGGCGAGCGGGACGATGCCCACCTGCTCGCCACTGGGACCGACAAGTCGCACTTCGGGAACGCGAATCCGGTCGTTGATGCGGGGCTCGGCGCTGATGGATCCTCCTCGGTAGCACCACACGACTGTCTGGCAGACAGCCGCGTAACGTCTGTATGTTTCAGACCAACCGCGGCGGCACAGTAAAAATGCCCCGGACGGCACACAGGCAGGAGCTCCTCGAATACCGGAGCACCGCCGCGCGACTGCCACGGGGCGCATCGGGCGGTTCCATCGTCCGTACGGAACGATGGGCACCGCCTGACCGGTGACCCGCCGCCCCTCAGGGGCAGCCAGGTGGGAGATCGGAGCCTCCACTTGTGGGCCGGGCACGCACGTGTCCGGCCGGTCGTTACACAAGGTTAGCATCCCCCGGAGCCATGTGCTAACCCTCGGGTCCGCGCCCGCTCCCCCGGACGGGCGCCCGCCGTGTGGGCCTATCGTGTGGGGCATGAGCGACGCGACCTCCCCCCAGTCCACCCCGGAAGCCCCGGAAACCCCCGCATCACCCGGCTACGACGCCATGGCCCGCGACATCGCGGAAGTTCCCGCCGTCGAGGTGATCGTCACGGTCGCGGTGAACCTGATGAGCGCGGCGGCCGTGAAGCTCGGTCTGACCGACGAGGGCGACGAGCACAAGGACCTGGACGAGGCGCGCAAGCTGGTCCACGCGCTGGCCGGACTGCTGGACGCGAGCACGACGGAGATCAGCTCGTTCCACGCGGCGCCGCTGCGTGACGGGCTGAAGTCGTTGCAGCTTGCCTTCCGCGAGGCCTCGGTCGTACCGGACGAGCCGGGCCAGGGCCCGGGCGAGAAGTACACGGGCCCGGTCTACGGCTGACCGGCGCCCCCGCCCCGCGCCGTCACGCGGGGCGCTCTCCGTCGCGGGGCGGCTGATCCCGTACGTACAGGGGCTCGCCCGGTGGGGTGGCCTCGGCCGGCAGCACCGCCAGGTCGAGCCCGCGCACCAGGCGAGCCCTCAGCACGTCGTCGTCCGCGAGGGCGCGCGCGACCCCGCGGGCCGCTTCCGCCGCGGGCGCGGCCGGGTCCAGCACCAGGGCGAGGGTGCCGTCCGCGCTGCCGGGGCCGAGATACGCCCGTACCACCGCGGGCTCGGCGGCGACCACCGAACGTACCGCCGCCAAGACGGCCGGGTCGTCGAGCGGACCGGTCCCCGTACGCCCCTCGGCGAGCGCGAGCAGGGCGGGCCCGGTGAGCTGGTACGGGACGGGGCCCGCGAGATCGAGGACCACGGTGTCCGCCCCCTCGTGCGCGGCGGCCTGGAGCGCCTGGTGCAGCGGTACGGCGACGGGCCTGGCCGCGGGGTCCCAGCGGGCCAGTGCCTCGACGGAGGTGAAGGCGGGCAGGGCGCGCCGGTCACCGGCCCGGAGCGTCGGCACGGCCATGTCGCTGGTCTTCTCCCGGCGCAGGCCCGCCCCTCGCCCACCACCCTTGTCCGACGCTGCGCGGCCCCCCTCATCGGCCTCACCGGCCTCCTCGATCTCCCCCAGGACGGCGACGACGGGCACCAGCAGCCGGGAGGTGCGCAGCGCCGCCAGCACCGGCCCATGGGCCGCGCGGTCCTCGGCCCAGGCGGCGAGGGCCGCCGTCAGCGCGGGATCGGCGGTGCCGTCGTCGTCGGAGAAACCGGGGTCCGGAATGTTCTTGAGCGCCACGGGACGAGCCTAGATGAGTGGGCCGGGCGTACGGTCCGGGGGTGGATCTCTCGGTCGCGGTGTACGACATGGTGGGCGGGCGCGAGGCGGCGTACGGCCCGGAGCGCAGGTATGTCACCGCCAGTGTGGTGAAGGTCGCGGTGCTGGCCGCCCTGCTGCTGCGGGCGCGGGACACCGGCCGGTGGCTGGACGCGGGCGAGGAGCGGCTCGCCGAGGCCATGATCGGGCGCAGCGACAACGAGGCGGCGACGGCGCTGCGGGCGGCCGCCGGGGGTGTGCCGGGGCTGGACGCGGCGCACGCGCGGCTCGGGATGGAGCGGACCACGGCGGCCCCGGCATGGGGGCTGACGCGGACCACGGCGGGCGACCAGCTCACCCTCCTGAAGGCGGTCTTCGCCCCGGAGACCCGGTCGGAGACCCCTCTGGACGCGCGGTCGCGCCGCTATGTGGCGGGGCTGATGGGGCGGGTGGTGGCGGGGCAGGACTGGGGCGTGTCGGCGGCGGCCGGCGCGGCGGCCCCGGCCGGTGTCGCTCTGAAGAACGGCTGGCTGCCGCGCACGGAGAGCGGGCTGTGGGTCGTCCACTCCGTGGGGCGGGTGAGCGGCTGCCTGGTGGCGGTCCTGTCCGACGGCCACGCCTCGAAGGAGGAGGGCGTCGCCCGGGTCGAGGCGGCCGCGGCCGGCGCGGTACGCCGGATCACGGCGCTCCGGCCCGGCTGAGGCGGAACGCCGTACGGCCTGACACGCCCTGGCCTGAGACGCCTTGGCCTGAGACGCCTTGGCGTGACGGCGTCCAGGAACCCTAGCGCCAGCGTCCGATGCCGATGCGGCGGCCCGAGCCGCGCCACAGCAGCACCGCGCCCGCCAGCAGCACCGCGCCGGTCACGCCCGCGGCGGGGGCCAGCCAGGCGGCGGGGTCCGGGTTCTCGCGCGCGGCGGCGGGGCCGCTGCCGAAGTACTGCTTGCCGAACCCGGCGGACCGGCTGCCGAGATCCGTACGGGCCAGCTTCGCGCCCGCGTCGAGGGCGGCGGCCGGGTCGATGAAGCCGTACCCCCGGGCGTCGTCACGGCCGCTCGTGGGGGCGTCGCGCGCGGTGTCCGCGACGAGCTTCTTGATCTGGGCGGGGGTGAGGTCGGGGTAGGCGGAGCGGATGAGCGCCACCGCGCCGGAGACGAACGCGGCGGCGGCGCTGGTGCCCCACCCCTCGTAGTAGCGGCGGTCCGGGTCGGCGATGACGACGTCCACGCCGGGGGCGCTGACCGTGGCGTACCAGCGGCGGGTGGAGAAGGAGGCGTGCGTGCCGTACTCGTCGACGGCGGTCACGGCGATCACCCCGGGGTAGGCCGCCGGGTACGAGACGTGGTCGCCCTTCTCGCCGCCGTTGCCGGCCGAGGCGACGACGACCGCGCCCCGGGACAGGGCGTACTGGACGGCCGCGTCCTCGGCGGGTTCGGGATGGGCGGACTCGCTGTCGTCGCCGAGGGAGAGGTTGATGACGTCGGCGCCCTGGTCGGCGGCCCAGCGGATGCCCTCGGCGAGCGCGCCGCCCTTGGAGGCGCGTGCCTTCGCGCGGGCCGGGTCGCTGCCTTCGAGGATGACCCGGACGGGAAGGATCTTCGACTCGGGCGCGATGCCGAGCACACCGTCCGCCCGGCCGGAGCCGTGGCCGCGTCCCGCGATGATCCCGGCCATGGCGGTACCGTGCCTGGCCCAGGAGCGGTCGCCGCTGCGCGCGCCGAAGCCGATCAGGTCCTTGCCGGGCAGCACCTGCCCCGCGAGGTCCGGATGGGTGCCGTCCACGCCGGTGTCCAGGACCGCGACGGTGACGCCCGTGCCCTGCGCGTGGCGCCAGGCCTCTGTGGTGTTCATCGCGTCCAGCGCCCACTGCTGCGCCCGGATCGCGTCGGCGTGCGCCGCGTTCGCGGGGAGGAGCAGCACGGACGCGGCGGTGAGGACGGCGGCGACGCGGTGACGGCGCCTCCGCGCTGCGGTCTTCCCTCTCGGCGCTGCGGTCTTCGACGTCATGGGGTCCGGGTCCTCCGCGTTCTCGTGGCCGGCGGCCGTCCCGGCCCCGTCGGGATGGGGGCGGGTCAACGGGGAGCCGCCGTACCAGCGCTGACTGCCTTGCGCAGCCCGCGTTCTATACGGTCCGCGACGCCTTTCGCCTCATGTCCGAGCCCGGCCTCCGCGGCCGGCGTCGTGCTGCCGCTGGCCATGGCCTGGCCGGCGGGCTGCGGGGAGGTGACCGGGCGCCCGTCGGCGAAGCCGGAGACGGCGTACACGACGACGGGCACCTCGGTGAGGACGTTCACCGTCCAGCTCGCGCGCTGCGCGTCGCCGAAGTCCGCGGCGGCGGTGTCCCGGACGGGGAACGTACGGGGCATCAGGTCGGCGCGGCCGGTGAGGTCGTCCACCCGGAACCGGTTGCGCAGCGCCGCCATCGCGGCCGGGTCGCCCTGGGTGAAGACCAGTCCGACGGTGGTGACGCTGCTGGAGGTGGCGTCGATGTACGTGGCACGCACGACCCGCGTACAGCCCAGGGGGCGCAGCAGGCCCGCCAGCAGGGGGTCGAGCGCCCCGGCGCAGCCGCTGTCGGGCGCGACGCCGATCCGGGTCCACCGCCGGTCCGCGCCGCCGGGCCCGGCGCCGTCCCCCTTGAGGGTGCGCGGGAAGAGCATGTCCACGGGGACGCTGTGCCAGAGGCCGCGCGCGACGGTGAAGTCGTCCCTGGCGACCGGTTCCGCGGCCGAGTCCCCGGTCAGCCAGCTCCCGGTGACGGCGCCGCCGATGAGGCCGACCCCGAGGACCACGCAGGCCACGGCGGCGGCCGCCCGGGCCGGACGCCGTACGGGAACGGGGCGCAGCCGCGCGGTGCTCTCCGAGCGCCGGCCGGCGGGCCCGGTGGCCCAGGGGAACGTCTTCGGTACGGCCGGGGCGGACGGCATCGCCGGAGGGCGCGGGGGCAGCGGCGGTACGGCCGGAGCGGAGCGGGGCGGGGCGTAGGAGGCGTACGAGGCGCCGGAGCCCGCGATCAGGAACGGGGTGGGGAACGGGCTGTTCGAGGCGCGGGGCCGCGGCAGGCCGGTCGGCGGTACGGGGATGCCGCCGGCCGGTGTGCCGGCCCGGCCCGTCGCGCCGCCGGGCCGGTGGACGCTCCCCCGGCGGGGCTCGTCGGCGGCCGGCTGGTAGGTCAGTGGAAGGGCCGTGCCGGGCGGCGGCCCCTGCGGGGGACGCGGCGCGGCGACGGGCCGCGGCGGCACCTGAACCGCGGCGGCGGGCGGGGGCTCGACGGGCGGCGGCTCGTCGGCGGACGAGAGGCCGGCGGGAGCGACCGGCGCGGGGCGCGGGGACGCGGGGGCAGCGACGGTCCAGGCGGCCGGAGGTTCCCCGGCCGTGACCGGCGCGGGGCGCGGGGGCTCGACGGGGGCGGTCGGCGCGGGGCGCGGCGGATCCACCGGGGCGACCGGCGCGGAAGGCGGGGGCTCGGCAATAGCGAAGTGCCCGGCGGACGCAGGCTCGGCAGGAGCGACCGGCGCGGGGCGCGAGGGGTCCGCGGGGGTGGTCGGCGCGGGGCGCGCGGGCTCGACGGGAGCTACGGACCCGGCGGACGGGGTTGCGGCAGGAGCGACCGGGGCGGGGCGCGGGGGTTCCACGGGGGCGACCGAGGCGGGGCGCGGGGCGGCGAAGGGTGCGTTCCCGTCCTGGCGGAGCCGGTCGGACGTACGCGGCTCCGGGCCGCTGCCCGTGTCTGTGCCCGGGCCGCTGCCCGTACCCGTGCCCGGAGTTGCGCTCGTGCCCGTGATGCGGGGTTCATCCGTCGTTCCCGGGGCGGCGGCCGGACCCGGCTCGGGAGGGGGCGCCGGTGCGGGGGCCGCGGCCGGCGGTAGCGGCTGCTGCTGCTCGGGGGGCGGGACGGGGGCCGCGGGCCGGCTCGGGACGGCGGCGGAGCCGCGCTCCCGGCTGAAGTACCCGCCGCCCGAGGGCCGGGGGCCGTACGGGACGAGCCCGGCGGCGGTGAACCGTACGTCCCCGTACGGCAGGACCGGGGACGGCGCCCCGGTCCGCGCCGCACCCGGGGCCGGGTTCCCGGCGGCCGGAGCCTGAGCGGGAACCGGAGGCTGGGCGGAAACCGAGGCCTGAGCGGGAACCGGGGGCTGAGCCGGAGACTGGGCGGGCGGTGGGGCGGCGGCGGTACCGTCGGCCGTCGGAGGCGGTTCCGTCTCCGTCCGCTCCGGGCCACGGGCGGCCGGCTGGGCGGGGACGCGCGGGGGCGCCGTGGGGCGGGGCGGGATCGGAGCCCGTGGCGTCTCGGTGCTCATCCGACCCCCTGTGACACTGTGACACCCATGCAGACCTGATCCACCCCACACCGCTGTCGGCCGTACGGCGCAGGCCCGTTCGACGCGGCGTGTGCGTCACTCTACGGGCTGGAGAGCACCCCGCGGGAACGTCCGCGGAGGCCCGTGGTGATCTGCCCAGATCATCCCCCTACCGCGCGGTAATCCGGTCTGGCAGGCTCGGCCCATGACTCCGTCCCCGCCCCCGCGCGCCACCGACCGTGCCCGGTACGACCGGGCGACCGCCCATCTCGACGCGCCGCTCGCGATGGTCGATCTCGACGCCTTCGACGCCAACGCGGACGATCTCGTCCGGCGGGCCGGCGGCAAGCCGATCCGGGTGGCGAGCAAGTCGGTGCGCTGCCGCGCCCTGCTGGAACGGGTGCTGGGCAGGGACGGCTTCGCGGGGATCATGTCGTTCACGCTGGCGGAGTCGCTGTGGCTGGCCCGGGCGGGCTTCGACGACGTCCTGCTCGCCTACCCGTCGGCCGATCGCGCCGGGTACGCGGAGCTGGCCGCGGACCCCAAACTGGCGGCGTCCGTCACGGTGGTGATCGACGACCCGGCGCATCTCGATCTGATCGACGCGGCGCGCGAAGGTGGCCGGGAGGAGCTGAGGATCTGTCTGGAACTGGACACGGCCCTGCGGCTGTTCGGCGGCCGGATCAGGGTCGGCGCCCTGCGTTCCCCGCTGAGCGAGCCGGCCCAACTGGCCGAGCTGGCCAGGTCGGTGGAGCGCCGCCCCGGCTTCCGGCTGGTCGGGATCATGGCGTACGAGGGACATGTGGCCGGGGTGGGGGACGCCCTGGCGGGGCGGCCGCTGCGCTCGCGCGCGATCCGGCTGATGCAGTCCGCCGCCCGCCGGGAGCTGGCGGAGCGGCGCGCCGCGGTGGTGCGGGCCGTCCGGGCCGTCGCGCCCGGCCTGGAGTTCGTCAACGGCGGGGGGACGGGCAGCGTCCAGCACACGGCCGCCGAGGACGCGGTGACGGAGATCGCGGCGGGCTCGGGCCTCTACGTACCGCGGCTCTTCGACAACTACACCTCGTTCACGGGCCGTCCGGCGGCGCTCTTCGCCCAGCCCGTGGTGCGCAGGCCGGGCGTCGGCGTGGTGACCGTACTCGGGGGCGGCTATCCGGCCTCCGGCCCGGCGGGCGCCGACCGGCTGCCCGTGCCGTACCTCCCGGAGGGGCTGCGTTACGACCCGCAGGAGGGGCCGGGCGAGGTGCAGACCCCGCTCGTGGGGGCGGCGGCCGACGATCTGCTGATCGGCGACAAGGTGTGGTTCCGGCACGCGAAGGCCGGGGAGCTGTGCGAGCGGTTCGACACCCTGCGGCTGGTCGAGGGCGACCGCGTGGTGGCGTCCGTGCCCACGTACCGGGGCGAGGGCCGCGCCTTCCTCTGAGCCCGGGTGTGCGGGGACGGGCCGGAACCGGCACTTCGGGGAACGGGCACTTCGGGGAACTGGCGCTTCAGGGGCCGATGGAGCTGCCCACCCCGCCCGAGACGTCGCCGATGGGGCGGATCCCCTCGGTGATCGTGTCCATCAGGGTGAGCGGCGGGCCGCCGGGGCCCGCGTCGAAGGCCGTGCGCACGATGACGGGTGACTCGGTGCCCACGGCCGAGGGAAAGGCGAGGGACTGGACGTAACCGCCGGGGCCGGCACCGGTGGTGACCTTCCAGCGCACCAGGTGTCCGGTGCGGCCCGCGACGACGGTGGACCGGGACAGGACCACCGTGTGGGACGTGATGTCGCGGTGGGTGCTGTAGTCGAGGTACTCGGCGTCGCCGAACGCCTCTTGGGCCGCCCTCTCGATGTCCTCCTCGGCGAGCGCCTCGGGGGAGGTCTTGTCGGTGCCGCTCGCGGTACGGGAGGAGAGCGTGCCGTGCCGGCACTCCTTGGCGGGGGCACCGGGGCAGGCGTAGGTGTCGGCGGTGTGCACCATGAGGTCGCCGCCGCTGACCGAGGTCGGGCGCTCCCAGCCGTCGGGGATCGGCAGGGTGATGCCGTTCAGCTGGTCGGTGAGGCGGGTCGGGTCCTCGCCGGGTTCCTCCTCGGGCTCCGTGTTCTCGTTCTCCTCGTCGTCTCCCGCGCTCCGTTCGGGTGGCGCGGTGGTGGGCGGCGCCGCGCTCTCCGGGGTGTGCGGTGCCGCGCCGCTGTCGTCGCCGCCGGGCCGCAGCGCCACGGCGGTGACCACGGCCGCGGCGGCCAGCCCCACGGCGAGGAGGGTGATCAGCCGCTTCCGGCCACCGCCCGACGCCATACCCGCGCCACCGCCCGGCGCGGGGGCGGCGCCGGGCGGGCGGGTGTGCGCGGTCCAGACGGTCCCGTCCCACCAGCGTTCGGTGGCCGGGACGTTCGGGTCGGGATACCAGCCGGGCGGGGGCGTCGTGGTCACCCGTCCAGCCTATGCGGTTACACAGGGGTGACGTACGCGCCCGAGATACCGCCGTCGACCAGGAAGTCGGTGGCGTTCACGAAGGACGAGTCGTCGCTGGCGAGGAAGGCGACGGCCGCCGCGATCTCCGTCGCCTCGGCGAACCGGCCCAGCGGGATGTGCACCAGCCGGCGCGCGGCGCGCTCCGGGTCCTTCGCGAACAGTTCCTGGAGCAGCGGGGTGTTGACGGGCCCGGGGCAGAGCGCGTTCACCCGGATCCCCTCCCGGGCGAACTGCACGCCCAGTTCACGGGACATGGCGAGGACGCCGCCCTTGGAGGCGGTGTACGAGATCTGGGAGGTGGCGGCGCCCATCCGGGCGACGAAGGAGGCGGTGTTGATGATGGAGCCGCGGCGCTGGCGGCGCATGTAGGGGAGGGCTGCCTTGCAGCAGAGGTAGACGGAGGTGAGGTTGACCTCCTGGACCCGCTTCCAGGCCTCCAGTCCCGTGGTGAGGATGGAGTCGTCGTCGGGCGGCGAGATGCCCGCGTTGTTGAAGGCGATGTCGACGCTGCCGTAGGTGTCGTGGGCGGCCTTGAACAGCGCCTCGACCTCCTCGGCGTCGGTGACGTCGACGCGTACGAAGGTGCCGCCGACCGCTTCGGCGACGGCCTTGCCCGCGGTCTCGTCGATGTCGCCGCAGACGATGTGCGCGCCCTCGGAGGCGAGGCGGCGCGCGGTGGCGAGTCCGATGCCGCTGCCGGCTCCGGTGATGACGGCGGTACGGCCGACCAGGCGGCGGCAGACGGGCTCGGCCGCCGCGTCGGACGTGGCGCCGGCCGTGGTACCCGCCGTGGTGTCGGCCGCCGGGGCCGCCGTCGGGTCGGTGATGGGGTCGGTCATGGTGCTCAGACCTCCGTGCTGAGGAAGACGTTCTTGGTTTCGGTGAAGGCGGCGAGCGCGTCAGGGCCCAGCTCGCGGCCGATTCCGGACTGTTTGTAGCCGCCGAAGGGGGTTCCGTAGCGGACGGCGCTGTGCGAGTTGACGGAGAGATTGCCCGCGGCGACGGCGCGCGAGACCCGCAGGGCGCGGCCGACGTCCCGGGTCCAGATCGACCCGGCGAGGCCGTACTCGGTGGCGTTGGCCAGCCGGACGGCGTCGTCCTCGTCCTCGAAGGGCAGGACGACGGCGACCGGGCCGAAGACCTCCTCGGTGGCGACGGCGGAGTCCGGGGCGGCGTCGGTGAGGACGGTCGGCGGGAACCAGAAACCGGGGCCGTCGGGCGCGCTGCCCCGGATGGCGCCGGCCGTGTCCGGGACGTACGCCCGTACGCGCTCCCGCTGCGGGGCCGAGATCAGCGGGCCCATCTGGGTCTTCTCGTCGGAGGGGTCACCGACGACGACGGACGCCACGGCGGAGGCGAGCAGTTCGAGGAAGCGGTCGTGGACGTCGCGCTGGACGAGGATCCGGCTGCGGGCGCAGCAGTCCTGTCCCGCGTTGTCGAGGAAGGCCATCGGGGCGGACGCCGCGGCCTGTTCGAGGTCGGAGTCGGCGAAGACGATGTTGGGGCTCTTGCCGCCGAGTTCGAGGGTCACGCGCTTCATCAGGGCGCCGCCCTTCGCCATGATCCGCCGGCCGACCCGGGTGGAGCCGGTGAAGACGATCTTGGCGACGCCGGGGTGTTCGACCAGGGCGTCGCCCGCGACGGCGCCCGCGCCGGGCAGGACCTGGAAGAGGAATTCGGGAAGTCCCGCCTCCAGGGCGAGTTCGGCCAGTCGCAGCGCGGTGAGCGGGGTGGTCTCGGCGGGTTTGAGGAGGACGGCGTTGCCCGCGGCGAGCGCAGGGGCGGTGCCCCAGGCGGCGATCGGCATGGGGAAGTTCCAGGGGGCGATCACCCCGACCACCCCGAGCGGTTCCAGCAGGGTGATGTCGAGGCCCCCGGCCACCGGGATCTGCCGGCCGGTCAGGCGCTCCACTCCCCCGGCGCTGTAGTCCAGGAGGTCGCGGACATTGCCCGCCTCCCAGCGGGCGTTGCCGATGGTGTGGCCCGCCTCGGTGACCTCCAGCCGGGCCAGCTCCTCGGTGTGCGCGTCGACGACGGCCGCGAAGCGGCGCAGCAGCCGGGCGCGGTCGGCGGGGGCCGCGGCGGCCCACCCGCGCTGGGCGGCGGCGGCGCGCCGTACCGCGGTGTCGACCTCGGCGACGGTGGTCGCGGCGATCTCCGCGACGGTCTCCCCGGTGGCGGGGTCGAGTACCTGGTGCACGGCGGGGTGGTGTTGCTGTTCCTGCACGTCGCTCCTCATCGGCGGTCGTTCCTCACAGGCGGTCGTTCCTCACAGGCGTTCGAAGGAGCGGCGGAGCTCCCAGTCGGTCACCGCGGCGTTGAAGGCGTCCACCTCGACGCGCGCCATGTTGGCGTAGTGCGCCACCACTTCCTCGCCGAACGCTTCGCGCGCGATGGGGCTGTTCTCCCAGAGGGCGGCGGCCTCCGCGAGGGTGGTCGGGACCTGGGGGTACCCGGCCGAGTAGGCGTTCCCGGCGCAGGCCTCGGGGAGTTCGAGTTCGTTCTCGATGCCGTGGATGCCCGCCGCGACGAGTCCGGCGACGGCGAGGTGCGGGTTGACGTCGCCGCCGGGCAGCCGGTTCTCGAAGCGCAGGGAGCGGCCGTGGCCGACCACCCGCAGCGAGCAGGTGCGGTTGTCGTACCCCCAGGCGACGGCGGTGGGCGCGAACGAGCCGGGCTGGAAGCGTTTGTACGCGTTGACCGTGGGCGCGTACAGGAGGGAGAAGTCGCGCAGCGCCGCGAGCTGCCCGGCCAGGAAGTGGCGCATCAGGGGTGACATGCCTCCGGGTCCGTCCCCGGCCATGGCGTTGGTGGCGTCCGCGTCCTGGAGCGAGAGGTGGATGTGGCAGGAGTTGCCCTCGCGCTCGTTGAACTTCGCCATGAAGGTGAGGGAGACGCCTTCCTGGGAGGCGATCTCCTTGGCGCCGGTCTTGTAGATGGCGTGCTGGTCGCAGGTGACGAGGGCCTCGTCGTACTTGAAGGCGATCTCGTGCTGGCCGGGGTTGCACTCGCCCTTGGCCGACTCCACGGTGAGTCCGGCGGCGGCCATCTCGTTGCGGATCCGGCGCAGCAGGGGCTCGACGCGGCCGGTGCCGAGGACGGAGTAGTCGACGTTGTACTGGTTGGCGGGGGTCAGGCCGCGGTAGCCGCTGTCCCATGCCTCTTCGAAGGTGTCCTTGAAGACGATGAACTCCAGCTCCGTACCGACGTGCGCGGTGTAGCCGTGCCCGGCGAGGCGCTCCAGCTGGCGGCGGAGGATCTGGCGGGGCGCGGCGACGACGGGTGAGCCGTCGTGCCAGGCGAGGTCGGCGACGAGCATCGCCGTGCCCTCGTTCCAGGGGACGCGGCGCAGCGTGGTGAGGTCGGGGCGCATGGCGAAGTCGCCGTAACCGTGCTCCCAGGAGGACATCGCGTATCCGTCGACGGTGTTCATGTCCGTGTCGACGGCGAGGAGGTAGTTGCAGCCCTCCGTGCCGTGCTCCAGGACGTCGTCGAGGAAGAAGGGCGCGGCGAACCGCTTGCCCTGGAGCCGGCCCTGCATGTCGGGGAAGGCCAGGACAACTGTGTCGATCTCTCCGCTCGCGACGAGTACGCGGAGTTCCTCGACGGAGAGCGGGGGTGTGCGGTCTGCCACGGGATTGCTCCTCCTTGGGTCAGCCGGAAGCCATAAGGTATTCCTGAAGACCTTTGGTTGGGAAGGGGCAACGGTGACGTGGCGAGGATGAATGAGCCGATGGACCCGCCGGACGCGGACCCGCTCGCTCCGGTGCTGCGGCCGGTGCGGGCCGGGAACGGTTTCGAGGAGGCGCTGGAGCAGATCCTCCAGGTCGTCAGGCTGGGGCTGGTCGCGGCCGGGGAGCGGCTGCCCGCCGAGCGGGAGCTGGCGGAGCGGCTGGGGATCAGCCGGGTGACGCTCCGCGAGGTGCTCAAGGTCCTCCAGGACCAGGGGCTGCTGGAGAGCCGGCGCGGCCGGTACGGCGGGACCTTCGTACGCCCCCGCCCCGACGCCCCGGTGGCGGGCGCCGAGGAGGAGCTGCGGCGGCGGGTGGCGGGGACGGACATCGAGGACGTGCTGCGCTTCCGCGAGGTGCTGGAGACCGGCGCGGCGGAGCTGTGCGCGGCGCACGGCCCGGCCTTCAGCACCTCGCAGGCGGAGCGGCTCCGTTCGGCGCTGGCCGCGACGCACGAGGCGCCGCTGGCGGAGTACCGCAGGCTGGACACGCTGCTCCATCTCACGCTCGCCGAGCTGGCCGGGTCCGCGACGCTGACCGCGCAGTACGCGGCGGTGCGGGCGGGGGTGAACGATCTGCTGGACTGCATCCCGCTGCTGGTACGGAACCTGGAGCACTCGCAGCGGCAGCACACGGCGCTGGTCGGGGCGGTGCTCGACGGCGACGTGGACGCGGCGCGCGAGATCGCGCGCGAGCACTGCGGCGGTACGGCGGCGCTGCTGCGGGGCTTCCTGACCTGAGCGCCGCCCGCCGCCGGCCGTACGCCCGCCGGCCCGCGCGCCGCCCGCCCCGCCCGCTCGCCTCGCGCGCGCGGGCCGGGTCCGCCCGCCGTGACGCCGATCCGTAACAGCCGTTTAACGCACGGGTCTTGCGCGCGGCCGTCCCGACGGCAATGGTATGGCCCCACACCAATACCCCGAGGCAGGAGCGGATCATGTCCGAAGGCACGGACTCGCGCACCCCACCGGCCGCCGTGGCGGACGGCACCGCTCCCCCGGAGGCCGACTACCTCCAACGGCGCGCCCTGCGCCGCGGCAGCGCGGGCTGGCTGCTGCTCACCGGTCTGGGCGTCGCGTACGTCGTCTCCGGGGACTTCTCGGGGTGGAACATCGGCCTCTCCGAGGGCGGTTTCGGCGGGCTGGCCATCGCCACCCTGCTCATGGGCGCGATGTACGCCTGTCTGGTCTTCTCGCTCGCGGAGCTGTCCGCCATCCTGCCCACGGCGGGCGGCGGTTACGGCTTCGCCCGGCGCGCGCTCGGCACCTGGGGCGGCTTTCTCACCGGGACTGCCATCCTCATCGAGTACATCCTGGCGCCGGCCGCGATCTCCATCTTCATCGGCGAGTATGTCGAGTCCCTCCACCTCTTCGGTCTGACGGCCGGCTGGCCGGTCTATCTGGCCTGCTTCGTGATCTTCATCGGGATCCATCTCTGGGGTGTCGGGGAGGCGCTGCGCTTCAGCCTCGTGGTGACCGCCGTCGCCGTGGCGGCGCTGCTGATCTTCGCGGTGGGCGCGTTCACCGAGTTCGACGCCGGTGGGCTCAACGACATCCCGGCCGACCCGGACGCGTTCGGCTCCAGCTCCTGGCTCCCGTACGGCGTGCTGGGCATCTGGGCGGCCTTCCCGTTCGGCATGTGGTTCTTCCTGGGCGTCGAGGGGGTGCCGCTCGCCGCCGAGGAGGCCAAGGACCCGGTGCGTTCGATGCCCAGGGCGCTGTCGATCTCCATGGGTGTGCTCGTGCTGCTCGCCCTGCTCACCTTCTTCGCCGCGACGGGTGCCCGCGGCTCGGCGGCCATCCAGGAGGCGGGCAATCCGCTGGTGGTCGCGCTCCAGGGGGACGGCGAGCCGACGCCGCTCAGCCGGTTCGTGAACTACGCGGGTCTCGCCGGGCTCGTGGCCTCCTTCTTCTCGCTGATCTACGCCGGGTCCCGGCAGCTCTTCGCGCTCTCCCGCGCCGGATACCTGCCGCGATTCCTCTCCCTCACGAGCCGCCGCAAAGCCCCCTATCTGGGTCTCGTCATCCCCGGCGCCATCGGCTTCGCGCTCGCCGCGGGCACCGGCGACGGCGGGCGGATGCTCAACGTGGCGGTGTTCGGCGCCACCATCTCGTACGCGCTGATGGCCCTCTCGCACCTGGTGCTGCGGCGCCGGGAGCCCGGTCTGCCCCGTCCGTACCGGACCCCCGGTGGCATGCTGACCTCGGGCGTCGCCTTCGTGCTCGCGCTGTCCGCGCTGGTCGCGACGTTCCTGGTGGACAGGGACGCCGCGTTCATCGCGCTCGGCGTCTATGCCGTCGCCCTCGCCTACTTCACCTTCTACAGTCGGCACCGGCTGGTCGCGGCCGCGCCCGAGGAGGAGTTCGCGGCCCTCGCCGCCGCCGAGGCCGAGCTCGAACGCGGCTGACGGCACACCGCGCGTACGCACACAGCTCGTACGCGCATAGCTCGTACGCGCACAGCCCGCGCCCGAACCACCCGTACGGAGGAACAGTGAAGCCGCTCATCGGCATCAGCAGCTATCTGGAGGAGTCCGCCGCGTGGGGCGTGTGGGAGCTGCCCGCGGCGCTGCTGCCGGCCGGCTACCACCGGCTCGTCCAGCGCGCCGGCGGCACGGCCGTGCTGCTCCCGCCGGACGACCCGGACACGGCGGCCGCCGTGGTGGCCCGGCTGGACGGGGTGGTGATCGCGGGCGGCCCCGATGTACGGCCCGCGCGGTACGGGGCAAAGACCGACCCCCGCACCGGGCCGCCCGCCCTGGAGCGGGACGCCTGGGAGCTCGCCCTGATCGAGGCGGCGCTGGCCTCCGGCACCCCGCTGCTGGGGATCTGCCGGGGCATGCAGCTCCTCAACGTGGCGCTGGGCGGGACGCTCGTCCAGCACGTGGACGGGCACACCTCCCCCACTGTCGGCTCCTTCGGCAGCCATCCGGTGAAACCGCTGCCCGGCACCCGCTACGCCGCTCTGGTGCCGGAGGAGTCCGCCGTACCGACGTACCACCACCAGACGGTGGACCGGCTCGGCGCGGGGCTGACCGCCTCGGCGTTCGCCGCCGACGGGACCGTCGAGGCCGTGGAACTGCCGGATCCCCGGCCGGTGCTCGGGGTGCAGTGGCATCCCGAGATGGGCGAGGACACCCGCGTGATGTCCTGGCTGGTCCGGGCCGCCTCGAAGCCTGCCGGCTGAGCTGGGCGGACGGCAGGTCCCCAGCAGGCTCTCAACCGGTGGACGGGTCCGGAGCGGCGCCGCGCGTCAGGGACAGCAGGTCCCGCGCGGGGCCGGCCGGGCGGGTACCGGCCGGCCAGACCGCCCTCAGGTCGCGGCGGAGCCGTACGCCCGCCACCGCCACCCGGACCAGCCTGCGCGCGGCCAGCTCCTCGCCGACCGCCAGCTCGCTCAGCACGCACGGGCCCTCCCCGCTGACCGCGGCGGCCTTCAGCGCGGTGGTGGAGGCCAGCTCCAGCAGCGGCCTGGCGGGGCCGCCGTAGGCGCTCAGCCCGGCGTCCAGCACCTGGCGGGTGCCGGAGCCCGGCTCCCGCAGGATCAGCGGCGTCCCGGCCAGCTCGGCCGGGGTGAGCGGGGCGCGGCGGCGGGCCCACGGGTGCCCCGGCGCCGTGACCACCAGCAGCCGGTCGTGGCCGATCACCGCGGAGTCCAACCCCTCGGGGGCGGCCAGGCCCTCCACGAAGCCGAGGTCCGCCTCATGGCTCAGCAGCCGCGCCGCGACCGCGACGGAGTTGCCCGCGTGCAGCGAGACGGCGGTGTCGGGACGCGCCCGGCGCAGCGCTATCAGCCAGCGCGGCAGCAGGTACTCGGCGATCGTCATGCTGGCGGCGACGCGCAGCCGGGAGTCCCGGCGGCCGCGCAGCGCCTGCGCGCCCGCGTCGAACGCCTCGGCCGCCTCCACCACCCGCCGGGCCCAGTCGGTGACCAGGGTGCCCGCGTCGGTCAGCCGGGAGCCGCGCGGCGAGCGGTCCACCAGCGCCACCCCGAGCTGCCGCTCCATCGCCCGGATCCGGCTGCTCGCGGCGGGCTGGCTGATCCCGGTCTCGCGCGCGGCCCGGCCGAGGCTGCCCAGCCGGGCGACGGCGAGGAGCAGCTCCAGCGCGCCGAGATCGGGCACCCGGTGCGAGAGCGGCGCCGCGAGCGGCTCCTCGGACATTGCCCCAGACATAAGCCCAGCTTATGACCTCATAGGGAGAGCGGGGCTGGTGGGGGCCGGGGCCCGGCGGGACGCTGAGCCCATGGCCGTCCTCGCACCCCCCGCCCGTCCCGACCGTTCCGCCGGCGGGCTCCCGTCCGGCGCCCGGCTCCCCGCGCTGCGCCATCTCGGGCCCAACTGGTACGCGGCGGTCATGGGCACGGCGATCGTCCCGGCCGCGGGCGCCGCCCTCCCGCTGGAGGTGCCGGGGCTCCGGGCGGTCTGGGTGGCGGTGTGGGCACTGTCGGTGGCCGCGCTCGCCGCCGTGCTGACGGCCCGTGCCGGGCACTGGCTGCACCACCGCGACCAGGCCCGCGCCCATCTCCTCGACCCGGCCGTGGCGCCGTTCCACGGCTGTCTCGCGATGGCGCTGCTGGCCGTCGGCGGCGGCACGCTCACCGTGGGCCGCGATGTGCTGGGCGAGCGGGCGGCGCTCGCCGTGGACGCGGTGCTGTTCGGCGCGGGGACGCTGCTGGGCCTCGTGATCGTGGTCGGGATCCCGTACCTGATGGTCGTACGCCACCGGCCGGCCGCCGCGGACGCGTCGCCGGTGTGGCTGCTGCCGGTGGTCACCCCGATGGTCTCGGCGGCGGTCGGCCCGGCGCTGGTGCCGTACCTCCCGGCGGGCCAGGGGCGCACGGCGCTGCTCCTCGGCTGTTACGCGCTGTTCGGGCTGAGCCTGCTGGCCACGCTGATGATGCTGCCGCTGGTCTTCGCGCGGCTGGTGACGCACGGCCCGCTGCCGCTCGCGCTGACCCCGGCGCTCTGCCTGGTGCTGGGCCCGCTGGGCCAGTCGACCACGGCCGTGGGCCGGCTCGCCGATGTGGCGCCCTCGGCGGTCGGCGGCCCGTACGCGGGCGCGCTCACCGCGTTCGCCGTGGTGTACGGGGTGCCGGTGATGGGGTTCGCGCTGCTGTGGCTGGCTCTCGCGGCGACGCTGGTGGTGCGGGGCGTCCGGCGCGGGATGCGGTTCTCGATGACGTGGTGGGCCTTCACGTTCCCGGTCGGCACGTGTGTCACGGGCGCGGCGGGGCTGGCGCGGCACACCGGGCTCGCGGCGTTCTCGTGGCTGGCGGTGGGGCTGTTCGCGCTGCTGGTGACGGCCTGGGCGGTCGCCGGGTGGGGCACGGTACGCGGGCTGCTGGCCGGCACGCTGCCGGGGGCGCCCCGGGGTGCCCGCCCGGGGGACCAGGCCTCCCGGCTGCCCGCCCCGGAGGCCGCGCACGCCGCGTGACGGGGCCGTGACGGACCCGTGGCGGGCCCTGTGAGGGCGGCCCTCGGGTCAGCGCCGGTCGAAGGTCGCGTCGACGTCCTCCGCGACGGCGACGACCAGGATGCGGGTGCCGGGCTCGGTGGCGCGCCAGCGGTGCCGTACGCCACCGGAGAGGTACAGCGTGTCACCGCGCTCCAGCCGGTAGGCCCGGCCCTCCGCCTCCACCTCGGCGGCTCCGTCGGCGATGTACATGACCTCGTCGTTGCGGTGCTGGTACTCCCGGCCCGTGTCCTGCTCGCCGGTGAACTCCTTGGCGTTGAGCTGGTGCCCGCCGCGGACCACGCGCCGTACGCCGGGTCCGGGAGCCGCCCGTACGACATCGACCGTACGGGCGGAGTCGGCGGCGGCGTGGAGCTGCGCGGGGGTGGTCTCCAGGGCGTCCGCGACCCGGTCGAGGGAGCGGGTGCTCGGCCTGGCCCGTTCGTTCTCGATCTGGCTGAGGAAGGGCACGGACAGCCCGCTGCGGGCCGCGACCGCCGCCAGGGTCAGGCCGAGGGACCTGCGCCGCCTGCGGACGGCCGCGCCCACCCTGAGCGCTTCCTTGTCGTCCATGACTGGCTCCCTCCGACCGGATCGTCATCCTCTCAGAGTTGACGGCCCTACAAGAGCTGTCCTCCATGATGCGCGCGGCAGAGACGGAACGGAAACGCCGGAAGGGCGGGTATCGCGCGGCGCGACACCCACCCTTCCGGGTCAACCTCGGTGATGACTTCCGGCTACACCGGGGCCATCTTGTCCGCGATGCCCGGATTCTGGTCCATCCAGGTCTTCACGGCTTCCTCCTCGTGGCCCGTGCCGGCCTTCTGGATCTCGTTCTCCAGGCCGGAGAGCTGCTCCTCGCTCAGCTTGAAGTCCTTGAACCACTTCGTGAGCTGCGGATAGTTCCCGGTGAAGCTCTTGTGCGCGACGGTGGTGAGCCGGTCGCCGTCACCGAACGCCTTCTTCGGGTCCTTGAGCTTGGTCAGCTCGTACTCCTTGTAGGCCCAGTGCGGGCTCCACAGCGAGACCGCGATCGGCTCCTTCTTGGCGTACGCGCGCTTCAGCTCGGCGAGCATGCCGGGCGTCGAGCTGTCGACGACCTTGTACTCGTCGCCGAGGGCGTACCCGGGCAGCACCTTCTCCTTGAGGACGTTCATCTGCTCGGTGCCGGGCTCGATGCCGACGATCCGGCCCTTGAACTGGTCGCCGCGGCCCTTGAGGTCGTCCAGGGACTCGACGTCCTTGACGTACGAGGGGACGGCGACCTCACGGGTGGTGGGGCCGTACCAGGACCCCAGCTCGGTGAGGTCGTTCTTGTACTTGTCCCAGTAGCGTTTCTGCGCGTTCGGCAGCCAGGCGTCGAACTGGACGTCGATCTGGCCGCGGGACATCGCCTCGTACATCGGGCCGAGTTCGAACTGCTTCAGGTTGATCTTGTAGCCGCGCTCCTCCAGGACCGCCTTCCACAGGTAGGTGGCGGCGATGTCCTCCTCCCAGGGGAACCACGCGATGTTGACGGGGCGCTCGGCCTCGCCCGTGCCGGCCGCCGCCTTGGCCGCCGAGCCGGACGTGCCCGCCTTGTCTACGGGGGTCCACTGGTCGGCGACGCCCGGGTTGGCGTCGAGCCAGGTCCGTACGGCGTCCTGCTCCTTGCCCTGGCCGGCCTGCTGGATCTCGGCCTCCAGGCTGGTGAGCTGCTCCTCGTCCATCTTGAAGTTCTTCAGCCAGGAGCCGACCTCCGGGTTCTCCTCGGAGAAGCCCTTGCGCGCCAGGGTGTGCACGCCGTCGCTCTCGGCGCCGAAGGCCTTCTTCGGGTCGGCCAGCTTGGTGAGGTCGTACGTGTTGTACGCCCAGTGCGGCGACCACAGCACCACGACGACGGGTTCCTTCTTGGCGTACGAGCGCTTCAGCTCGGCGAGCATGCCGGAGGTGGAGCCGTCGACCAGGGTGTACTCCTTGTCGAGGCCGTACGCCTTGAGGACCTTGTCCTTGAGGAGGCCCATCTCGCCCGCGCTGGGCTCGATGCCGATGATGCGGCCCTTGAAGGTGGAGCTCTTGCCCTTGAGGTCGGCCAGGGAGTTGACGCCCTTCACGTACGAGGGCACGGAGAGCTCCAGGGAGGTCTTCTCGTACCAGGCCCCCATGTCCTCCAGGTCGTCCTTGTACTTGGCCCAGTAGGAGGCGTGGGTGACCGGCAGCCAGGAGTCGGTCTGGATGTCGATCTGGCCGTTGGCCTGGCCGGTGTAGAGCGAACCCGCCTCGTACTGCCGGGCGTCGACCTCGAAGCCGCGCCGTTCCAGCAGCTCCTTCCAGAGGAAGGTGGAGGCGATGCCCTCGTCCCAGGGGATGTACCCCATGCTGATCTTCTTGCCCTGGCCCACGTTGCCCGCGTCGTTCGCGGTGGACGACGAGGAGGAACCGCCGAAGAGGCCGATGCCGCCCGCGGCGAGCGCGAGGGCGAGCACGCCGGCGATGGCGACGACGGGCTGCGGACGGTGCTGCCAGATCTTCAGGCCGCCGCTCGCCTCCTTGGCCTTGGCCAGGATGCGGCGGCCGACCGGGGAGACCTGGAGGCTGAGCGCGCCGGTGATCCGGTCCAGGTAGACGGCGAGGATCACGACGGAGAGACCGGCCTCGAAGCCGAGGCCCACGTCGATGTTGCCGAGTGCGCGGTAGACGGCGCCACCGAGCCCGCCGCCGCCGACCATGCCGGCGATGACCACCATGGACAGGCCCAGCATGATGACCTGGTTGATGCCCGCCATGATCGTCTGGAGGGCCAGCGGCAGCTGGACCCGCAGCAGGGTGTTCCGGGGAGTGGTGCCGAACGCCTCGGCGGCCTCGACCAGTTCCGCGTCGACCTGCCGGATGCCCAGCTCGGTCATCCGGACGCCGGGCGGCAGGGCGAAGATGATCGTGGCGATGATGCCGGGCACCGCGCCGATGCCGAAGAAGACCACACCGGGGATCAGGTAGACCATGGCGGGCATGGTCTGCATCAGGTCGAGCACCGGCCGGATCAGCGAGCTGACCGTCTTGGAGCGGGCCGCCCAGATGCCGAGCGGCATCGCGATGGCCAGCACCACGATGGTCGCGACCAGCACCAGCGAGAGCGTCTCCATCGCCTCGCTCCACAGCTCCATCGAGTCGATGAGCGCGAAGCCGACGAAGGCGAGGACACCCGCGCTGAGGCTCCGCATCCACCAGGCGAGCACGGCGAGGATGCCCGCGAGGAGCAGTGGCTGCGGCGCGGAGAGCACCGCGTTGATGGCGTCGTACAGGTGCGAGACGACCCAGCCGACCGCGTCGAACAACCAGGCGAAGTGGTTCTGGAGGAAGTCGACAGCGTTGTCGACCCAGTCACCGAGAGGCAGCCTAGGCACCGGCGACCGCCTTGTCCGTACCGGAGCCCTTGGCCACCGCTCCCGCGGTGTCCGCGGACGCGACCGCCTCGGTCCGGGCGACCGGGACGGCGGCGTCGGCGGGCGTCATCGGCTCGCCGAGGACGGCGAGCAGCCGCGCGCGCGGGACGACCCCGACCAGGGTGCCCTCGTCGTCGACGACGGCGACGGCGACCCCGCTGGTGGAGCAGGGCGTGAACAGTTCGATGATCGGGGTGGACTCGGTGACCGTGGCGGGCGCGGCGTCGAGGACGTCCTGCGCGGTACGGAGTTCCTTGCCGCCGTCCGTGACGGTGCCGAAGGCGGTCTCCGGGTCGGCCATGATGGCGCTCGCGGTGAGCACCCGGGAACGGTCGACGTCCTGGGTGAAGGAGGCGACGTAGTCGTTGGCCGGGGTGACGAGGATGTCCTCGGCGGTGCCGAGCTGGACGATCTCCCCGTCGCGCATGACCGCGATCCGGTCACCGAGGCGCATGGCCTCGTTGAGGTCGTGGGTGATGAACACGATGGTCTTCTTGAGCCGTTTCTGGAGTTCGAGGAGCTGGTCCTGCATGTCGCGGCGGATCAGCGGGTCGAGCGCGCTGAAGGACTCGTCCATCAGCAGCAGATCGGCGTCGGTGGCGAGCGCGCGGGCGAGCCCGACACGCTGCTGCATACCGCCCGACAGCTCGTCCGGCCAGGACTTCTCCCAGCCGCCCAGACCGGTCATCTCCAGGGCCTCCGCCGCGCGCTTCTCGCGCTCCGCGCGGGGCACGCCCTGCACTTCGAGTCCGTATCCGGCGTTCTCCAGCACGCTGCGGTGCGGGAAGAGCGCGAAGTGCTGGAAGACCATGCTGATCTTGGTGGAACGGACATGACGCAGCTCGGCGGGGGGCAGGGCGGTCAGGTCCTGGCCGTCGAAGAGGACCTGGCCCGAGGTGGGCTCCAGGAGTCCGTTGAGCATGCGCAGCAGCGTGGACTTGCCGGATCCCGAGAGGCCCATCACCACGAAGATCTGGCCGGGCTCGACCGAGAACGAGGCGTCGATCACCGCTGCGGTCGTGCCATCGGCGCGCAGCTCTTCACGGTCCGTACCGTTCTTGAGCTTCGTCACGGCTTCGTCCGGTCGTCTGCCGAATACCTTGTACAGGTGATCGGCTTGCAGCCTGGTCACATACACCTCACGGGTTGAACGGAAAAACGGCCCGTCACCCCCGCGGGCGGGCCGTGGAGCGGGCGGATTCGGTCCGCCCACCGGGGACGATGCGTGAAATCGCCGTCCAGCTGGCTCCGTGATCGCGCCTGCCCGTCCTTACACAAGGCAAACAATTAAGTGACCCAGGTCACATGCGATCGCGGCAAATCGGCGTGAAAACCCCTTCCCCGCACGGTTCCCCGACGGCGGCGACGGGCCATACCGGGTGGCGGGCCGCACCGGGCGGTCGGCCGTACCGGGTGGCGGGCCGCGTTGTCAGTGGGCTGGGGCATCATCGGGATGTGACCCGACGCCTGATGCTCCTCGACACCGCCTCCCTCTACTTCCGCGCCTACTTCGGGGTCCCCGACTCCGTGCGGGCCCCGGACGGTACGCCGGTCAACGCGGTGCGCGGTCTGCTCGACTTCATCGCCCGGCTGGTCCAGGACCACCACCCGGACTCCCTGGTCGCCTGCATGGACGCGGACTGGCGGCCCGCCTGGCGGGTGGAGCTGATCCCGTCGTACAAGGCGCACCGGGTGGCCCAGGAGCGGCCGGAGGGGCCCGACGAGGAGGAGACCCCGGACACGCTGGCCCCGCAGGTCCCGGTGATCGAGGCGGTCCTCGACGCGCTGGGCATCGCGCGGGTCGGCGTCGCGGGGTACGAGGCGGACGACGTGATCGGCACGCTCGCCGGGCACGCCACGGGCCCGGTCGACATCGTCACGGGCGACCGGGACCTCTTCCAGCTCATCGACGACGCCCGGGGCGTGCGGGTCCTGTACCCGGTCAAGGGCGTGGGGACGCTCCAGCTCATGGACGAGGCGGCGCTGCGCGCGCGGTACGGGGTGGACGGCGCCGGATATGTCGACCTGGCGCTGCTGCGCGGCGACCCGAGCGACGGGCTGCCCGGGGTGCCCGGGATCGGCGAGAAGACTGCCGCCAAGCTGCTGGACGCCTACGGCGACCTCGCCGGGATCATGGCGGCGGTCGACGACCCGGCCTCCCGGCTCACCCCGTCGCAGCGCAAGCGGCTGGACGGGGCCCGGGAGTACGTGGCGGTGGCACCCACGGTGGTCCGGGTCGCCGGGGACGTCCCGCTCCCCGAGTTCGACCCCGCGCTGCCCGCCGGGCCCCGCGATCCGGCCATGGTCGACGCGCTGGGCGCGCGCTGGGGTCTCGGCGGCGCGCTCCAGCGTCTGCTCGCCACACTTCCCCGGTGAGTGTTAGCTTACTTAGGTAAGCCTAAGCGTCGTGGAGTCGAGGGAGACCGCCGTGGCAGAACAGCCGGCCCGCCAAGCACCGAAGGTCCACGAGGGACAGGTCCTGCGCACCGAATGGATCACCCCGCACATGGTGCGGGTCGTCCTCGGCGGCGAGGGGCTGGCCGCGGTGCGGGCCGGGGAGTTCACGGACCACTACGTCAAGGTGCTCTTCACCCCGGAGGGCGTGACGTACCCGGAGCCGTTCGACATGGACCGGATCCGGGCGGAGTTCCCGCGTGACCAGTGGCCCGCGAACCGTACGTACACCGTGCGCGCCTGGGACCCGGCGGCCCTCGAACTGACCATCGACTTCGTGGTCCACGGCGACGAGGGCCTGGCCGGCCCGTGGGCGGCGCGGGCAAAGCCCGGCGAGACCGTACGACTGCTGGGCCCCGGTGGCCTCTACGCGCCGGACCCGGCCGCCGACTGGCATCTGCTGGTCGGGGACGAGAGCGCGCTGCCGGCGATCGCCGCGTCGCTGGAGCGGGTGCCGGCCGGGGCGGTCGTGCACGCGTTCGTGGAGATCTCGGGCCCCGAGGAGGAGCAGAAGATCACGACGCCGGACGGGGTCGGGATCACCTGGCTGCACCGCGGCTCCCGCCCGGTGGGCGAGGCGCTGACCGCCGCCGTGCGCGCGCTCGACTTCCCGCCCGGCGACGTCCTGGCCTTCGTCCACGGCGAGGCCGGTTTCGTGAAGGAGCTGCGCCGCCACCTGCGGCTGGAGCGCGGCATACCGCGCGAGCGGCTCTCGATCTCCGGGTACTGGCGGATCGGCCAGACCGACGAGGCGTGGCGCGCCGTCAAGCGCGAGTGGAACGAGCAGGTGGAGAAGGAGCAGGAGCAGGCCCCGGGGCAGCGCCCCGCGGCCTGACCCGCGCCCGCCGCCTCGACGGGCCGGGCTTCCGGTACGGACGGACCGCCCGTACCGGAAGCCCGGTGCGTCTCAGAGGAGGCCCTGGCTCTCAGACGGACTTCTGGTACGCGCGGAAGGTGCGGGTCGAGAGCCAGACCGCCCCGGCGGCCAGCGCCAGCAGCGCGCCTCCCCGGCTGAGCACATCGCCCCAGTCGGGGTCGGCCGACAGCGCGGAACGTCCCGCGACCATCGCCCAGTTGACCGGGTTGAAGTCCGCGATCGTCGCCATCCAGGACGGCATCTGCGCCGGGGCCATGAACGCCGAGGAGAGGAATGTCAGCGGCAGCAGCAGGAAGGTGTTGATGCCGATGATCGACTCGCGCTCCCGCACCAGCATGCCCAGGGCGTTGGAGAGCGCCCCGAAGACCGTGCCCAGCAGGATCGACGCGGCGATCAGGATGAGCAGTCCGGTGGCGCCGCCCGGGTAGGCGGCCCCGGCGAGCAGCCCGAGCAGCACGATGATCGCCGACTGGATGGCCGTACTGATGCCGTTCTGCACGACGTTGGCGTTCATCAGGGCGCTGCGGCTGACCGGGGTGGTCAGGAAGCGGTTGAGCGTGCCGCGCTCGATCTCCTCCAGGGTGCCCATCCCGGCCCACATGCTGGAGCCGAGCGCGCTCATCACCACGATGCCGGGGATGAGGTAGTCGAGGTACGACGTGGTGCCGAAGCCGCCCAGTTCGACGACCTTCTTGAAGAGGTTGCCGAAGAGGAACAGCCAGATCACCGGCTGGATCAGGGAGATCAGCAGAAAGACCGGCTGGCGCAGGATCGCGACGAGCTGGCGCTGCGTCATGTACCAGGTGTGGCTGAGGACTTCGGTACTCATCGGGCACCTCCGGCGGCCTGGGCGGCGGCGAGGACGGGTAGGTTCGCGGCGGCGTCGGCCTCCGCGAAGCGGCGTCCCGCGTACCGCAGGTAGACGTCGTCCAGGGAGGGCCGGGCCACCGTCGCGGAGGCCACCGCCGCCCCGGCGCGCTCCAGCGCGGCGAGCAGCACGGGGACCGCGGCGGCGCCGTCGTCGGCGCGGACGCTGACGCGGCGTCCTTCCACCGCCGTGTCGTGCACCCCGGGCAGCGCGGCGAGAGCGGCGGTGAGCACCACCCGGTCGCCGTCGTCGCGCAGTTCGAGATGGACGGCGTCGCCGCGCAGTTCGCCCTTGAGCTGGTCGGGGGTTCCCTCGACGACGACCCGGCCGCGGTCGACGATCGCGATGCGCTCGGCGAGCCGGTCGGCCTCCTCCAGGTAGTGCGTGGTGAGCAGGATGGTCAGCCCCTCGTCGCCGGCGAGCCGGCCGATCTCCTCCCACATGGCCGTACGGGCCTCCGGGTCGAGCCCGGTCGTCGGCTCGTCCAGGAAGAGCACCTCGGGCCGGTGGACCAGCCCGAGCGCCACGTCGAGGCGCCGCAGCATGCCGCCCGAGTACCCTCTGACCGGCCGCTTCGCGGCGTCGGACAGGGCGAACCGCTCCAGCAGACCGTCGACGCGGCGCGCCAGCTCCGTCCCCCGCAGGCCGTACAGCCGGCCCTGGAGTACGAGGTTCTCCCGGCCGGTGGCGACGGGGTCGGCGCCGGACTTCTGGGCGACGACCCCGATCGCGCGGCGCACCCGGTCGGGATGGCGCAGCACATCGTGTCCGGCGACGGTGGCGGTGCCGCTGTCGGGGCGGGCGAGGGTGGTGAGGATCTTGACGGTGGTGGACTTGCCGGCGCCGTTGGGGCCGAGCAGGCCGAGGACCGTGCCCGCCTCGACGGTGATGCCCATTCCGTTCAGGGCGGTGACCCCGCCGGGATAGGTCTTGATCAGATCGTGCGCCCGGACGGCGGGCGCGCCGGTACGGGTGACACCGGGGCTACCGGTACTCATGGCAGAGCTCTCCTGTGGTGTTCGGGCCTCTCGGGGCTCCCGAGGGGTTCGGGGACGCCGAGGGGTCTCGGGTCTCCCGAGCCGGATCCACGCGTGAGCGCCGGGCTATCCTGGGTGTGCCGCACCTCGATCGCCCGGGCGCCTGCACGGCGGTCCGGTCCGGGGTTGGGGACCCTGGCGGGAGCTGCTGCAACAGCGACCGCCGGGGTCGTTCCGTTTCCTGGGTCCTGCGGTCCGGCTTCCGGGAGAGTGGAGCGGACGTGGCTCCACGGATTCCCGGATCCGGTCTCAACGGTTCCAGGGACGCTCCTCCTCCGTGGCGCCCGACGATGTCTTCTCCTCGCCGGCCGCGGTGTCGATGTCGATCCGCAGGCCCTCCAGCCTCTTCCACTCCGCCGGCACCTCGCCGGTCGCGCGCAGGGCGCGCCACGCGTCGACGCCGGTCAGCGTCCCGTCGGCGATCTCCCGCAGCAGCCCGCGGACCCACCGGGCCTGGGCCTCCACCATGTGCAGCTGATACTCGGTCTCCACGACGAAGAGCCGCGGCAGTTGCTCGTACAGCTTCGTCAGCGCGCCCCGCAGCGCGGCGGCGTGCACGTCGAGCGCCGCCACCCGCTCGTCGAGGAGCGAGACCACCTCGTCGGGGGTGAGCACGCCGATCAGGGAGAGGGCGGTTTCGAAGAGCGGGAACTCACGGGCGGGGACGGCCACGAGGTCGGCCAGCCACTCCAGCATCTCCTCGTGCCCGGCGGGGGTCAGTCCGTACAGCGTGCGCTCGGGGCGGTTGCCCTGCCGCTGGACGTCGGCCACCTCCACGAATCCGTGCTTCTCCAGGTTCTGGACGACGGTGTAGAGCGAGCCGAAATTGATCTTGACGCTGTGTTCCTTGCCGCGCTGCCGCAGGGTCTGCGCGATCTCGTACGGATGCATGGGGCGCTCCGAGAGCAGCGCCATCACGGCGAGCGCCAGCGGATTGCCGAGCTTGCGCCGCTTGGTCGCCATGGTCACCGTCCCCGCCTCACGCATACATACGTTCACGAATACTCGGCGACGAACATATCGCGACCTCACACTCCGGTCAACCGAACACGCGACATATCTCGAATATTGGTGGGCGGGACAACCAATCCGAGTCCACCCGGACTCCGAATCCATGCTGGAGTCTGTTCGGAACACACGCACATGTGCGCACCTGGAGGAAAAGCCGCGTGAAAGAAGCCGTACACATCGGCGGCCCCGCTTCGGCGGGGCCCGATCTTCAGGAATTGCTGGGCCACGTGGCCCGGGGCGACCAGGAGGCGTTCTCCCGGGTGTACGACCAGGTCTGCGGCCCCGTACTCGGCCTGGTGCGCAGCGTCCTGCGCGATCCGGCCCAGTCGGAGGAGGTGGCGCAGGAGGTCCTGCTGGAGGTCTGGCGGACGGCCACCCGGTATCAGCCGTCCCGTGGCAGCGCCATGACCTGGGTGCTGACCCTCGCGCACCGGCGCGCCGTGGACCGGGTGCGCTCGGCGCAGGCGTCGAGCGACCGGGAGCACCGGGCCGCGCTGCTCGACCGTACGCCCGCCTTCGACGAGGTCACCGAGCAGGTGGAGGCCAGTCTCGAACGCGAACAGGTGCGCCGCTGTCTGCGGACTCTCACCGAACTCCAGCGCCAGTCCGTCACACTGGCGTACTACCAGGGCCTGGCCTACCGGGAAGTCGCCGAACTGCTCTCGGTCCCGCTGGGCACGGTCAAGACCCGATTGCGCGACGGACTCATCCGGCTGCGCGACTGCTTGGGGGTGAACGCATGACCACCGCGGATCTCCACACGCTGACCGGCGCGTACGCGCTGCACGCCCTGGCCCCGGCGGAGCGCGCCGAGTTCGAGCGTCATCTGGTGGCATGTCACGCCTGCTCCCAGGAGGTACGGGAGCTCACGGCGACCGCCGCCCGGCTGGGCCGGGCCGTGGCCGTGGCCCCGCCGCCCGCGCTCAAGGAGCAGGTGCTCCGCCGGATCGCGACCGAGCGCCAGGAACCGCCGAGGGTGACCCACCATCAGGCCCGCTCCGGCGGCGGCGCCGGCCGCGGCCGGGCCCTCTCCCGCTTCGCCCTGGCCGCCTGCCTGGCCGCCGTGGCGGGGCTCGGCGGGGTCGCGGTCTGGCAGAACCAGGAGGCGCGGGACGCGCGCCAGGAGGCGCGCGCGGCGCAGCTGCACTCCGAGGAGCTGGCCGCCGTGCTCGCGGCCCCGGACGCGAAGGTCGCCACGGGCGGCCTGACGAACGGCGCGACCGGGAGCGTCGTCGTCTCCCGCGGCGGCAACCGGGCGGCGTTCGTCGCCGTCGGGATGCCGAAGGCGCCCAGCGGCAAGGTCTACGAGCTCTGGTACAACGACGGCGGCACGATGCGTGCCGCCGGGCTGCTGGATCCCACGACCGGCTCCGCCTCCGTACTGATGGAGGGTCCGGTGGACGGGGCGTCCGGCATGGGCATCACGCTGGAACCGGCGGGCGGCTCCGAGCAGCCCACCTCCACCCCGCTCGCGCTGATGGACTTCCCGGCACTCTGAGACCCGGAGGCCGGGCCCCGTCACCCGGCCTTCGTCCTCTTCGGCGGCAGCGGGAAGAAACCACTCGTACGAGCGGTGTACTCGGCGAAGCCGGGCCGGTTCGCCATATGCCGTTCCAGCAGCCTCTTCCCGCTGCCCTTGACGAGCAGCAGGCTCATCACCACCGGGCCGACCACGGTGGCCGCGGCCGCCACCGGTTCGTCGCAGACGATCAGGAAGAGCCCCCACCAGACGCAGAAGTCCCCGAAGTAGTTGGGGTGCCGGGTCCAGCTCCACAGCCCCTGGTCCATGACGCGGCCCCGGTTCGCGGGGTCCGCCTTGAACCGGGCGAGCTGCCGGTCCCCGACCGCCTCGAAGACCAGCCCGACCAGCCACACCACGCAGCCGGCGTACGCGACCGGGCCCGGCGGACCCGCGATGTACTGCGCGGCCTGCACCGGCAGCGAGACCAGCACCACCAGCGCGGCCTGGAGCAGGTACACCGTGCGCAGGGCGTAGAGGTTCCGGTTGCCGGGCGCCCGGTCGAGCATCGCCACGTACCGCGCGTCCTCTCCGTGCCCCCGGCCGCGGGCGGCGATATGGCCGGCCAGGCGCAGCCCCCACACGGCGGTCAGGACGGTGACCAGCAGCCGCCGCGCCCCGTCGCCGCCGTCGCCGGCCGACACGGCGTACGAGACGACGGCGACGGCCGTGAAGGCGAGGCCCCAGGCGATGTCGACGATCCGGTGCACCCCCTTGACGAGGGCGACGGCGAAGGTGCCGAGCATGACGGCGAGGGCCGCCACCGCCGCGGCGCCGACCCCCGCTCCGAACTCCGCCCACGGGTAGCCGTTCACCGGGCAGCGCCGTCCCGGTACCGCTCCCCCGTGGCCGTCGGCCGTACGGCGAGAATCTGGTCGACGCCCATCCGGCGCTCCTCGAAGGCGAGCGCGGAGCCGACCAGGTAGAGCCGCCAGACCCGGGCGGTCTGCAGACCGACCAGCGCGGCGAACTCGTCCCAGCGCTCCTCCAGCGTGCGGTGCCAGGCCCGGATCGTCCGGACGTAGTGCTCCCGCATCGCCTCCACGCTCCGTACCTCCAGCCCCGCCCCCTCCAGCAGCGACACGGTGTCGCCGAGCGGGCGCATGTGCATGTCGGGGGCGATGAACGACTCGATGAAGGCGCCGCCGCCGGGGGCCGTGGCGGGCCGCGCCATCTGCTGGACGAGGACCCGGCCGCCCGGCCTGGCCGCCCGGTGCAGCAGGGCGGTGAAGGCGGGGTATTCGGCGTCGCCGACGTGCTCGCCCATCTCGACCGTGGACACCGCGTCGTAGTCGCCGCCCTCGATGTCGCGGTAGTCGCACAGCCGTACCTCGACCAGCTCCTCCAGTCCCCGTTCCGCGACCCGCGCCCCGACGTACTCGGCCTGTTCGGCGGCGAGCGTGACGGCGGTGACCCGGGCCTTGAACTCCTCGGCCGCGTACAGGGTGAGCGATCCCCAGCCGCAGCCGATGTCCAGCAGCCGCGCGCCGGGGGTCAGCGCGAGCTTGCGGCAGATCAGTTCCAGCTTGTCCCGCTGGGCGTCGGCGGACCCGTAACCGGGCTCCTCGCTGGTCCAGTAGGCGCAGGAGTACGCCATGGTCTCGTCGAGCAGCAGGGCGTAGAACTCGTTGGAGAGGTCGTAGTGGTGGCTGATCGCGGCCCGGTCCCTGGCCCTGCTGTGCACGGATCCGGTGAGCCGGGCCTGCGCGGCGGGCGTGGGCGGGCGCGCCCCTACGGCGCCGAGCCGCACCGCCGTACGGACGGCCCTGGCCCGTTCGGCGACGGTGAGCCGCGGCGGGCGCGGGCCGCGGGCGCGCAGGGCGTTCCCGAGGGTGCGCAGTCCCTCGGCGAGGTCGCCCTCGACGTCCAGCTCGCCGGTGATGTACGCCTGGGCCAGGCCGAGTTCGCCGGGCTGCCAGACCAGCCGGCGCAGGGCGCGGCGGTTGCGGATCACCACGACCGGCGCGCCCTCGGGCCCGGCGGCGGAGCCGTCCCAGGCACGCAGCCGCAGCGGGAGCCGGCCGCCGAGAAGCTCTCCGGCGAGGGCGTGGAGCCGCGGGGCGGCGCCGGTGGGACGGGCGGGCACCGGCAGGGGGGTCCTCCGGGTGGCGGTCATCGGGGGGTCTCCTTGGTCAGCAGCATCTGCTGCACGTCGAGGTAGCCGGAGCGGAAGCCGGCCTCCGAGTAGGCGAGGTAGAAGGTCCACAGCCGGCGGAAGACCGCGTCGAACCCGAGCGCGTCGACCTGCGGGGCCTGTTCGGTGAATCGTTCGCGCCACAGGCGCAGCGTCTCGGCGTAGTGCGGGCCGAAGCCGTCGCGCTCGGTGACGCGCAGGGCGGTGCGGTCGGCGGTGATCTGTTCGATCGCCTCGGCGGAGGGGCAGAAGCCGCCGGGGAAGATGTACTTCTGGATCCACGTGTAGGTGTCGCGGCTGGCGAGCATGCGGTCGTGCGGCAGGGTGATGGCCTGGAGCGCGACCCGGCCGCCGGGCGCGAGGAGCCGGTCCAGGGTGGCGAAGTACTCGGGCCAGAACTCGGCGCCGACCGCCTCGATCATCTCGACGCTGATGATCGCGTCGAACGTCCCCTCCACCCGGCGGTAGTCGCACAGTTCGACGGAGACCCGGTCCGCGTGACCGGCCGCGCGGATCCGGTCGCGCGCCAGTTCGCACTGTTCCCGCGAGAGGGTGACGGTACGGACCCGGGCGCCGCGGGCGGCGGCGCGCAGGGCCAGTTCGCCCCAGCCGGTGCCGATCTCCAGCAGCGAGGTGCCGGGGCCGACCCCCGCCGTGTCCAGCAGCCGGTCGATCTTGCGGTGCTGGGCGGCGGCCAGCAGCGACCGGTCGGCGGGGAAGCCGCGGAAGAGGGCGGAGGAGTACGAGAGGGTGTCGTCGAGGAAGAGCGCGAAGAGGTCGTTCGAGAGGTCGTAGTGGCGGCTGATGTTGTCGCGCGAGCCCTCGGGGGTGTTGCGCTGCGCGGCGGGCTTCCGGGGCGCCCAGACGGCGCGGAACCGCTGGAGCGGCCGGGGGACGAGCTCGGCGAGGCGTTCGGCCATGACGGTCAGTACGCCGACCAGGTCGTCGGCGTCCCATTCGCCCGCCATGTAGGACTCGCCGAAGCCGATCAGCCCGTCCGCGCCGATCCGGCGGTGGAACGCCCCGGCGTCGTGGATCTCCATCAGCGGGCCGCCGAGGCCGATCGTCGCGCCGCCCTCGAACCGTACGCGCAGCGGAAGGCGCCCGAAGGCGTGCCGGACGAGCCGTTCCGCCACGGCCGTACGGAGCCACGAGCCTCGCGGCGGACGCGCGACGTCGAGCCGGCGCCGCTGATCGGGCGGCACGGCGGAGGTTCCGGGCTCGGCGGGGCGGGGAGACCCGGGAGCGCCGGGGGACGGCGCGGAAGCCGGGGAGACGGACACGCTCACTGGAGACCCTCCTGGGGGTGGTGACGGGGACGGGGCTGGACGGGCAGTCCGCGCAGGAGGAGGCGGATGCCGTGCAGCCGGATGCCGGCGGAGACGACGGCGGTGGACCAGGGGTGGCGCAGCGCGGCGCGCACCAGGGTCCGCGGGGTGGCGGGGCGGCGCTCGCCCCGTACGGTCGCGAGGAACGGGCTGCCTCCGGCCCGCTCCAGACGCACCGCCAGGCGGAGCCGGTCGCCGGGTTCGGGCAGCCGCATGGTGTAGCCGCCGTCGACCGGGAAGAACGGTGAGACGTAGAACTCCTTGTCCACGGTGGCCCGGCCGGTCCCGTCCGGGCGCAGCAGATAGCAGTGCCGCTCGCCGTAGGTGTTGTGGACCTCGGCGACGACACACAGCGGTGTGCCGTCGGGCCGGTGGCACCAGTAGAGGGTGAGCGGGTTGAAGACATGTCCGAAGACCCGGGCGTGCGCGAGCATCGTCACCCGGCCGTCGCCGAGGTCGATCCCCTGGGCGGTGAGGAACGCCGCCAGCCCGGCGCGGATGGTGGGCCGGGTCCCGCCGAAGTGGTCGCGGGCGTCGAAGCGGGCGAGGGGACGCAGCGGGCGGGGCAGGCGCGGCGGACGGTCGGGGTCGATCAGCCACAGGTAGGTGCGCAGACGCAGGGTGTGGCGGCGCGGCGCGGTCCTGACGTGGCGCACGTCGCAGGTGTAGAGGGCGGGTACGACGGGGGCGGTCTCCGCGGTGGTCACCACGTCACCCCCAGGGCCTCGGCCGCCGCCACACCCGAGCGGCAGCCGTCCTCGTGGAACCCCCAGCCGTGGTACGCGCCGGCGAACGCGGTGACCGGGCCGCTGAGCGCGGGCAGTTCGCGCTGGGCGGCGACCGACTCCGGGGTGTAGAGGGGGTGTTCGTAGACCATGCGGGCGAGGACCCGGTCCTGGTCGACGCGGTCGGCGCCGTTCAGCGTGACCACGAAGGTCTCGGGTGCGTCGAGCCGCTGGAGCCGGTTCATGTCGTAGCTGACCCGTACGGCGTCGGCGCCCGCGTCGCAGGCGGGCATCAGGTAGTTCCAGGAGGCGCGGGCGCCCGCGCGGCGCGGCAGCACCCCGGTGTCGGTGTGCAGCTGGGTGGCGTTGCGGGAGTACGGGAACGCGCCGAGCACCCGGCGCTCCTCCTCGGTGGCGTCGGCGAGCAGCCGCAGCGCCTGGTCCGGATGGACGGCGACGACCACGGAGTCGTACCGCCGGGCGGTGCCGTCCCCGGCGGTGATCTCGACGCCGTCCGGGCGGCGGCGCACGGACCGTACCGGGGTGGCGGTGTGGACGGCGGCCAGCTGTTTGCCGATGAGGTCGACATAGGCGCGCGAGCCGCCGGTGACCGTCCGCCAGACCGGCGAACCCTGAATCGTCAGCAGGCCGTGGTGCGCCATGAAGCGGAACAGGTAGCGGGCCGGGTAGCGCAGCGCGGTCCGCGCGTCGCAGGACCAGACGCAGGAGACCAGCGGTGTCATGAAGTGGGAGAGGAAGTACGGCGGGAAGCGGCCCTCGGCGAGGAACTCCCCCAGGGTCGGGTCGCCGCGCGAGCCGTCGTCCGGGGCGAGGAGCCGGCGGGCCGCCCGGTGGAAGCGGGGGACTTCGGCGAGCAGCCGCAGATAGCGCGGGCTGAGCGCGTTGCGCGGCCGGGCGAGGAGACCGGCGGCGCCGCGGGCCCCCGCGTACTCCAGTCCGCAGCCGTCGCACCGGACGGACATGCTCATCTCGGATTCCTGCGTGGCGACGCCGAGTTCCCGGAAGAGCCTGAGCAGATACGGGTAGGTGCGGTCGTTGTGGACGATGAAGCCGGAGTCCACGCGGTGCACCCGGCCGTCGGCCGACGGAACGTCGTGGGTGTGCGCGTGCCCCCCGAGCCGGTCGTCCGCCTCGTACAGCGACACCTCGTGCGCGTCCCGCAGAACGTACGCGGCGGTCAGCCCCGCCACTCCGCCGCCCACGACGGCGGTACGCGGACGTTCTCCACCACTCATGCCGCTCCCTCTCCTCCTGGGCCCGTGCGCCAGTGCCGCGCGCCCTCCTCTGCCGCTGATTCGGGGCGGCGCGCGCCGGGGATTGGTGTCCGGCGCGATCTTTCCGGCGGCCCGCTCGCACCCGGCGCCCGCTCCGGGTTCAGCGGTACTTTTTTTCATTCCTTCGGGTGCGGGACCCATCCGCCTTGCTTCCGGTCCCGAATGACCGGTGTGAGCGAAGATCGGAAAGTGCCGGAACCAGAGACCCGTCAGCGGGGCGGTCCGTCGGCGCGCCTGCTGCACCGCGGCCTGGGCGCGCTCAGCGGGCTGATCGCGGGTTTCGCCGCGCTCGCCGTGGCGGAGCTCGCCGCGGCGGCGGTGCGCCCCGAGGCCGGACCCCTGACGGCGGTGGGCAGCGCGTTCATCGACCGCACTCCCCCGTGGCTGAAGGACTTCGCCGTACGGAACTTCGGCACCGACGACAAGCTGGTGCTCCAGCTCGGGATCCTGGTCGTACTGGCGCTCTTCGCCATGGCGGTCGGCGTGTTCGCGCTGCGGCACCGGCGGGCGGGGTCCGCGGCGGTCCTGGTCTTCGGCGCGATCGGCGCGGTGGCGGCGGTCGGCCGTCCCGGCGGCGGCCCCGTCGACGCCGTGCCCTCGGTGGTGGGCGCGCTGGTGGCCTGCGGGGTGCTGTACCTGCTGGCCGGCAGGCTCGCGCTCCGTCCGTCCCGCGCGGCCGGCGGGACGGACGGCACCTTCGACCGGCGCGGTTTCGTGATCACCGCGACGGCGGCGGCGGTGGCCTCGGCCGGGGCGGGCGCCCTCGGACTCCGGCTGGGCGCGTCCGGGTCGGCCGGCGCCGTGGCCTCACGCAAGGGCGTCGTCCTGCCGCCCCCGGCCTCCCCGGCCCGTCCCGTACCGGCGGGGGCCGACCTCAGGATCCGCGGCCTCGGCCCGTTCACGACGCCCAACAAGGACTTCTACCGGGTGGACACCGCGCTGGTGGTGCCGCAGGTGGATGCCAGGAGCTGGCGGCTGAGGATCCACGGCGAGGGGGTCGCCCGGCCCCTCACCGTCGGTTTCGACGACCTGCTCCGGCGCGAACTGATCGAGCGGGACATCACGCTGACCTGCGTGTCCAACGAGGTGGGCGGCCCGTACGTGGGCAACGCCCGCTGGATCGGCGTACGCCTGGCGGACCTGCTGCGCGAGGCCGGGGTGCGGCCGCCCTCGAAGGGCGGGCCCGCCGACCAGCTCGTGGCCCGCTCGGTGGACGGCATGACCATCGGCTCCCCGGTCGAGACGGTCATGGACGGCCGGGACGCGTTGCTGGCCGTCGGGATGAACGGCGAGCCGCTCCCCTTCGACCACGGCTTCCCGGTCCGGATGGTGGTGCCGGGGCTGTACGGCTACGTATCGGCCTGCAAGTGGCTCCAGGACCTGGAGCTGACCACGTTCGACGCCTACGACGCCTACTGGGTGAAGCGGAGCTGGTCACAGCGGGCGCCGATCAAGACCGAGTCGCGCATCGACACCCCCCGCCCCTTCGCGAGCCCGAAGCCCGGCAAGGTGCCGGTCGCCGGGGTCGCCTGGGCCCAGCACCGGGGCATCGCCCGGGTGGAGGTACGGGTCGACGGCGGCCCCTGGCACCCGGCGCGGCTGGCGGCCCAGGACACCCGGGACACCTGGCGCCAGTGGGTGTGGGAGTGGCCCGCGACCACCGGCAGCCACACCCTTGAGGTCCGCGCCACCGACCAGGACGGCTACACCCAGACGGGCAAGCGCGTCGGCACCGTCCCCGACGGGGCGACGGGCTGGCACTCGGTGGTCGTCTCGGTCACCTGACCGTCCCGGATCCTTCCGGTCCCGGATCCCGCCGCCGGGCGATCACAGAACCATACAAACCGACCAACTCCCCCGTATCCCTACCCACCCCTGCCCATCTGTCCGTGCCCGCATCCGGCGAGCACGTCCTTCCCTAGGAGACACTCATGAACGCCACCCGCTTCCAGCGCGCCGCCCTCGCCCTCGTCGGCGCCGCCGTACTGCCGCTCGCCCTCACCGCCTGCTCCGGCGACGACAGCAAGGACACCAAGGGCTCGTCCTCGGCGTCCGAAGCCGCCCCGGAGACGGCGGACACCCCGGCGGACAACGCGGCGGGCTCGGGCGACCAGCCCTTCGGCTCGGCGTGTGCCTCGGTGCCGAAGAGCGGCGCGGGCTCCTTCGACGGCATGGCGAAGGACCCGGTGGCGACCGCCGCGTCGAACAACCCCGACCTCTCCACCCTGGTCAGCGCGGTGAAGGAGGCCGGTCTGGTCGACACCCTGAACAATGCCGAGGACATCACCGTCTTCGCGCCGACCAACGAGGCCTTCGCCAAGATCCCGAAGGCCGACCTGGACAAGGTCCTCGCCGACAAGGCCACGCTGACCAAGATCCTCACGTACCACGTCGTGGGCGAGAAGCTCCCCCCGAAGTCGCTGGAGAGCGGCACCTTCCCGACGCTGGAGAAGTCCACGCTGACCACGGCCGGTTCGGACACGTCCTACCAGGTCAACGACTCGGCGGAGGTCGTCTGCGGCAACGTCCCGACCGCCAACGCCACCGTCTACCTCATCGACACGGTCCTGATGCCGAAGATGTGACCCGGTCTCCGTCACCCGGCGGACAGGCCGCGGGCCCGCGCTCCCAGGGGAGTGCGGGCCCGCGGTGGTCCGCTGTCAGCCGACCGAGCTGTACGCCACCACACCGCGCCGTACCGCGTCGATCGCCTTGCGGGCGTTCTTCGCGACCGTGCTGTTCTCGCGGGGGGCCGCCGCCGCGATCTGGCCGAGGACATCGATGACCTGCTTGCACCAGCGTACGAAGTCACCGGCCGGCATCTCCGCCTCGCGCAGCACCTCGTCAAGTCCCTTGCCGGAGGCCCACAGGTGGACCGGCCAGGCGAAGCCCAGGTCCGGCTCGCGCTGGCCCACGCCTTCCGTCTGGCTGATCTTCAGGTCCTCCTCCAGGGCGTCGAGCCGGCCCCAGATCCGGACCATCTCGCCCAGCGCGGTCTTCGCGGCGCCCCCCGGGAGCTTCGGCGCCACCGCGTCGTCGGCCTGCCGGGCCTCGAAGACCAGCGCCGAGACACAGGCGGCCAGTTCGGCCGGGGAGAGCCCCTCCCACACCCGGTCCCGCAGGCATTCGCTGGCGAGGAGGTCCAGCTCGCCGTAGAGCCTGGCCAGCCGCTTGCCGTGCTCGGTGACCTCGTCGCCGCGGAGATAGTCCAGCTCGGTCAGGAGCGCGACGATCCGGTCGAAGGTGCGGGCGATGGTGTTCGTCCGCCCCTCGATCCTGCGCTCCAGTTGGCGGGTGTCCCGCTGCAGCCGGTGGTAGCGCTCGGCCCAGCGGGCGTGGTCCTCACGCTCGTCGCAGCCATGACAGGGGTGGGCGCGCAGCGCCGTACGGAGCCGGGAGATCTCCCGGTCGTCGGCGGCCGCCGCCCGCTGCTTGCGGTGCCGCTCGGGAACGATGTGCCCGGCCTTCGTGCGCAGCGCGGACGCCAGATCGCGGCGCGACTGCGGTGAGCGCGCATTGAACGACTTGGGGATCCGCATCCGCTCCAGCGCCTCCACGGCCACCGGGAAGTCCATCGCGCCCAGCCGCTTGACCTGCCGCTCGGCGGTCAGGACGAGCGGACGGGGGCCCTCCTGGTAGTCGTAGCCGCGGTGGCCGTTGGCCCGTCCCGCGGGCAGCCCCGGCTCCAGCACGAGCGCGAGGCCGGCGAACTTGCCCGTCGGCACATGGATCACGTCGCCCGGCTTGAGCCGCTCCAGGGAGGAGGCCGCGGCGGCCCTGCGCTGTGCCGCGCCCTGCTTGGCCAGCTCCGTCTCGCGGTCCTTGAGGTCGCGGCGCATCCGCGCGTACTCCTCGAAGTCCCCGAGATGGCAGGTCATGCCCGCCCGGTACCCGTCGAGGCCCTCCTCGTTGCGCTGGACCTGCCGGGAGATGCCGACGACCGACCGGTCGGCCTGGAACTGGGCGAAGGAGGTCTCCAGCAGCTCGCGCGAGCGGTGCCGGCCGAACTGCTGCACGAGGTTGACGGCCATGTTGTACGAGGGGCGGAAGCTGGAGCGCAGCGGATACGTACGGGTCCCGGCGAGCCCGGCGAGCGCGCCCGGGTCCATGCCGCGCTGCCAGAGCACCACGGCGTGGCCCTCGACGTCGATGCCCCGGCGCCCGGCCCGCCCGGTGAGCTGGGTGTACTCGCCGGGGGTGATGTCGGCGTGCTGCTCGCCGTTCCACTTGACGAGCTTCTCCAGGACCACGGACCTGGCCGGCATGTTGATGCCGAGGGCCAGGGTCTCCGTCGCGAAGACCGCCTTGACCAGACCACGGACGAACAGCTCCTCCACGATCTCCTTGAAGGTGGGCAGCATGCCCGCGTGGTGCGCGGCGATGCCTCGCTCCAGGCCCTCCAGGAACTCGTAGTAGCCGAGGACGTGCAGGTCCTCGCCGGGGATGGCGGCCGTACGCTCCTCGACGATCTCCCTGACCCGGCGGCGCGCCTCGTCGGTGTTGAGCCGCAGGCCGGCGTAGAGGCACTGCTGGACGGCGGCCTCGCAGCCGGCCCGGCTGAAGATGAAGGTGATCGCGGGGAGCAGCCCCTCGGCGTCCAGCCGCTCGATGACCTCGGGCCGGCCCGGTGTCCAGATGCGGCTGCGCTGGCGGCGCTCGCGCTCCCGGTCCGCCTCGCGGACCATCTTGCCGCGCCGGCGGTCACGGGGGTTGTACGTGCGCTGGTTCTCCATCCGGGCCAGCCGGACGAGGTCCGGGCTGACCTCGCGCTTGGCGACGCCCCGGCCGCCGTGGTCGGTCTCCTCCTCGAAGAGGTCGTACATCCGGCGGCCGGCCATCACGTGCTGCCACAGCGGCACGGGCCGCTGCTCGGAGACGATCACTTCGGTGTCGCCCCGGACGGTGTCCAGCCAGTCGCCGAACTCCTCGGCGTTGGAGACGGTCGCGGAGAGCGAGACCAGGGTGACGGAGGCGGGGAGGTGGATGATCACCTCTTCCCAGACGGCGCCGCGGAACCGGTCGGAGAGGTAGTGGACCTCGTCCATCACCACATAGCCGAGCCCGAGCAGCGCCTGGGAGCTCGCGTAGAGCATGTTGCGCAGGACCTCGGTGGTCATGACGACCACCGGCGCGTCCGCGTTCACACTGTTGTCACCGGTGAGCAGGCCGACCTTGTCGGCGCCGTACCGCTTCGCGAGGTCGGCGTACTTCTGGTTGGAGAGCGCCTTGATCGGGGTCGTGTAGAAGCACTTGCGGCCCTCGGCCAGGGCGAGGTGCACGGCGAACTCGCCGACGATCGTCTTGCCGGAGCCGGTGGGGGCCGCGACGAGCACGCCCTTCCCGGCCTCCAGGGCCTGGCAGGCTTCGGTCTGGAAGGGGTCCAGGCCGAATTCGTACATCTCGCGGAAGGGCGCGAGCGCCGTGGCCCGGTCGGCGGCGCGGATCCGGGCAGCGGCGTAGCGCTCGGCAGGTGAGAGGTCCTCTGTCATCTTGCGGTCGAGCCTACCCGCCCCCTCTGACAGTCAGCCCGATCTTTAATCGTCCTTGGGCGGTACCGCTCCGTCGCGGGGGCGGCACCGCTCCGCCGGCACCGGTCAGGTGACGTCGTCGAACCCGTTCACCCGGTTGTTCCGGTTGCCGTCCGACTGCTCCGGGAGCGCGCGCCGCGTCGACACGGATTCGATCTCACCGATGTCGGACGGCGTCAGGTCCAGGTCCGACGCCTCGTCGTCGCCGGGGCCGTCTTCCTCGCGCAGCTGCTTACGGCGGTCGTTGATCAGCGAGATCCCCGTGGCGAAGAAGTACAGCACCCAGATCGGTACGGCCAGGGCGAGCATGCTGAGCGGGTCGGTGCTGGGGGTGGCGACCGCCGCGAAGATCGTGATGCCGAGGATCATGCCGCGCCACCAGCCGAGCATCCGCTTGCCGCTGATCACTCCGCCGAGGTTGAGCATCACGAGGAGGAGCGGCAGTTCGAAGGCGAGGCCGAAGACGACCACCATGCGGGTGATCAGGTCGAGCAGATCGTCGAGCGGGAGCTGGTTGTCCAGGTCGGCGGGCGAGAACTCCAGGAGGACCCTCGCCATGGTGGGCAGCGTCTTGTACGCGAAGAAGCCACCCATCAGGAAGAGCGGGAAGCCCGCGGCGACGAAGCCGAGGGAGTACTTCTTCTCGTTCCTGTGGAGCCCCGGCGCGATGAACGCCCAGAGCTGGTAGAGCCAGACCGGCGAGGAGAGCACGACACCGGCCATCAGGGAGACCTTGAGGGCGAGGGTGAAGGGCGTGATCAGGCCGTTGAGGACGATCCGCGCACAGGTGCCGTCCTCCCGCTGGGCGAGGTCGGCGAAGCTCGCGGAGCACCCGACGGACTGCAGCACCGGGTTCGTGAAGAACTCGATGATCTCCTTGTAGGAGAAAGCCGCGACGATGGTCACGATGACGATCCCGATGAGCGCCTTGACGAGCCGGTTACGCAGCTCGCGCAGATGCTCGACCAGAGGCATCCGCCCCTCGGGGTCCGTCTCCTTCTTGCGGGCGGACTTCAGCAACCCACGTCCTCATCTCGTGCGGCGGGCCGCCCCTCGTGGCAGTGCCCGCTAGGTACCAGACGGCAGGCCCTGGGGCCCAGGTGGTGTCAGCGCTTGGTCGAGTCCGTCGGCTCGTTCACCGGGCGCGCGCTCGTCACGTCGCCGGGGGAAGCCTGGATCGTGCGCGGCACGGTCTGGTCCTGCGGGGCGTCGTTCGGCGGATCGGCCGGGGCGGTCTGCTGTCCCTCGGACTTCATCGCCTTGGCCTCGCTCTTGAGGATGCGGGCCGACTTGCCCAGCGAACGCGCCATGTCGGGAAGCTTCTTCGCGCCGAACAGGAGGATGACGACGACGAGGATGAGGATGATCTCGGGGGCACCGATCTTTCCGAACAGCATAAGTCTTTACCTTCTCACCGAGGCGGCACGGAACGGGCCTGCGTGGATAGGCCGGACTTGTGTCCGACAAGTTGCCCAGCGATCGTAACGCGCGGGGGTGAACACAGAGCAATCCCCGTGCGTACTTCCAGCACGTGGCCCGCGCCTCGCTGCCCGGGCCACGTGGTGCAGCGTACCTCTCCGGAACCGCCCTGAGCAGGGGGCGTGTGAACGGGGGCCCGTCGCCGGGGGCCGTCTACCGCAGTGCGTCGCCGGTGGCGGCGAGCCGGGTCGCGGCCCGTTCCAGGTCCTCGGCGGCGAGGTTGATCCGCTCCGTGGTGACGGCGACCTGGCGGGCGAGCCGCTGGGCTTCGAGGAAGACCCGGACGGCCAGGACGCCGAGAACGGCGATCCCGAGGAACCCCAGGGCGACGGCGATCATGGGCCAGAGCATGTGACTAGACCGTCCCGGGGAGTTCCTGGAGCGTGGAGTGCAGGCGCATCGTCCGTACCCCGCCGCCCGTGAGGAGTTCGACGATGCGTTCACCGGCGGGCTTGCGGACCGGGGCCTCGCACTCGGGGCAGACGAAGGAGTAGAAGGTGGTGCGCCGGCTGGCCCCGATCGCCAGGCGCAGCGCGCCCGCCGACAGTTCGAAGGCGGCACGGCACTCGGGGCAGGCCGCCCTGAAGAGGACCGGGACCACCGCCGAAAAACCGGACGACCCAGACATTGCCGACATATTTCCGTTTCTCCTTGTCCTCGTTGCCGTTGCCGTTGCCGTTGCCATTGTGGTTGTCGTTGTAGTTGTTCTCAGTCCTGCGCTTCCGCCCGTTCGGTCGCCGGCCGGGCAGGGCTCAGTCGTGGAGGTCGTACGCCGCCAGCGCCTCGGCCGCGGCCCGCCGCGCGCTGTCCGCCAGCTCCGGCGGGGAGACGATCCGCCCGTCACCGCCGAGCCGGAGCGCGAGCCGTCGCAGCGAGGCGGGCACCGGGGTCCGCAGGGTGATGCGCAGTCCGCCGTCGGGCAGTTCCACCGCGCTGTCGTGCGGGTAGTACTCGGCGACCCACCGGCCGCCGGGGCCCACCTCGACGATCACCTCGGGATCCTCGGCCGACGGCTGTACGAGCCCCTCGGAGAGGTCCCGCAGCTCCAGCTCCGGCGGCGCGGCCGGGGCGTCGAGCAGCCGGATCTCGGCCACCCGGTCGAGCCGGAACGTACGCCGCGCCTCGGAGAGCCGGCACCAGGCCTCCATGTAGGTGTGGCCCACGGCGAAGAGCCGGATCGGGTCGACCTCGCGCTCCGTCAGCTCGTCACGGGCCGGTGAGTAGTAGCGCAGCCAGAGCCGGCGCCGCTCGGAGATGGCCCGGTCGACCTCCGCGAAGACCCCGCCCTCGGACTCGAAGGTCACCGAGAGCCGGGAGCTGGCGCCCGCCGCCTCACCGGCCGCGGCCTCCAGCTTGGCGGTGGCGCGCAGCAGCGCCTGCCGGTCGCCCTCGCGCAGCCCCGGCAGGGTGGCGACCGCGCGGGCCGCGACGAGCAGCGCGGTCGCCTCGTCGGCGGCGAGCCGCAGCGGCTCGGCGACATCGTCCGGGTTGTGCCACCAGATGCGGTCGCCGTCGGTGTCGATGTCCAGCAGGTCCCCGCCGCGGAAGCTCGTCCCGCACATGGGCAGGACGTCGAGATCGGAGATCAGCTCATCCTCGCTGATCCCGAACGCGCGGGCCACGTCCCCGACATGGGCGCCGGGGCGCTCCCGCAGGTAGGTCACCAGCGAGAGCATCCGCCGGGTCTGGTCGATCGCGTTGGCTGCCACGGTGTGTCCCCCTCAGTCCTTGGCCACGGCGCGCAGCCGGTCCAGGACGTCGGCCCGCAGATCCGCGGGCTCCAGTACGACCACGTCCGGACCGAACTCCACCAGCCAGGCGTCCAGGCCGTGTCCGTACGGGATCTCCAGCTCGTCCCAGCCGTCGGCCAGCCGCCGGGTGGCCAGGGCCCGGGAGCGCAGCGGGTATCCGCACCCGGCGCGCAGTCTGATCAGCGCGGAGCGGGTCGCGGTCTCCCCCGCCCAGCTCTCCACGGTCTCGCGGACGGTGACCGCGTCGGGTACGGGCGCGGTGAACGTGCCGACGCGCGAGCGGACCCGGCCGGTGATCCGGGAGAGCCGGAAGACCCGCTCGGCGCCGCGGTCGCGGTCCCAGCCGGCCAGGTACCAGTGACCGCGCCAGCACTCCAGCGTCCAGGGCTCGACCTGGCGCTGTTCGGCGCGGGCGGCGTTGGCCTTGCGGTAGTCGAAGGAGACGGGGCGCCGGTCGCGGCAGGCGAGCATCAGCGGCTCGAAGGCGGCCTCGTGGACGGGGATACGGGGTTCGAGGGCGCCGTGGTGGGCCTCGTAGCTGTCCTCGGCCTCGGGCATCCCGGCGGCGCGCAGCTTCTGGAGGGCGCCGCTCGCCGCGCCGGCGAGGCGCGCCTGCTGCCAGACCTTGGCGGCGAGCCCGAGGGCCGCGGCCTCCTCGGCGTCGAGGGTGATCGGGGGCAGCCGGTTGCTGTCGCGGCGGGCCAGGTAACCGGTCTCGCCGTCGAGGTTCTCCACCGTCTCGATGACCAGGCCGAGTTCGCGGAGGTCGTCCTTGTCCCGCTCGAACATCCGGTTGAAGGCGTCGTCCGTGCCGGCTTCCAGGTACGCCTCGATGGAGCCGCGCAGCTCGCGCTTGCTCAGCGGCCGCCGGGTCCCGAGCAGACACAGCGCCAGATTCATCAGCCGCTCGGCCTTGGCAATGGCCATCGACGCCTCGCACCCCTCGTTGATCGTGCCGCCTCCGCCCGCTGACCGTACCGTCCCGGGGTGTCGCGGCAAAGCCGAGGGTCCGTGCCGTACGGCACGGACCCTCGGTGGTACGCCTCGGAGCGGGACGTCAGACGGAGACGAGGTCGCAGACGAAGATCAGCGTCTCGCCCGGGCCGATGCGGCCGCCCGCGCCGCGGTCACCGTACGCGAGGTGCGGCGGGATGGTGAGCTGGCGGCGTCCGCCGACCTTCATGCCCTGCACACCCTGGTCCCAGCCGGCGATGACCTGACCGGCACCGAGCGTGAACGGAAGCGGACCGCCGCGGTTCCAGGAGGAGTCGAACTCCTCGCCGGTGGAGAAGGCCACACCGACGTAGTGGACCTGGACGTTGGCGCCTGCCGCCGCGACCGGCCCGTCACCCTCCCAGATGTCCTTGATCTCCAGGTCGGCCGGCGGCTCGCCGCCCGGGAAGTCGATCTCGGGCTTCTCGATGCTCACGTGAAACTGCTCCTCAAAATGATGAACGGTGCAACCGGGACAGTCTTACACCTTCGCGAGGATGTCCACGGCGAAGACCAGTGTGGAGTTCTTCGGGATCCCCTGCTGCTCCTGGTCCCCGAATGCCTCGGCCGGCGGGATCACGATCAGGACCCTGCTGCCCACCTTCTTGTCGACGATGCCCGTCTTGAGACCCTTCAGCGTGAGCTGCGGCAGCGGGAAGGTCGTGGTGCGGCCGGTCTTGTACGTGCTGTCGAACTGCTTGGCGTCCTTCCAGAGGTACGCCGAGTAGTTGAGCACGACGGTGTCGCTCTCCTTGACGACGTCGCCCGTGCTCTCCAGCACATAGTTGGAGACGAGCTTCTTCGGCGGGTCGGTCCCCTTCGGGATGGTGACCTTCGGCTCCTTGCCGTCGTCGTTGGTGCCGACCTGCGGCAGCGCCTTGTCGTCCTGCGGGACCACGGTGCCCTTGGCGGAGGCGGGGACCTTGGTGGCCTTCACGATGTCGACGACGAAGACCAGCGTGGAGTTGGGCTTGATCTCGCCCTGGCCCTGGGCTCCGTAACCCAGCTCCGGGGGGATCCCCAACTCGACGCGGCTGCCGACCTTCTGGCCTTCGAGGCCCTGGTCCCAGCCCTTGATGACCATGCCGGCGCCGAGGGTCAGGTCGAACGGCTGCTTCCGGTCGAAGCTGTTGTCGAAGGGCTTGGTCGAGTCCCAGCTCTGCCCCAGGTAGTTGACCTGGATCGCGTCGCCCTTCTCGACCTTCGCGCCGTCGCCCTCGCTGAGGACGTCGACCGTGAGCTTCTTCGGCGGGTCCCCCTCCCCCTTGTCGAGGGTCGGCTTCTCCCCGAACTTGGCGCCCTCGGTGACGGCGGGGAGCCCGTTCTTGGACGAGGTGGATTCGGAGCCTCCGTCGCCACCGCAGGCCACTGTCGACAACAGCAGCAAGGGGACGACGATCAGGCCGGCAAGTCGGCGCACGTGTTCCTCAGATCTCAGACGGCACAGTAGCTGCCCACTGTAGGGCGTGAGAGGGGCCCCGTACGCGCTACGTACGGGGCCCCTGGCCGCATTCCACCTATGCGTGTCAGCTACCGGTTGACTTGGGCGCTCACATACCGGCGATGAGCTTTTCCACCCGTTCGTCCACCGAACGGAACGGGTCTTTGCAGAGCACCGTGCGCTGCGCCTGGTCATTGAGCTTGAGATGGACCCAGTCGACCGTGAAGTCCCTGCGCTGCTCCTGTGCGCGGCGGATGAAATCGCCGCGCAGCCGGGCCCTGGTGGTCTGCGGAGGCACGGACTTGCCTTCGAAGATCTTCATGTCGTTGCAGATCCGGGCGGCCTGGCCCTTCTTCTCCAGCAGGTAGTAGAGCCCGCGGCGACGGTGGATGTCGTGGTAGGCGAGGTCTATCTGCGCGACCCGGGGATGCGACATGGTCATGTTGTGCTTGGCCCGGTACCTCTCGATGAGCTGGTACTTCATGACCCAGTCGATCTCCGTGGCGATCCGGTCGAGGTCCTCGGCCTCGATCGCGTCGAGCGTACGGCCCCACAGTTCGAGGACCTGTTCCACGGTGCCGGTGCGGATGCCGCGGCGGTCCACGAAGTCCACGGCCTTCTCGTAGTACTCCCGCTGGACCTCCAGGGCGGAGGCCTCCCGGCCGCTCGCCAGGCGCACCTTGCGCTGGCCGGTGAGGTCATGGCTGACCTCGCGGATCGCCCGGATCGGGTTCTCCAGGGTGAGGTCGCGCATCACCGTGCCCGCCTCGATCATGCGCAGGACGAGATCGGTGGCGCCGACCTTGAGCAGCATGGTCGTCTCGGACATGTTGGAGTCGCCGACGATGACGTGGAGCCTGCGGTAGCGCTCCGCGTCGGCGTGCGGCTCGTCCCGGGTATTGATGATCGGACGGGAGCGGGTCGTCGCGGAGCTGACGCCCTCCCAGATGTGCTCCGCGCGCTGGCTGACGCAGTAGACGGCACCCCGCGGGGTCTGGAGCACCTTGCCCGCGCCGCACAGGAGCTGCCGGGTGACGAGGAAGGGGATGAGAATGTCCGCGAGCCGGGAGAACTCCCCGTGGCGGGCTACGAGGTAATTCTCGTGGCAACCGTAGGAGTTTCCCGCCGAGTCGGTGTTGTTCTTGAAGAGATAGACGTCGCCCGCGATTCCCTCCTCGTGCAGGCGGCGTTCGGCGTCGACGAGCAGGCCCTCGAGAATGCGCTCGCCGGCCTTGTCATGCGTGACCAGTTCGGTCACGTTGTCGCATTCGGGTGTCGCGTATTCCGGATGCGATCCCACGTCGAGGTAGAGGCGGGCGCCGTTCCGCAGGAAGACATTGCTGCTGCGGCCCCATGACACAACACGGCGGAAGAGGTAGCGCGCCACTTCGTCAGGTGACAGTCGGCGCTGTCCCCTGAACGTGCACGTGACGCCGTACTCGTTCTCCAGCCCGAAAATGCGGCGGTCCATGTCTGAACATTACGCCTGATGACCTGAGCTGAAACCGGGTTCGACCGCACCGCTCGGATCATTTTCCGTCCGTACGGCGTCCTCGGGCGCACCGCCGGGAACTGCGAGGACCCGCCCTGTGGCCAGCAGGACCAGCAGGGCGCAGGCTCCGGCGGCCCCCGCCACCCCGAAGCTCGCGGACGTACCGCCGATCTCGACGACCGGGCCCGCCGCGGCCGTTCCGAGCGCGGCGCCGACGCCGAAGGTCGTCACGAGCCAGGAGAACGCCTCGGTGACGGTGCCGCGCGGCGCGTGCCGGTCCACGACGACGAAGGCGCAGGCGAGCGCGGGCGCGAGGAAGACACCGGCGAGGGCGGCGAGCGCGGTCATCGCGAGGATGCCCGGGGTGAGCATCAGCGGCAGGTAGCAGAGGGCCAGCAGGGCGGTGATGGCGAGCAGCCGGCGCTCGGGGGTGCCGGTCCACCGCCGGGCGCCGTACGCGAGTCCGCCCACCAGCGCGCCCAGGCCCAGGGCGGCCATGAGCCAGCCGTAGACGGACTCGCGGCCCTGGTCGTCGGCGTACGCGACCCCCGCGACCGTGATGGAGCCGAGGGCCATCCCGATGAAGAGGAACGCGCCCAGCAGGGCGAGCAGCCCCGGGGAGCGCAGGGCGCCGAGCCAGTGCGCCTCGCGGGGCACGGAGCGCCAGGCCCGGGAGGGCGCGGACAGGACGACGGAGAGCGCGCCGAGCACCCCGATCGCGTTGATGACGAGCAGCGCGACGGCCGGGGACCAGAGCGCGACCAGCAGGGTGACGAGCAGCGGGCCGACCGTGAACATGACCTCCTGGGCGACCGCGTCCATCGCGTACGCCCGGCGCACCCGCTCCTCGCCGCCCAGGACGCTGGGCCACAGCGCCCGCAGCCCGCCCTCCAGGGGCGGGGTGAACAGCCCGGCGACCGCCACGGCGGTGTACGCGAGGACCGAACCGCCGTCACTGATGTCCGCGACGACGAGGAGGACGGCCCCCAGGGCCGACACGAGGGCGGCGGGGAGCTGGATGCGGGGCTGGCCGTGGAGGTCCACGGCGCGCCCGAGGAGGGGCTGCCCCACGGCGTTGCCGATGGCGTAGACGGCCGCGAGGGCCCCGGCGAGGCTGTAGCTGCCGCCGCCCGCCCGGACGAGCAGGACGATCGCGAGGGGGGCCGTGGCGTTCGGCAGCCGTCCCACGAGTGTGCCGGTGAGCAGCCGCGCGGCGTGCGGCGCCCTGATGATGTCTGCGTACCCGGTGGCTCCCGCGGCCATGGCCCGCCTCTCTCTCCGAGTTTCACGTGTTACGTATAACTGGCTGGCTCATAAGTAGCATGTGCGCAGTGCGCGGGTCTACCGCGATTCCCGCCCGCGTCGGAGAACGGCTGTCATGACAGAGCACTCGGCCAGGCCCACGAGCAGGGACGTGGCCCGGGCAGCGGGCGTCTCCCAGGCCACCGTCTCGCTGGTCCTCGGCGACAAGTGGCGGGGCAGGGTCTCGGAGCGGACCGCCGGGCTTGTCAGGGACGCCGCCCGCACGCTCGGCTACCGCCCCAACCTCGCCGCCCGCAATCTGCGGCTGGGGACGACCAGGACGGCGCTCCTGGTGGTACCCGCGCTGACCGACGAGTTCTTCGCCCGGGTCTACACCGGCGCGGCCGAGATCGCCGCCGAGCACGGCTTCGGGGTGGTCCTGTACCCGTCGCCCGAGGGGGTGGGACCGGCCAGGGACCCGTTCGCCTCGGCGCGGGCCGCGCTGGACGGGGTGATCGCCTCGTCGATGGCGACCGCCGCGCTCGACGCGATCAGCGGCACGGACGGCGCGGATCTGCCACTGGTGATGCTCGACAGCGATCCGGCGGCGCCGGGAGCCGCCGCCCGGGTGAACGTGGACATCGCGGGGGGCATGCGCGGGGTGACGGAGCACCTCCTCGGCCTCGGCCACCGGCGGCTGCTCCATCTCGCCTCGGCAGTCGACTCCTGGACCTTCCGGGTACGGGCCGAGGCCGTGGCGGCTGCGGTGCGGAAGGTCCCGGGCGCGGCCGTACGGTCGGTTCACGCGCCCCTGGAGGTCGACGCGGGGCGGGCGGCCGCGGAGCGCGCCCTCGCGGCGCCGGGGGCCCGTCCCACGGCCCTGGTCTGCGACGGCGACGTGCTGGCCGCGGGGGCCTGCAAGGCGGTACGGCGGCTGGGGCTGCGCGTCCCCGAGGACATCTCCGTCACCGGTTTCGACGATCTGGCCCTGGCGCGGGCGGTGGAGCCGGAGCTGACCACCGTACGGCTGCCCGCGGAGCAGGTGGGGCGGCGCGGCATGGCGGCGCTGCTGAGCGTCCTGGAGGGGCGGCGGCCGGAGACCGGCGAGCTGCCGGTCACGCTGATCGTCCGGGACTCCACGGCCCCTCCGCCACCGGCCGCCGGCGGAGGCTGAGACCGCCGCGGGCGGCGGCGAAGCCTGCGACGCACCCGTGCCCCGGAGCGCGCGGGCGGTCCGGGGCACGGGCGGTGCGGCTACTTCTTGCCGGTGTCCTTCGGCTTGCCGGAGGCGTCCGGCTTGTCCGGGGCATCCGGCTTGCCGGAGGCGTCCGTGGCCGGTGTCCCGGTGTCCGCGGCGTCGTCCGCCGGGACCGGGGTCGCACCGTCGGGCTCCTCGGTGTCGGACGGCGCGTCCGTCGGGGTGGAGGCCGCTCCGTCCGCCTCCAGCAGGCGGGCGAGCTGCCGGCCGACGATCCGCTTGAACTTGCGCTGCTGCGGTCTCGTACGGTCCAGGACGGCCACTTCCAGCCGCTCGGCGGGGATCTCCCGCTCGCCGCCGTTGGTGTCCCGGGACAGCGCCTGTACGGCGAGCTTCAGCGCCTCCGCGAGCGACATGCCGTCGCGGTGCCGCTGGTCGAGGAAGGTGCTGATCTGCTCGGAGCTGCCGCCGACCGCGACCGAGCCGTGCTCGTCCACGATCGAGCCGTCGTGCGGCAGCCGGTAGATCTGGTCCCCGTCCGCCGTGGCGCCCACCTCGGCGACGACCAGCTCGACCTCGTAGGGCTTCTCGGCGGAGCTGGAGAAGATGGTGCCGAGCGTCTGGGCGTAGACGTTGGCGAGACCACGTGCCGTCACATCGTCACGGTCGTAGGTGTATCCGCGCAGGTCGGCGTAGCGGACGCCGCCGATGCGCAGGTTCTCGTACTCGTTGTACTTGCCGGCGGCGGCGAAACCGATCCGGTCGTAGATCTCGCTGAACTTGTGGAGCGCGCGGGACGGGTTCTCACCGACGAAGACAATGCCGTCGGCGTACTGGAGCACTACCAGGCTGCGACCGCGGGCGATGCCCTTGCGGGCGTACTCCGCCCGGTCGGCCATGGCCTGCTGGGGTGAGACATAGAACGGCGTCGACACCGGCTATCCGTCCCTTTCTGTCAGAGGCGTTGTGGTTCGGGAGGGCGGCGTCAGAGCAGCGCGGCACGCGGGCCGTCGGGCTGTTCGAGCCGGCGCTCCAGGATCGACCGGGCGATGTCGGCGGACTCGCCGTCGTCCAGCTTCCGGAAGCCCTCCTCGGTGATGACGGTGACGATCGGATAGATCCGGCGGGCCATGTCGGGACCGCCCGTGGCCGAGTCGTCGTCCGCCGCGTCGTACAGCGCCTGGACGACCAGGGTGCACGCCTGCTGCTCCGTCAGGTCCTCGTGGTAGAGCTTCTTCATCGCCCCGCGCGCGAACACGGAGCCGGAGCCCGTGGACGCGTAACCCGGCTCCTCGGAACGCCCGCCCGTCACGTCGTACGAGAAGATGCGGCCCTTCCCGCGGTCCACGTCCCACCCCGCGAAGAGCGGGACGACGGCCAGGCCCTGCATCGCCATCGCCAGATTGCTGCGGATCATCGTGGAGAGCCGGTTGGCCTTGCCCTCCAGCGAGAGCTGCGCCCCCTCGACCTTCTCGAAGTGCTCCAGTTCGAGCTGGAAGAGCTTGACCATCTCCACGGCGAGCCCGGCGGTGCCCGCGATGCCCACGGCCGAGTACTCGTCGGCCGGGAAGACCTTCTCGATGTCACGCTGCGCGATCATGTTGCCCATGGTCGCCCGCCGGTCACCGGCGAGGACCACACCGCCGGGGAAGCTCACCGCGACGATCGTCGTGCCGTGCGGTGCCTCGACCGTGCCCTGCAAGGGCGGCAGGACGCGCTTGCCGGGCAGCATCTCCGGCGACTGGTGGGAGAGGAAATCCATGAACGAGGACGAGCCGGGCGTCAGGAAGGCTGCCGGCAGACGCCCGGTGTTACGAGGGTTGGCTTCCACACGTTTCCTTCCGGATGGGCGGCGGCCCGCTCGGGCCGGGCCGATCTTAGATCTGTGCACGGACCTTACCCGCGCCGTCGCCGGTCATCCGCCCCGGTGCGCCCGGCTTTCGCCGGTGGCACCGGGGACGGACAACGGCGCCTACTGGCCGCCCTTTTGCACGAAGGACCGCACGAAGTCCTCGGCGTTCTCCTCCAGCACGTCGTCGATCTCGTCGAGGACGGAGTCCACGTCGTCCGACAACTTCTCCTGGCGCTCCTTGAGGTCCTCGGATGCCTGCGCTTCCTGCGCCTGCTCCTCGGTCTCCTCCGTGGAACGCGTCGCCTTCTGCTGTCCGCCGCCGGTGTCCTTGGTCGCCATAACCCTCACCCCGCTCGGTTCGCCCCGCTGGATGTGACCTTCAAGATCCGACCCTACAAGGAGGGCCGGACATCGGCCCCGCACTTTCCACAACGTCCGGGGGCCACCCTGATCATTCCCACGCCGGAACTGTTTCAGCCTCCGGACAGCACCCGGACCAGCTCCTCCGCGGTGCGGCAGCGGTCCAGCAGCTCCTTGACGTGGTTGCGCGTGCCCCGCAGCGGCTCCAGTGTGGGGACCCGCTGGAGCGAGTCACGGCCCGGCAGGTCGAAGATGACCGAATCCCACGAGGCGGCGGCCACGTCGTCCGCGTACTGCTCCAGGCAGCGGCCCCGGAAATACGCCCTGGTGTCCTCAGGAGGCTCGGTCCTGGCCCGCTCGACATCCCGGTCGTCCAGCAGGCGCCGCATCTTCCCGCGGGCCGCCAGACGGTTGTACAGGCCCTTCTCGGGACGTACGTCGGCGTACTGGAGGTCGACGAGGTGCAGCCGCGCCGCGTCCCAGTCCAGGCCGTCCCTGCGGCGGTAGCCCTCCAGGACCTCACGCTTGGTGATCCAGTCCAGCTCGCCGGAGAGGCTCATCGGATCGTTCTCCAGCCGGTTGAGCGTGTCCTCCCACCGGCCCAGGACGTCCTTGGTCTGCTCGTCGGCGTCGGCCCCGTACCGCTCCTCGACGTACTTTCTCGCCAGCTCGTAGTACTCCATCTGGAGCTGGACGGCGGTGAGTGTCCGGCCGCTGCGGAGCGTGACCAGCCGGCCGAGCGTCGGGTCGTGCGAGACCTGGTGCAGTGTACGGACCGGCTGGTCCACGGCCAGGTCGACGTTGATGAAGCCGTCCTCGATCATGGAGAGGACCAGCGCGGTGGTGCCGAGCTTGAGATAGGTGGAAATCTCCGAGAGGTTCGCGTCGCCGATGATCACATGCAGCCGGCGGTACTTCTCCGCGTCCGCGTGCGGCTCGTCCCGGGTGTTGATGATGGGGCGCTTGAGGGTCGTCTCCAGCCCCACCTCGACCTCGAAGTAGTCGGCGCGCTGGCTGATCTGGAAGCCGTGCTCGTGGCCGTCCTGGCCGATCCCGACCCGGCCGGCTCCCGTGACGACCTGCCGGGAGACGAAGAACGGCGTCAGATGGCGCACGATGTCCGAGAAGGGGGTCTCCCGCTTCATCAGGTAGTTCTCGTGCGTGCCGTAGGACGCGCCCTTGTTGTCGGTGTTGTTCTTGTACAGGTGGATGGGCTGGGCGCCGGGCAGCAGCGCCGCCCGTTCGGCGGCCTCCGCCATGATCCGCTCGCCGGCCTTGTCCCACAGGACGGCGTCCCTCGGATTGGTGATCTCGGGAGAGCTGTACTCCGGGTGGGCGTGGTCCACGTAGAGCCGGGCACCGTTCGTGAGGATCACATTGGCCAGACCGATGTCCTCGTCGGTGAGCTGGCTGGAGTCCGCCGTCTCGCGGGCGAGGTCGAAGCCACGGGCGTCCCGGAGCGGATTCTCCTCCTCGAAGTCCCAGCGGGCGCGCCGCGCCCGGTGCATCGCCGCCGCGTAGGCGTTGACGATCTGGGACGAGGTGAGCATGGCATTGGCGTTCGGGTGGCCCGGGACGGAGATGCCGTACTCCGTCTCGATGCCCATTACTCGCCGTACGGTCATGCGGCCCTCCTTGCCCGGCGGCGCTCCCCTCCGGGAGCGGCGCTCAAGTACCGCGGTCTCTCCGGTGCGTGTGCGGTGCCCGGTCCCGCACTGCGCGACGTGGCGGTACGAACGAGCCTAGAGCCCCTCCGCGCCGACGGGGAGATCATTTTCGTCATTGGCCTGGTGTGGTGGTTGGCCCGGTGTGCGGGTGTGGTGGGAGGTGCGGGGAAAGCAGCCGGCTGCGGATGCCCTCCGAGGCATCCGCAGCCGGTCCGCGCTCTACAGGTACTGACCGGTGTTCGCCACCGTGTCGATCGAGCGTCCGGTGTCCGCGCCCTGCTTTCCGGTCACCAGGGTGCGGATGAAGACGATCCGCTCGCCCTTCTTGCCGGAGATACGGGCCCAGTCGTCCGGGTTGGTGGTGTTCGGCAGGTCCTCGTTCTCCTTGAACTCGTCCACGCACGCCTGGAGGAGATGGGAGACCCGGAGGCCCTTCTGGTTGTGGTCGAGGAAGGCCTTGATCGCCATCTTCTTGGCCCGGTCCACGATGTTCTGGATCATCGCGCCGGAGTTGAAGTCCTTGAAATAGAGGACTTCCTTGTCACCGTTGGCGTACGTGACCTCCAGGAAGCGGTTCTCCTCGGACTCCGCGTACATCTGCTCCACGACGGACTGGATCATCCCGTGGGCCGCGGCCTCCTTGGAGCCGTTGTGCTCCGAGATGTCGTCCACGTGCAGCGGCAGGGTAGCTGTCAGGTACTTGGCGAAGATGTCCTTCGCCGCCTCCGCGTCCGGACGCTCGATCTTGATCTTCACATCGAGCCGGCCGGGCCGCAGGATCGCGGGGTCGATCATGTCCTCACGGTTGGAGGCGCCGATGACGATGACGTTCTCCAGGCCCTCCACCCCGTCGATCTCGGCGAGGAGCTGCGGGACGATGGTGTTCTCCACGTCCGAGCTGACACCGGAGCCGCGGGTGCGGAAGAGGGACTCCATCTCGTCGAAGAAGACGATGACGGGGGTGCCCTCGCTCGCCTTCTCCCGGGCACGCTGGAAGACCAGGCGGATGTGGCGCTCGGTCTCACCGACGTACTTGTTGAGCAGCTCGGGACCCTTGATGTTGAGGAAATAGCTCTTCCCCGCCGGACGCCCGGTCACCTCGGCGACCTTCTTGGCGAGGGAATTGGCCACCGCCTTGGCGATCAGCGTCTTGCCGCAGCCGGGCGGGCCGTAGAGCAGGATGCCCTTCGGCGGCCTCAGCTCGTGTTCCTTGAAGAGGTCCGGGTGGAGGTAAGGAAGCTCGACGGCGTCCCTGATCATCTCGATCTGGCCGCCGAGGCCGCCGATCTTGTCGTAATCGACGTCCGGGACCTCTTCGAGGACCAGCTCCTCGACCTCGCTCTTGGGAACCACTTCATAGACATAGCCGGAGCGCGGTTCGAGCAGCAGGGCGTCGCCGGGGCGGATGGTGATGTCCAGGAGTGGCTCCGCGAGCCGCACCACCCGTTCCTCGTCGGTGTGCCCGATGACCAGGGCACGCTCGCCGTCCTCAAGGATCTCCTTGAGGGTGACGATGTCCCCGGCACGCTCGAATTCCATGGCCTCGACCACATTGAGCGCCTCGTTGAGCATGACTTCCTGGCCGCGCCGGAGCTCGTCGAGCTCGACGCCGGGACTGACATTCACCCGGAGCTTGCGGCCCCCGGTGAAAATGTCGGCCGTACCGTCCTCATTGGACTGCAGGAAGACACCGAAGCCGGCCGGCGGCTGGGCGAGCCGGTCGACCTCTTCCTTGAGGGCCACGATCTGGTCGCGGGCCTCACGCAGCGTATTGGCGAGCCGCTCGTTCTGCGCGGATACACCCGCCAGGTTCGTCTGCAACTCGACGATCCGCTCTTCGAGAATTCTCGTGTGCCGCGGAGAGTCGGCGAGCTTACGTCGCAGGACGGCGATTTCCTGCTCGAGATAGGCAACCTGGCCGGCTGGGTCTTCGGACCCCCGCCCGGGCCGGATGCCGCGGTTGATGTCGTCGTCGTGGGCTGCCACGGTCCTCACCTCCTCCAAGGGGAGCTGGACGCTTCCTGACCCTACCTGGGTGGGTGATGATTGAAACCCCTAGATCACAAAGACGGTCGGGGTGTGACCGATCTTCACCCTTGCGCTCTCCCTCACGCCAGGGGAATACCCACCCAGGAACATCGGAAAGCTGCCGGTTGTATCGTCGAAGTGTTCAACACCCGTCAGGGCTGGCGCGACTTACCCCGTCACGCGCCGTCCGGCGCGGACAAACGGCAGGAGAGATGAGCGTGCAGCAGGAGGCTCCCACCGAAGGCGTCACCGGGACCGGTGAACCGCTGGAGGTCTGGATCGACCAGGACCTGTGCACCGGCGACGGAATCTGCGCCCAGTACGCGCCGGACGTCTTCGAGCTGGACATCGACGGCCTGGCCTATGTGAAGAGCGCCGACGACGAACTGCTCCAGTCACCCGGCGCGACCACCCGCGTACCGCTGCCGCTGCTGACCGACGTGGTGGATTCGGCCAGGGAGTGTCCCGGTGACTGCATCCATGTACGCAGGGTGGCGGACCAGGTCGAGGTGTACGGCCCGGACGCGGCCTGACCGGCTCCGTCCGCCGCGGCTCCGTCCGCCGCGTCGCCGGGCGCCGCGTCGCCGGGCGCCCGGAGCGAGCGGTCAGCTACGGCGCGCTTCGGGCAGCTCGGTGCGGACGAAGGCGCCGTTCCTCCACTGCCAGGAGACCCGGTCCTCCTGGTCCGGGCAGCAGCTCGGCACGGAGGGCCCCGAGTAGCCGAAGAGCGTGGCCAGGATCACACCGTCGTGCACGGTGAGCTCGGGCCCGACGGTCCGCTTGTCCGCGGGGTCCACGAGAGTGGCCACGACGCGGGGCGCGCCCCCCTCCGCCGTACGCGTCAGCACGTACACCCCGCTCGGCGGGGTCCCCGAGCCGGCGTCGCAGCGGACCACCGCGACGGTCTCCGGGGTGCCGTCCCCGTCGAGATCCCCGGTGGCCTTCTGCGTGACCACCGTGCCCGCCGGCCCGCACTCCAGCGGGAAGTCGGCGCCTTCGGGGTCGGGGGCGGGCAGCGGTTCCGCCTTGGCGGGCCCAGCCGCCTTTCTCAGACCGTCCGGGCCGGTCTGGGACGCGGTGGCCGGCCCCGGCTGGAGCAGCCCCGCCAGCGCCATGACAGCGGCCATGGCGGTCGCCGTCGCGAGCCAGTGGATGGGGCGGGGCCGGGTGTGCGCGAGGTCCGGAGCGTCGGAGAGCTGCACGCGGGGTGTCTCCTGTGAGGCCGGTGCCGGTGAGTAACCAACGATGTGGGAGGGAGTCAGCATCGTGCCACACGTCACACGGCGACGGAACAGTGGGGTGCGCAAGAGCTCGCAGCCCAATGTGAAGATGCCGCCGCCCAGTTCCCCGTACGGAGCGGGAACCGGGCGGCGGCGGTAGGCGATTGACGGCCCGTGGCGGTCAGCGGGCGGCTCCGCCGCTCGCGCTGCCCGGACCGCTGTAGTCCTCGCCGTACGCCCCCTTGGCGGGACGGCGGCGGCGCAGCGGCGGCTCGACACCGTCCGCGAGGCGGCGCGCGGTCACCAGGAAGCCGGTATGCCCGATCATCCGGTGGTCCGGCCGCACGGCCAGCCCCTCCACGTGCCAGTTGCGGATCATCGACTCCCAGGCGGCAGGCTCGTTGAACGTGCCGAACTCCCTGATCGTCTCGACCGTACGGGCCAGTTGCGTCGTCGTCGCGACATAGGCGCACAGGATGCCGCCGGGAACGAGCGCCTTGGAGACCGCCTCCACGCACTCCCACGGAGCCAGCATGTCCAGAATGACGCGGTCGACGTCCGTGTCCGACAGATTGTCCTGAAGGTCACCGACCGTCAGCGTCCAGGCGGGGTGCGGCTCCCCGAAGTAGCGCTCCACGTTCTGCCGCGCGATATCCGCGAAGTCCTCGCGGCGCTCGTACGAGTGCAGCATGCCCTGATCGCCGATGACCCGCAGCAGAAAACTGCTGAGCGAGCCGGAACCCACACCCGCCTCGACGACACGGGCGCCGGGGAAGATGTCGGCGAAGGCCAGGATCTGGCCGGCGTCCTTCGGATAGACCACGGCGGCACCGCGGGGCATGGACAGGACATAGTCGGGGAGCAGGGGGCGCAGCGCGAGATAGGCGACGTTCCCCGTGGTACGGACAACACTGCCCTCGGGAGCACCGATCAGCTCGTCGTGCGGGAAGGACCCTTTGTGGGTGTGGAAATTCTTCCCGGCTTCGAGCGTGAACGTGTAGTGGCGTCCCTTGGGGTCGGTGAGCTGGACCTGGTCCCCGACCTTGAAGGGGCCGCGTCGTCGGGCGGCACCGGTCGGTTCGGACATGTTCGAAGCTTAGCTGTATTTTTTCGGGGCTCGGTTCGCCTCTCGGCGAAGACCGAGCCCCGAGAACCACCGCCTACTGCGGCCGGGCCATGGCGGAGACGAAGGCCCGTTCCACGTCGGCCGTCGACAGGACGCCGTAGATCTCGCCCGTCTCCTCCAGCACCAGGTACTCCGTCGCCGGGCTCGCCCTGAGGCGTTCCAGGAGCGCCTCCCCCGCGAGGTCCGCCGGGACCTTCATGCCCTCCGTGAGGTCCTGGGCGAGGCCGCTCACCGCGACCCAGGGGCGGCGGTGCTGCGGGACGCCGACGATCGCGGACTCCCGTACGAGGGCCGTCGGGGCGCCCTGGCCGTCCACGACCACCAGGGCGCGGGCGCCCGCCTCGTTGGCGCGGCGGAGCGCCTCGGAGAGGGGGGTGGCGGACTCGACGGGGACCGCGCGGCGGGTGAGGGCGCGGGCCTGGAGCTCGGGGAGGTGTTCGCGGAGCCGGGCCATCCGCAGGCTGTTGCCGGCGCCGGTCCAGATGATCGCGGCGAGGATCGCGGCGAGCAGCGCGTCCGTGACGGTCTCCATGCCGCCGACGTTCGCGGCGGAGGTGCCGAGTGCACCCGTACGGGTGAGGAGCGGGAGGCCGATGAGGACGGTGACCGCGAGCGCGCGGCCGACCCAGGCGGCGGCGACGGTGCCGCTCATGGGCTTGCCGGTGATCTTCCAGACGACCGCGCGCAGCATCCGGCCGCCGTCCAGCGGGAGGCCGGGCAGCAGGTTGAAGACGGCGACGATCAGGTTGGAGATCATCAGTCCCGCGAGCAGGACGCCGGGGACCGTGCGGGGCTCGACGGCGAACAGGCCGAGGTAGAAGACGCCCGCGAGGACCAGGGAGAGGAGCGGTCCGACGAACGCGAGGACGAACTCGCGGCCCGGCGTCTCGGACTCCTTCTCGATCTCGGAGACCCCGCCGAAGAACTGGAGCTGGATCCGGCGCACGGGCAGCTTGAAGCGGAGCGCCGCGACGGTGTGGGCCAGCTCGTGGACGAGTACGGAGGCGTAGAAGGCGACCGCGAAGAACAGGGAGACCAGGTACCTCAGGTTCCCCAGCTCCGGGAGGACGCGTTCGAGCTGGCCGCCGAAGATCCAGGTGATGAGCGCGGCCACCAGGAACCAGCTCGGGGCGACGTAAACAGGCACGCCGAAGGGGCGGCCCATGAGAATGCCACCGCCGGGGTCTTCACGGCGCGGCGGCTTGCCACCGGGGCCCGTGTCCCCCTTGCCGGGCTGCGGCAGCCTGCCTTCGCCGCTCTCGTCGTCCTCTTTCACGGGTTCCCTTCGTCGGCGGCGTCGCTCGCTCCATGTGGTGCGAGTGGCTCTGTAGTCGATGGTATTCGGCTTGCTGTCGGTGGCGGGCCGTAGGGTCTGCGTCATGAGGACGAGCAAGCCGCCCACTTCGCTGTCGCCGTCGCGTGCGAGCGACTTCATGCAGTGCCCGCTGCTGTACAGATTCCGGGTGATCGACAAGCTGCCGGAGAAGCCGAGCGAGGCGGCGACGCGCGGCACCCTGGTGCACGCGGTGCTGGAGCGGCTCTTCGACGCCCCGGCCGGGGAGCGCACGGCGTCGCGGGCCAAGGCGCTGGTGCCGGGTCAGTGGGACCGGCTGCTGACCGCCCGGCCCGAGCTGGGCGAACTGTTCGCGGAGTCCGCCGAGGGCACTGCGGACACTGCGGGCACTGAGGACACTGCGGGCGCCGCAGGCGCCGAGGGCGCCGCGGGAGAGCGGCTGGCGGCGTGGCTGGAGCAGGCGGAGCGGCTGGTGGAGCGCTGGTTCTCGCTGGAGGACCCGACGCGTCTGGAGCCCGCGGAGCGTGAGTTCTTCGTCGAGACGGAGCTGGAGTCGGGGCTGCGGCTGCGCGGGGTGATCGACCGGGTGGACGTCGCGCCCACGGGCGAGGTGCGGATCGTCGACTACAAGACGGGCAAGGCCCCGCGTCCGGAGTACGCGGAGGGCGCGCGGTTCCAGATGACGTTCTACGCCCTGGTGGTGCGGCGGCTGAAGGGCGTGCTGCCGCGCCGGCTCCAGCTGGTCTACCTGGGCAGCGGCGAGATCGTGACGTACGACCCGGTGGAGGCGGATCTGGAGCGGGTGGAGCGCAAGCTGCTGGCGCTCTGGCAGGCGATCCAGCTGGCCACGGAGACCGGCGACTGGCGGCCCCGGCCCTCGAAGCTCTGCGGCTGGTGCGACCACCAGGCGGTATGTCCGGAGTTCGGCGGCACGCCACCGCCCTATCCGCTGACCGTGCCGGCGCCGGCGGTCCCGGTCGAGGCTCCCGCGCCCGGCTGACCCGGGGCGGGGGGCTCAGGGCAGAATGGGGCTGTCTATTGAAGGAGTTCACCCGTGACAGTCCGCGTCCTACTGGTCGACGACCAGCCACTGCTGCGCACCGGCTTCCGGATGATCCTGGAGGCCGAGCAGGACATCGCGGTCGTCGGCGAGGCCGGGGACGGCCTCCAGGCCATCGACCAGGTGCGCGCGCTCCAGCCCGATGTGGTCCTGATGGACATCCGGATGCCGCGGATGGACGGGGTGGAGGCCACCCGCCAGATCACCGGCCCGGGCCGGGACGGTCCGGCGAAGGTGCTGGTGCTGACCACCTTCGACCTCGACGAGTACGTGGTGGAGGCGCTGCGCGCGGGGGCCAGCGGCTTCCTGCTGAAGGACGCGCCCGCCAATGAACTGGTGCAGGCCATCCGGGTGGTGGCGGCGGGCGAGGCGATGCTCGCGCCGAGCATCACGCGCCGGCTGCTCGACAAGTACGCGGACCACCTCCCTTCGGGCGAGGAGCCGGTCCCCGACACGCTGCACACCCTCACCGACCGTGAGGTCGAGGTGCTGAAGCTGGTGGCGCGCGGGCTGTCCAACGCGGAGATCGCGGCGGACCTGTTCGTCAGCGAGACGACCGTCAAGACCCATGTGGGGCACGTGCTGACGAAGCTGAGCCTGCGCGACCGGGTCCAGGCGGCGGTGTACGCGTACGAGAGCGGGCTGGTGCGCCCCGGCGCCCAGTAGCCCGGCAGCGGCCGTGGAGGCGCCTGTCGCGCGCCTCCTGACGGGTGCTTACGACGCAGGAGGGCCCCCGGGGTGTCCCGGGGGCCCTCCTGCGTACGACGTGGTGCGGGTGGATCAGTTTCCGTGGCCGAGCTCCCACAGGTGCAGTTCGGCGGACGAGTTGACCGCCCACTCCACACCGGAGATCTCGCTCTTGGACGCCACGTACTGCTTGCCCTGCCAGAGCGGCAGCACGGGGACGTCCTCGGCGACGAGGTTCTGGATGTCACCGAACGTCTTGGTGGCCGCGCTGCGGTCGGCCTGCTTCCGCGACTCCGGGATGAGTTCGGTGCGGATCTTCAGGTTGTCGTACGGGCTGTTCAGGAAGTTGGGCTTGTCGAAGAAGGGACCGACGTAGGTGTCCGGGTCCGGGAAGTCGGGGAACCAGCCCATCCCGTAGACGGTGTACTCGCCCTTCTGCCCGTTCGGCCGGAACTCGGACCACTCGGTGCCCTTGATGTCGACGTCGAAGAGCTTGCTGGCGTTGAGCTGGTCCCGGAGGGTCTCGAACTCCTTCTGCGTGGCCGAGCCGTAGTGGTCGCTGGTGTAGTCCAGCGTCAGCTTCACCGGCGTGGTGATGCCCGCCTCCTCCAGGAGCTGCGCCGCCTTGGTGACGTCCCCGTCGCCGTACTTGTTGAAGAACGGGTTCGTGTGGGTCGCCACGGTCGACGGGACGAGCGAGTACAGCGGCTCGGCCATGGCGCCGTACGCCTCGGTGATGATCTGACCGCGGTTGACGGTGTACGCCATCGCCTGGCGTACCGCCTTGTTCTTGACGAGCGGCGCCTCGGTGTCGAACACGAGGTAGCGGATCTCCAGCCCGGGCATCTCGGTGAGCTGGATGTCGTCCCGGGGCTTCTCGATCAGCGACTCGACCTGCTCGGGCGACATGGCGCGGGTCATCATGTCGATGTCCCCGGCGTCGAGTGCCTTGCCCATGGCGTCGGGGGTCTTGAAGGGCCGCAGCTCGACCTTGTCGTTCTGGATCTTGACGCTGCCCTTGTAGTCCGGGTTCCTGGTGAAGACGGCCTTGACGACCGCGTTGTCCTTGACCTCGGTCTTCAGGGTGTACGGGCCCGATCCGCTGAGGTCGAAGCCGGTCCTGACCTTCTTCGCCTGGTAGTCCTTGGCGCTGAGGATGCCGGCCACCGGGGTGGTGAGCTTGTACGGGAAGGTCGCGTCCGGCGACTTGAGGTGGAAGACGATCTGGCGGGCGCCGTCGGACTCCATCGTGTCGATGTTGCCCACCAGGGTGGCCACACCGCTCTCGTCCTGGATGTCCAGGGCGCGCTGGATGGAGAACTTCACGTCGTCGGCGGTGATGGGGTCGCCCCCGGGGAACTTCAGCCCCTCGCGCAGCGTGCAGCGGTAGCTCTCGTTCGCGCGGTCCGTGAAGCCGCACTCGGACGCCGCGTCGGGCACCGGCTTGCCGCCGCCGCGCGGGACGGAGACCAGCGTCTGGACGACCTGCCGCAGCACGTTCCAGGTACCGGTGTCGTACGCGAACGCCGGATCCAGGGGTGCGGGGCCGTCCTTCGTGGCGATGTACTGGTCCGTCGTGCCCACGACAATGGCGTCACCGTCGCCGGAGCCACCGTCCGAGCCGCCGCAGCCGGCGAGCACGGGCACAAGCAGGCCGAGCGCGGCCGACAGCGCCAAAGTCTTGCGGTTCATCCTGGACGTACTCCCTCATCCGGCACTGAGATACAGCGGTGTTGACGAGACTCCGCCTCCACCCGGTCGGGGCAGTGCGATCGGGCCGGGATACAGGGCGATCGGTCCTGTGTACATGGCGACTTGGCGGCCGTCGCGGACACGCTCGTTGATACGGCGAAGTGCTCGCGACGAGATTAGTCGGACGCGCCGGTAATGCCGGAACCGGCCTGATCGGCATCGCAATCGGACAGTGATCAGAAATAGCGGCGCGTCGATATCCGGGTGGGGCGGCCTTTCCTCCGGGCCTCCCCAAAGCGGGACACATGGGCACAGGCAGCCCCACCCGTGTCACCCATGGATCAGCACCGGCCGCCCCTGTCGATGAGCACACAGGTGATAAAGGTCACTCCGTCACCCTTTTACGGGGATCATGAATGCGCCAAGTGAAGTGACGGAAAATATCCAGGCCAATGCCGAGAGTTCCCGTCGCGTATTTCGTCGCGACGCTCAGTGCACGGAGCGGTTCCCGTGCGTCATCAGACCGCGCAGGAATACCAGGTCCACCTCTTCGAGGGAGCCCACCACCGTCCGTCCGTCCGCCGGGGCGATCGGTGCCACCGACGGTACCGCGACGACCCGGCACCCGGCCGCCTCGGCGGCGGCCACACCGGTGGCGGTGTCCTCGATGACCGCGCACCGCGCCGGATCGGCGCCCAGACCGCGCGCGGCCAGCAGATACGGGTCCGGGTGCGGCTTCGTACGGGGCACCTCGTCGCCCGCGACGGTGAGCGCGAAGAACTCCGGCCCCAGGGAGGTCAGGACGCGGTCGATGATGCGCCGGTGCGAGGCGGAGACCAGCGCGGTGGGCACCTCGTGCGCGGCCAGCTCGGTGAGCAGCCGGCGCGCCCCGGGCATCAGGGGGACGCCCCGTCCGATCAGGTCCTCGAAGGCGTCGTTGAGCCGGACGGTCAGCTCGGCGAGGGCGATGTCGGCGCCGGTGGCCTCGATGAGGAAGCCCGCGCTGCGGCTCATGGGCCCGCCGACCACCACGTCGCGCCAGGCCTCGTCGAGGACATGACCGAGGTCCTTGAAGACCTCGACCTCCGCGTCCCACCAGAACCCCTCGGTGTCGACCAGAGTGCCGTCCATGTCGAGCAGGACGGCCTGAAGGGCGGACCCTTCGGCCGTTCGGGTCAAGGACGCGGGGACCGTACTGGTCATCCGGCACACCTCCGTGAGGGACGAGAAGGCCGGTCATCCGCCCCACGGGGGATCCCCGCCGGGACAGGCGACCGGCCTGCGCTGGACCGATAAGTGTACGACCCGACCGCGCCCCGCGCCGCCCGGTTTCCTCCGGGTGGGGCGGGGCGCGGCGAACCGGGGGCCGGCCCGTGCGGGCGCGGGCCGGCCCCCGGTCTCAGCGTGCGTTGAAGTACTTCGCCTCGGGGTGGTGGATGACGATGGCGTCGGTGGACTGCTCGGGGTGGAGCTGGAACTCCTCCGAGAGCTGTACGCCGATCCGCTCGGGCTCCAGCAGCTCCGCGATCTTCGCGCGGTCCTCCAGGTCGGGGCAGGCGCCGTAACCGAGCGAGAAGCGCGCGCCCCGGTACTTCAGGGCGAACATGTCTTCGACGTCGGAGGGGTCCTCACCGGCGAAGCCCAGCTCGGAGCGGACCCGGGCGTGCCAGTACTCGGCGAGCGCCTCCGCGAGCTGGACGGAGAGCCCGTGCAGTTCGAGGTAGTCGCGGTAGGAGTTGGCCTCGAACAGCTCCGCGGTCGCCTCGCCGATCTTCGAGCCGACGGTGACGACCTGGAGGCCGACGACGTCCGTCTCGCCGGACTCCTCCGGGCGGAAGAAGTCCGCCAGGCAGAGGCGCCGGCCGCGGCGCTGGCGCGGGAAGGTGAAGCGGGTGCGCTCGGAGCCGTCCTCACCGAGCAGGATGAGGTCGTCGCCCTTGGAGACGCAGGGGAAGTAGCCGTAGACGACGGCCGCCTCCAGCAGGTTCCTGGTCTGCAACTGGTCGAGCCAGCCGCGCAGATGGGGCCGGCCCTCGCTCTCGACCAGTTCCTCGTAGCTGGGGCCGCCCTTGCGGGACTCCTTCAGCCCCCACTGGCCCTTGAAGAGCGCGCCCTCGTCCAGCCAGGAGGCGTACTCCTTGAGCTGGATGCCCTTGACGACGCGGGTGCCCCAGAACGGCGGGGTGGGCACGGGGTTGTCGACGGAGACGTCGGAGCGGGCCGCGCCCTCCACGGGGCGCTCCTCCACCGCGGCGTTCGCGGTCGCCTTGACGCGGCGCTGCTTCAGCTCCGGGAGGGTGGCGCCGGGGACCCCGCGCTTGACGGCGATCAGCGCGTCCATCAGGCGCAGGCCCTCGAACGCGTCGCGGGCGTAGCGGACCTCGCCCTCGTAGATCTCGTGCAGGTCCTGCTCGACATAGGCCCGGGTGAGCGCCGCGCCGCCGAGGATGACCGGGTAGTCGGCGGCCATGCTGCGCTGGTTCAGCTCCTCCAGGTTCTCCTTCATGATCACGGTCGACTTCACGAGCAGCCCGGACATGCCGATGACGTCGGCCCGGTGCTCCTCGGCGGCGTCCAGGATCGCGGCGACGGGCTGCTTGATGCCCAGGTTGACCACGTTGTAGCCGTTGTTGGAGAGGATGATGTCGACGAGGTTCTTGCCGATGTCGTGGACGTCGCCGCGGACGGTGGCGAGCACGATGGTGCCCTTGCCCTCGGCGTCGGACTTCTCCATGTGCGGCTCCAGATAGGCCACCGCGGTCTTCATGACCTCGGCGGACTGGAGGACGAACGGCAGCTGCATCTGGCCGGAGCCGAACAGCTCACCGACGACCTTCATGCCTTCCAGCAGCGTGTCGTTGACGATGTCGAGCGCGGGCCGCGTCTCCAGCGCCGCGTCGAGGTCCGCCTCCAGGCCGTTCTTCTCGCCGTCGATGATGCGGCGCTGGAGGCGCTCCTCCAGCGGCAGCGCGAGGAGTTCCTCGGCGCGGCCGTCCTTCATGGACTTGGTGTTGACGCCCTCGAACAGCTCCATGAGCCGCTGGAGCGGGTCGTACCCCTCGGAGCGCCGGTCGTGGATCAGGTCGTGGGCGACCTTGACCTGCTCCTCGTCCAGCCGGGCGATGGGCAGGATCTTCGAGGCGTGGACGATCGCGGAGTCCAGTCCCGCCTTGACGCACTCGTCCAGGAAGACGGAGTTGAGCACGATACGGGCGGCCGGGTTGAGGCCGAAGGAGATGTTGGACAGGCCCAGGGTGGTCTGGACGTCGGGGTGACGGCTCTTCAGTTCGCGGATGGCCTCGATGGTGGCGATGCCGTCGCGCCGCGACTCCTCCTGCCCGGTGCAGATGGTGAAGGTGAGGCAGTCGATGAGGATGTCCGACTCGTGCACGCCCCAGTTGGTGGTGAGGTCGGTGATCAGGCGCTCGGCGACGGCGACCTTGTGCTCGACGGTACGGGCCTGGCCCTCCTCGTCGATGGTGAGCGCGATCAGCGCGGCGCCGTGCTCGACCGCCAGCTCGGTGACCTGGGTGAAGCGCGACTCGGGGCCGTCGCCGTCCTCGTAGTTGACCGAGTTGATGACGGCGCGCCCGCCGAGCTTCTCCAGGCCGGCCCGGAGCACGGGCAGCTCGGTGGAGTCCAGCACGATCGGCAGGGTGGAGGCGGTGGCGAACCGGCCGGCCAGCTCGGCCATGTCGGCGACGCCGTCCCGGCCGACGTAGTCGACGCAGAGGTCCAGCAGGTGGGCGCCCTCGCGGATCTGGTCGCGGGCCATCTCCACGCAGTCGTCCCAGCGGCCCTCCAGCATGGCCTCGCGGAACTTCTTCGACCCGTTGGCGTTGGTCCGCTCGCCGATGGCGAGGTACGAGGTGTCCTGGCGGAACGGGACGCTCTGGTAGAGCGAGGCGGCGCCCGGCTCGGGGTGCGGGGTGCGCTCGGTGAGGGCGGCGCCCCGTACCCGCTCGACGACCTGGCGCAGGTGCTCCGGTGTCGTACCGCAGCAGCCGCCGACCAGGGACATCCCGTACTCGCGGACGAAGGTCTCCTGCGCGTCGGCCAGCTCCGACGGGGACAGCGGGTAGTGCGCGCCGTCCTTGCCGAGGACCGGGAGGCCCGCGTTGGGCATGCAGGAGAGCGGGATCCGGGAGTGCCGGGCGAGGTAGCGCAGGTGCTCGCTCATCTCGGCGGGGCCGGTGGCGCAGTTCAGGCCGATCATGTCGATACCGAGCGGTTCCAGCGCGGTCAGGGCCGCGCCGATCTCGGAGCCGAGCAGCATCGTGCCGGTCGTCTCCACCGTCACGGAGCAGATGACCGGCAGGTCGGCGCCGGTGGCCTTCAGGGCGCGGCGGGCGCCGAGGACGGCGGCCTTGGTCTGCAGCAGGTCCTGCGTGGTCTCCACGAGCAGGGCGTCGGCGCCGCCGGCGATCAGCCCCTCGGCGTTCTGCTGGTAGGCGTCGCGGAGCGTGAGGTACGGGGCGTGGCCGAGCGTGGGGAGCTTGGTGCCGGGGCCCATGGAGCCGAGGACCCAGCGCTGCTGTCCGGTGGAGGCGGTGAACTCGTCGGCCACCTCGCGGGCGATCCGCGCACCCGCCTCGGCCAGCTCGTGGACCCGCTCGGGGATGTCGTACTCCGCCAGCGCGGCGAAGTTCGTACCGAAGGTGTTCGTCTCGACGCAGTCGACGCCGACCGCGAAGTACTCCTCGTGGACGGAGCGGACGATGTCCGGGCGTGTCACGTTGAGGATCTCGTTGCAGCCTTCCAGATCCTGGAAGTCCTCCATCGTCGGATCCTGCGCCTGGAGCATCGTGCCCATCGCGCCGTCGGCCACCACCACACGGGTGGCGAGCGCCTCTCTCAGGGCTGCGATACGGGTCCGGCTGTCGGTGATGGGGGTCGGCGACGAGGCCATGTAAGTACTCCCGGGGCTGCGACGGCTGTCGGCTTCTGCGTGTCCTGATGGCAGGCACACGGGGCCAGCGTAGCCGGGCGGGCGCCGTCACGGTGCGTCGTCCCAGCGGGCGGACGGCATCCTGTTCCTTTGCGACATTCGGTGCGCCGGGACTTGACAGATCCTCTCGACAGAGAGAGAAGGTCGGCATCGACCGATAGTGTTCAGCATTGTCGAACGTGGAGGAAGGGGAGGTCTGGGGGCCCATGGCGAAGAACATCCAGTCGCTGGAACGGGCGGCGGCGATGCTCAGGCTGCTCGCGGGCGGCGAGCGGCGGCTCGGCCTTTCCGACATCGCCGCCTCGGTGGGTCTGGCCAAGGGGACGGCGCACGGGATTCTGCGCACGCTGCAGGCGGAAGGGTTCGTCGAGCAGGACGCCGCGTCGGGCCGCTACCAGCTCGGCGCCGAGCTGCTGCGGCTCGGGAACAGCTATCTGGACGTGCACGAGCTGCGCTCCCGCGCCCTGGTCTGGACGGACGACCTGGCCCGCTCCAGCGGCGAGAGCGTCCATCTCGGGGTGGTGCACCAGCAGGGCGTGCTCATCGTCCACCATGTCTTCCGCCCGGACGACAGCCGGCAGGTCCTGGAGGTGGGGGCCATGCAGCCGATGCACTCCACGGCGCTGGGCAAGGTGCTCTCGGCGTACGACCCGGTGGCCCACAGCGAGGCCGTCGAGAGCGAGCGGACGGCTTTCACGCCCAGGACGATCACCGGTTTGGCGGAGTTCGAGGCGGTGCTCGATCTGACCAGGGCGCGCGGCTGGGCCGCCGACGTCGAGGAGACCTGGGAGGGCGTGGCCGCGGTGGCGGCGCCCATCCACGACCGGCGGAAGATGCCGGTCGGGGCGATCGCGATCACCGGCGCGGTGGAACGGATCTGCCCCTCGGGAGAGGTGCGGTCCGAGCTGGTGGCGGCCGTACGGGAATGCGCCCGCGCGGTGTCCCGGGACATCGGCGCCGGGCGGTTCTGAGCGGAATGCCCGATCATCGGCAGTGAGCGGGACGAAGAGCGAGGTTTCGACCACAGCACCCTTGACGGCGCGACACCCCACGGACAAAACTGCCGTTCAACGGTCGGCATTGTCGAACACGTACCGGTAATACGAGTTAGTGTGTGACAACGCGACCGGCGGGTAACGCCCTCATCTGAAGGCGCGGACCACTGGTGTGAGCCGGAGGTTTGCCTCCCCCTGGACGAAGGAGTCTCGGGTGTCCAACTTCGACATCTTCATAGGCGAGGTCACAGGTACCGCCCTGTTGATCCTGCTCGGTGGCGGCGTGGTCGCCGCCGTCACTCTCAAGCGCTCCAAGGCGCGGAACGCGGGATGGGTCGCCATCAGCTTCGGCTGGGGCTTCGCCGTCATGGTCGGCGCGTATCTCTCCGCACCGATCTCCGGGGCCGTGCTCAACCCGGCGCTCACCATCGGCCTCGCGGTCGAGGGCGGCGTCAAGTGGGGCGACGTGCCGCTCTACATCGGCTCCCAGATGCTGGGCGCCATGATCGGCGCCTTCCTCGTCTGGGTGGCGTACCTGGGCCAGTTCAAGGCCCACCTCACCGACCCGGAGATCCTCGCGGCACAGCCCTCGACCGAAGGGCTCGTCGACCAGAAGACGGCCCCCCAGGCCGGGCCCGTGCTCGGCGTCTTCTCCACCGGTCCCGAGGTCCGCAACGTCGCGCAGAACATGCTGACGGAGATCATCGCCACCTTCGTGCTGGTCATCGCGGTGCTCACCCAGGGCCTCAACGACTCGGGCAACGGGCTCGGCACGCTCGGCGTGCTGATCACCTCGTTCGTCGTGGTCGCCATCGGTCTCTCGCTCGGCGGCCCGACGGGGTACGCCATCAACCCGGCCCGTGACCTCGGTCCCCGTATCGTGCACGCGCTCCTGCCCCTGCCCAACAAGGGCGGCTCGGACTGGAGCTACGCCTGGATACCGGTCGTCGCCCCGCTGATCGGCGCCGCGCTGGCCGGCGGGTACTACAACTTGGCCCTCGCGTAAGCCACCCTTCTTCGATCCGAGCAGGAGCACCCCGTGAGCGACACGAACACCACCTCCTCCCACGGCACAGGACCGTTCATCGCGGCCATCGACCAGGGCACCACGTCGAGCCGGTGCATCGTCTTCGACCGGGACGGCCGGATCGTCGCCGTCGACCAGAAGGAACACGAGCAGATCTTCCCGAAGCCGGGCTGGGTGGAGCACAACGCCACCGAGATCTGGACCAACGTCCAGGAGGTCGTGGCCCGCGCCGTCGAGAAGGCCGGGATCACCTCGGCCGACGTCAAGGCCATCGGCATCACCAACCAGCGCGAGACGACGCTGCTGTGGGACAAGAACACCGGCGAGCCCGTCCACAACGCCATCGTGTGGCAGGACACCCGCACCGACGCGCTCTGCCGTGAGCTGGGCCGCAACGTCGGCCAGGACCGCTTCCGCCGCGAGACCGGGCTGCCGCTGGCCAGCTACTTCGCCGGGCCGAAGGCGCGCTGGCTGCTGGACAACGTGGAGGGGCTGCGCGAGCGCGCCGAGCGGGGCGACATCCTCTTCGGCACCATGGACTCCTGGGTCATCTGGAACCTGACCGGCGGCACCGACGGCGGTGTGCACGTCACCGACGTCACCAACGCCTCCCGCACGATGCTGATGAACCTGCACACCCTCCAGTGGGACACCAAGATCCTGGACTCGATGCAGGTCCCGGCCGAGATCCTGCCGGAGATCCGCTCCTCCGCCGAGGTGTACGGCACCGCCAAGGGCGGCGTCCTGGACGGCATCCCGGTCGCCTCCGCGCTCGGGGACCAGCAGGCGGCCCTCTTCGGCCAGACCTGTTTCGCCGAGGGCGAGGCCAAGTCCACGTACGGCACCGGCACCTTCATGCTGATGAACACCGCCGGCAAGCCCGTCAACTCGTACAACGGCCTGCTGACCACGGTCGGCTACCGCATCGGGGACGAGCCCGCGGTGTACGCCCTGGAGGGCTCCATCGCGGTCACCGGCTCGCTGGTGCAGTGGATGCGCGACCAGATGGGCCTGATCAACTCCGCGGCCGAGATCGAGACCCTGGCCTCCTCGGTCGAGGACAACGGCGGCGCGTACTTCGTGCCCGCCTTCTCCGGCCTCTTCGCGCCGCACTGGCGCCCCGACGCCCGCGGGGTCATCGCCGGTCTGACCGGTTACGTCACCAAGGCGCACATCGCCCGCGCGGTGCTGGAGGCCACGGCGTGGCAGACGCGGGAGATCAGCGACGCCATGACCAAGGACTCCGGTGTCGAGCTGACCTCGCTCAAGGTCGACGGCGGCATGACCTCCAACAACCTGCTGATGCAGACGCTCTCCGACGTCCTGGACGCGCCCGTGGTCCGCCCGATGGTCGCCGAGACCACCTGCCTCGGCGCCGCCTACGCCGCCGGTCTGGCCGTGGGCTTCTGGCCGGACACCGACGCGCTGCGCGCCAACTGGCGGCGGGCCGCCGAGTGGACCCCCCGGATGGACGCGGCCACCCGTGACCGCGAGTACAAGAGCTGGCTCAAGGCCGTCGAGCGGACCAAGGGCTGGCTCGACGTCGACGCAAGCTGACCGAACACAGCCACCGGCGGGCGAGCCGGGATGAGCTGAAGAGGAGTTACGCATGAGCACCCCGCACAGCGTCCCCGCCCTGGGGACGCACCCGGCCGGCGGTTCCCTGCCGAGCCGTGCCGAAACCCGGGAACAACTGTCCAACGCGACGTACGACCTCCTGGTGATAGGCGGCGGCATTCTGGGCATCTCCACCGCCTGGCATGCCTCCCAGTCGGGACTGCGGGTGGCCCTGGTGGACGGCGGCGACTTCGCCGGCGCCACCTCCTCCGCCTCCTCCAAGCTCCTCCACGGCGGTCTGCGCTACCTCCAGACCGGCGCGGTGAAGCTGGTCGCGGAGAACCACTTCGAGCGGCGGGCGGTGTCCCGGCAGGTGGCACCGCACCTGGCCAACCCGCTCACCTTCTATCTGCCCGTCTACAAGGGCGGCCCGCACGGCGCGGCCAAGCTCGGCGCGGGCGTCTTCGCCTACTCCGCGCTCTCCGCGTTCGGCGACGGCATCGGCCATGTGATCAGCCCGGCCAGGGCCCGCCAGGCCGTGCCCGAGCTGCGTACGGACAACCTCAAGGCCGTGGCCGTCTACGGCGACGACCAGATGAACGACGCGCGGATGGCGCTGATGACCGTCCGCGCCGCGGTCGACTCCGGCGCCACCGTCCTCAACCACGCCACGGTCACCGGGCTGCGCTTCACCCAGGGCCGGGTCACCGGCGCCGAGCTGCGCGACCGGATCGACGGTACGGAGTTCGGTGTCGACGCCCGGCTGGTCCTCAACGCGACCGGCCCCTGGGTCGACCACCTGCGGCGGATGGAGAACCCGGACGCGGCGCCCTCCATCCGGCTCTCCAAGGGCGCGCACCTGGTCCTCAAGCGCACCTCCCCCTGGAAGGCCGCGCTGGCGACCCCGATCGACAAGTACCGCATCACCTTCGCCCTCCCCTGGGAGGACATGCTGCTGCTCGGCACCACGGACGAGGAGTACGAGGGCGAGCCGGCGGATGTCTCGGTCAATGAGAAGGACATCCACCAGATCCTCGACGAGGCGGCGTTCTCCGTCCGTGACCAGCAGCTCTCGCGCGATCTGATCACGTACTCCTTCGCCGGGCTGCGGGTACTGCCCGGCGGCCCCGGCGACACCTCCAAGGCCAAGCGCGAGACGGTCGTGACCGAGGGCCGCGGCGGCATGCTCTCGGTCGCGGGCGGCAAGTGGACGACCTTCCGCCACATCGGCCGTACGGTCATGCACAAGCTGGCGACCCTGCCGGGCCATCCGCTCGGCGAGGGCATGGAGCCGGTCTCGCACCTGCCGAAGAAGCTCCCGCTGCCCGGAATCGCCAGCCCGAACGCGGTCGCGCACCGGCTGCTGATCGACGGCGGCGGTACGGGCCCGTCCATGGCCGTGGACACCGCGCGCCATCTCGCCACCCACTACGGCTCGCTCGCCTTCGACATCGTGCGCCTCGCGAACGAGTACCCGGAGCTGGCCGAGCGGATCCACCCGGACGCGCCGGAGATCTGGGCCCAGGTCGTCTACGCGCGCGACCACGAGTGGGCCGAGACGGTCGACGACGTGCTGCGGCGGCGTACGACGCTGACGATCCGCGGCCTGGACACGGACGAGGTCCGGGCCCGGGTGGAGGACCTGCTGGGCAAGCGCGACTGAGCCGTACATCAGCACATCTGTGCGGCGCCTGACGCCCACCGTGTGCGGCGCGTGAGCGGGGAGAGGGGCGCATCCTTCCGGATGCGTCCCTCTTCGTGCGCCGTTCGGGCGGTTCGGGACGCATAATGGGGGCCGATACATCGGATGTCTGGAGGGGTACCCATGGCTGTCACCGACGAGGCCATCGAGCGGATCAAGGGGATGATCGTCTCGGGCGCGCTGCGCCCGGGCGACCGGCTGCCCAAGGAGAGCGAGCTCGCCGCCGAGCTGGGGCTCTCCCGCAACTCGCTGCGCGAGGCGGTGCGCGCCCTGTCGCTCATCCGCATCCTCGACGTGCGGCAGGGCGACGGCACGTACGTGACCAGCCTGGCCCCCCAGCTCCTGCTGGAGGCGCTCAGCTTCGTGGTGGACTTCCACCGGGACGACACCGTGCTGGAGTTCCTCGCCGTACGCCGGATACTCGAACCGGCCGCCACGGCGCTGGCGAGCTCCCGGATCACCGAGGAGGAGCTGGACGCGCTCGACGCCCAGCTCGACGCGCTCGGCCCGGAGCCCTCGGTGGAGGAACTGGTCGCCGCCGACCTGGAATTCCACCACGGGATCGTGCGGCAGTCCGGCAACGCGGTGCTCTGCTCCCTGCTGGACGGGCTCTCCGGGCCCACCACCCGGGCCAGGATCTGGCGCGGGCTGACCCAGGAGGACGCCGTCAGCCGTACGCTCCACGAACACCGGGCGATCCTCGCGGCGCTGCGCGCCCGGGACGCCGAGGCGGCCAGGTCCTGGGCCACGGTCCACATCGCGAGCGTGGAGATGTGGCTCAGGTCCACGCTCTGAGGCCGTCCCCGGTGTCCGTGGAGGGGCAGCACACGCGCGCGGTGGTCAGTCCTGCTTCTCGCCGCTCGCGAAGCGGGAGATGACCAGGGCGACGATGATGATGGCGCCGTTCAGGAACTGGTTCCAGAGCGCGGGCACCCCGCCCAGCGTCATCACGTTGACCACCAGCTGAAGGGTGAGCACCCCGGTCAGCGCGCCGAAGAGCGTGCCGCGCCCGCCCTTCAGGCTGATGCCTCCGATGACCGCGGCCGCGAAGACCTGGAAGATCCAGCCGTTGCCCTGGGTGGCCGCGACCGAACCGTAGTGACCGGTGTAGAGGATGCCGGCGAACGCCGCCAGCAGTCCGCCGATCGCCAGCACGATCCAGGTGACGCGGTCCACCCGGATCCCGGCGGCGCGGGCCGCCTCCGGGTTGCCGCCGATGGCGTACAGCGCCCGTCCGTGGCGCAGCCAGGCCAGCGCGGCGCCGCCCAGCGCGAAGAGCACCAGGCAGATCCAGACGGCGGCCGGGGCGCCCAGCCAGTCGGTCTTGCCGAGGTAGCGGAAGGACTCCGGCACATCGGTGATCGACTTGCCCTCGGTGATGCCGATGTGGAGGCCGCGCAGCATGGTGAGCATGCCGAGCGTGGCGATGAAGCCGTTGACGCGCAGCTTCAGCATGAGGAAGCCGTTGATCCCGCCGATGGCCATCCCGACGAGCAGGCAGACCGGGATGGCCGCCCAGACGGGCAGCAGCCCGAGCCCGAGGAACCGGCCGCCCTCCGAGGGGAGCACCAGCCACATGGCGATGACGGGCGCGATCCCGATCGTCGACTCCAGCGACAGGTCCATCCGGCCGCAGATCAGGATCAGCGCCTGGCCGAGGACGAGCAGGCTCAGCTCCGAGGACTGCTGGACGACGCTGATCAGATTGCCGGAGGTGAGGAAGACCGGCGAGACGATGAAGCCGATCACCATCAGCACCAGGATCACCGGCACGAGCGAGAAGTCGCTCCACCGGATCAGCCGGAGCCGGTGCAGCGGGCTCGTCTCCTCGGGGCCGGCCGCCACCCGCGGCCGCAAAGTCTCCGTCATCGCCGCTCTCCCGCGTCGTCCGTGCCCGCCATGCCGTCCGTGCCCTCCGTGACCCGTGTGCCGTCCGTACCGTCGGCGCCGTCGTAACCCCGCGCGCCGTCCGTACGTTCCGTGCCGTCCGTACGTTCCGTGCCGCCCACGCCTTCCATGGCCGCCACCAGTTCCCGGTCGGTCCAGTCGCTCCCGAACGAGGCCACCACCCGCCCGTGGAAGAGGGCGAGCACCCGGTCGCACACCCTCAGATCGTCCAGCTCATCGGAGATGATCATGGCCGCGCGGCCCTCGTCGGCCACCCTGCGCACCACACCGAGGAGCGCGTCCTTGGACTTGATGTCGACCCCCGCCGTGGGCCGTACGGCGATGAGCGCGCCGGGTTCGCGCGCCAGGGCGCGGGCGACCACGACCTTCTGCTGATTGCCGCCCGACAGGCCGGAGACCGGCTGCCCGGGGCCGCGCGTCCTGATGTCCAGTGAGTCGATCATGGACTGGGCGAACTCCCTGGTCCTCCCGGGCAGTACGGTCCCCCACGGGCCGAGCTGGCCGGTGACCGTGAGCGTGGCGTTCTCCGCGACGCTGCGGTCGGGGATCAGGCCCTGGCGGTGCCGGTCCTCGGGGATGTAGCCGATGCCCGCGTCCAGCGCGTCCGGGACGCTGCCCGGCCGTACCGTACGGCCGTGCACCGCGATCCGGCCCGCGGTCGCCGCCCGCATCCCCGCCAGGGTCTCGCCGAACGCGGTGGTGCCGGCGGCCGTGGCGCCGGCCAGGCCGAGCACCTCGCCGGGGTGCACGGCGAGGTCCAGCGGCCCGAACTCCCCGGCGAGGGCGAGTCCTTCGACCTCCAGTACGGGCGGCTCACCCGCCGGGTCCGGCAGGTCCGCGCGGCGGGTGCCCCGGGTGGCGGCCGTCCGCGCGGCGTCCCCGGTCATCGCTGCTACCAGTTCCGTACGGGGGAGCGAGTCGACCGGGGCGGTCAGGACATGGCGCGCGTCACGGTAGACGGTGACGGTGGTGCACAGGTCGTACACCTCCTGGAGATGGTGGGAGATGAAGAGGAACGCCACACCCTGGCCGCGCAGTTCCTGGAGTTTGACGAAGAGCCGCTGGATGCCGCGGGCGTCGAGCTGCGCGGTGGGCTCGTCGAGGATGATCAGCCGGGCGCCGAAGGAGAGGGCCCGCGCGATCTCGACGAACTGCCGCTGCTCGACCGGGAGATCCTTGGCGCGGGCGTCCGGGTCGGCCTCGACGCCGTACTCCGCGAGCAGGTCACGGGCGCGGCGGCGCAGTCCGCGCCAGTCGATGAGACGGCCCCCGCCGGAGCGGGAGCCGGGGCCCGTCAGGCCGTAGTGGTTGAGGAACAGGTTCTCGGCGACGGTCAGATCGGGCACGATCATCGGCTTCTGGTAGACGCAGGCGACCTTGGTCCGCCAGGCCGCGGTGTCCCCGGCGGCGGGCGCGGGCGCGCCGCCGAAGCGCACCTCTCCCGCGTCGGGCCGGTGCAGCCCGGTCAGGACGCCGACCAGGGTGGACTTGCCCGCGCCGTTGCGGCCGACGAGGGCGTGCGACTCGCCGGGGCCGACGGTGATGCCGACCCCGGAGAGCGCGACGGTGGGCCCGAAGCGTTTGACGATGCCCTCGGCCCGTACGGCGGGCGGCGGGACGGACCCACCGCCCGCCGCCGTGGCCTCGGGGGAGGTGCTGGGCGGTGCCACGGCTACTCCCCCGCGTCGAGCTGGTTGGCCCACAGCTTCGGGTCGTCCACGTTCTCCTTGGTCACCAGCGGCGCGGGGAGCTGGTCCTCGAAACCGCCCGGGATCTTGATGACCGTGGAGCCGTGGTCGGTCGGCCCGGCCGCGGGCTTCTTGCCCTCCAGCGCCTGCTTCGCCCAGTACAGCGCGTACGTCGCGTACAGGTCGGCCGGCTGCGAGACGGTGGCGTCGATCTTCCCGGCCCGGATGGCGTCGAGTTCCTCGGGGATGCCGTCGTTGGAGACGATCGCGATGTGCCCGGGCTCGTCCGGCGCCTTGAGCAGCTTCTTCTGCTCCAGCAGCGCCAGGGTGGGCTGGAGGAAGACACCGCCCGCCTGCATGTAGATGCCGCCCAGGTCGGGGTGGGCGGCGAGGGTGGACTGGAGCTTGGCGGAGGCGACGTCGCCCTTCCATTCGGTGGCCAGCTCGAAGACCTTGATGCCGGGGAACTTCTCGGTCATACAGCTCTTGAACGCCTCGGAGCGGTCCCGGCCGTTGATCGAGGCGAGGTCGCCCTGGAACTCGGCGACCTTGCCCTTGCCCTTCAGCCGCTCGCCCAGGAACTGGCAGGCCTTCTCGCCGTACGCGCGGTTGTCGGCCCGTACGACCATGTACACGTCGCCCTGGTCGGGGCGGGTGTCCACGCTGATGACGGGGATCTTCTTCTCGGCGAGCGTGCTCAGCGTCTCGGCGATCGCCCCGGTGTCCTGCGGGGCCATGACGACGGCCTTGGCGCCCTGGTCGGTGAAGACCTGGACGTTCGAGACGAGCTTTCCGATGTCGTTCTGCGAGTTGGTCAGCGGAAGCGCGCGGACCTCGCCGGCCTTCACGCCCTTCTCGATGTACTGCTGGTAGGAGTTCCAGAAGTCGCTGTCGCTGCGCGGCAGATCGATGCCGACCGCGCCGCCGTCGCTCCCCTTTCCGCCTTCCTGATCACGATTGCAGCCCGTCAGGGCCGCCACCGCGACAAGTAAGAGGGCGCAGGCCGAGGTGGCGGTCGTACGAGGTCTGCGGAGTGGGGAGCGCCCCACGGTGTGTCCCGGCATGGAAGTCACGTTCCTTGTCACTTCGGTGTGAGTGCGGGGTGCGCTGTTCTCAGGGGGCAGGGTTTCAAGGGGGTTTCAGGGGGCGGGGCGCAGGCGGAGTCCCTGCATTCCGCCGTCGACGGCGAGCGCCGTTCCGGTGACGGCCGCGGCGGCCGGCCCGGCGAGGTAGGCGACCGCCGCGGCGACCTCGGCCGCGGTGACCAGCCGTCCCGTGGGCTGGCGCGCCTCCAGGGCGGCGCGCTCGGCCGCGGGGTCCTGGGCCTGGTCGAGCAGCCGGCCGACCCACGGCGTGTCGGCGGTGCCCGGGTTGACGCAGTTGACGCGGATGCCCTCCCGTACGTGGTCGGCGGCCATCGCCATGGTCAGCGAGAGGACCGCGCCCTTGCTCGCCGAGTACAGGGCGCGCTGCGGCAGCCCGGCGGTGGCGGCGATGGAGCAGGTGTGGGTGATGGAGACGGCGCCCGGTCGGGCGAGGGCCGCGTGGCGCAGATGGGGCAGGGCGTGCCGGGCCGTACGGACCATGCCGAGGACGTTGATGTCGAGGACGCGGCTCCACTCGTCGTCCGGGTTGTCCTCGACGGTGCCGATGGCGCCGATCCCCGCGTTGGAGACGAGGGTGTGCAGGGCGCCGAACTCCGCCGCCGCCGCGTCGACCGCGGCCTTCACGGCGGCGTCGTCGGTGACGTCTGCCGCCAGGGGCAGGGTCCCGGCGGGCGCCCCCGTGGTGTCCCGGTCCAGTACGGCGACCCAGGCGCCGCGCTCCAGGAGCAGGGTCGCGATGGCCGCGCCGATGCCCGAAGCGCCGCCGGTCACCAGGGCGCAGAGCCCGTCGAAGTCGCGTGCGGCGGTCATGAAGTGATCTCCTCGGTGGTGCGGCGGGCCTGCCAGACGGGCCCTTCCGGGTAGCGGTGCGCGGCGATCGACTCGGGGAGCATCCGGGCGGAGAAGCCCGGCGCGCCGGGGGCGGCGTACCGTCCCGAGACGATCACCACGGGGTCGGCGAAGTGTTCGTGGAGGTGGTCGACGTACTCGATGACCCGGCCCTCCCGGGTGCCGGAGACGGCGACGTAGTCGAACATCGCGAGGTGCTGGACGAGTTCGCAGAGGCCGACGCCGCCGGCGTGCGGGCAGACGGGCACGCCGTACTTGGCGGCGAGCAGCAGGATCGCCAGGTTCTCGTTGACGCCGGCGACACGGGCCGCGTCGATCTGGACGTAGTCGACGGCGCCGGCCTGGAGGAGCTGCTTGAAGACGACCCGGTTGGCGACGTGCTCGCCGGTGGCCACCTTGACCGGCTGGCCGGCCCGTACGGCGGCGTGGCCGAGGATGTCGTCGGGGCTGGTGGGCTCCTCGATCCAGTGCGGGTCGTACGGGGCGAGGGCGGCCAGCCGGTGCAGCGCCTCGGGCACGTCCCAGCGCTGGTTGGCGTCGACGGCGATCCGCACGGCGGGGCCGACGGCGGCGCGGGCCAGTTTCATCCGCCGGATGTCGTCGTCGAGATCGCCGCCGACCTTGAGCTTGATCTGCTCGAACCCGTCGGCGACGGCCTGTTCCGCGAGGGCGACCAGCTTGCTGTCGGAGTAGCCGAGCCAGCCGGGCGAGGTGGTGTACGCGGGGTAGCCCTCGGCGCGCAGCAGGGCGGACCGCTCGGCGCGGCCGGGTTCGGCGGCGCGCAGGATGGCCAGCGCGTCGTCCGGGGTGAGGACGTCGGTGAGGTAGCGGAAGTCGACGAGCGAGACCAGTTCCTCGGGCGTCATGGTGGCGAGGTACTCCCAGACGGGCAGTCCCGCGCTCCTGGCGGCCAGGTCCCAGGCGGCGTTGACGACGGCGCCCGCGGCCATGTGCATGACGCCCTTCTCGGGGCCGAGCCAGCGCAGTTGGGAGTCGTGGGTCAGCTCGAAGTAGAGCGCGCCGAGATCGGCCGCGGTGAGCGGTGCCGGTCTTCCGACGACGTAGGGGCGCAGCGCCTCGATGGCGGCGGCGGTGATGTCGTTGCCGCGCCCGATGGTGAAGCAGAAGCCGTGTCCCTCGGTGCCGTCCTGGGTACGCAGCACCACGTAGGCGGCCGAGTAGTCGGGGTCGGGGTTCATGGCGTCGGAGCCGTCGAGCTGTTCCGAGGTGGGGAACCGGATGTCGTGTACCTCGAACCCCGTCACGGTCTGGCTCATGCACGCCCCTTGTGAGAAGAACTTCTTCAAGAACGGAGAAGAACATCGGATCTCTTCAGTCATCCGATGTATAGCGCCATTGACGTGCGGACGTCCAGAGCCCGACGTCAATTCACGGCCACAGCTCGGATGAATCGATGGGAGGGTCGGCGAGAAATGGCTACGCTCCCTGGCCCATGACCCGGTGCGGAAAAGTGCACGGAGCGTGTGCGGAGCGTGCACGGGGCTGCGGGCGGGCAGCGGTGAAGCCGTAAGGTTGGTGCGTACAAGAGAGAACTTCGGAAGGAGGCACTGGGTGATCGAGCTCGAGGGGGTTCCCGAGCTGATCGACCCGGTCATGGTGGCCGCGTTCGAGGGCTGGAACGACGCGGGCGACGCCGCCTCCACAGCGGTGGGTCATCTGGACCGGGAGTGGAAGGGCGAGGTGTTCGCGGCGCTCGACGCCGAGGACTACTACGACTTCCAGGTCAACCGGCCGACGGTCTTCATGGAGGGCGGCCTGCGCAAGATCACCTGGCCGACCACCCGGCTCTCCGTGGTGCGGGTCGGCGGCGAGAAGCCCCGTGACCTGGTACTGGTCCGCGGCATCGAGCCGTCCATGCGCTGGCGCTCGTTCTGCAACGAGCTGCTGGGCTTCGCCCATGAGCTGGGCGTGGAGATGGTGGTCATCCTGGGCGCGCTGCTCGGCGACACCCCGCACACCCGGCCGGTGCCGGTCAGCGGGGTCACCTCGGACACGGACCTGGCCAGGACGATGGATCTGGAGGAGACGCGGTACGAGGGGCCGACCGGCATCGTCGGCATCCTCCAGGAGGCGTGTACGCACGCGGGCGTGCCCGCGGTGAGCCTGTGGGCCGCCGTACCGCACTACGTGTCGCAGCCGCCCAACCCGAAGGCGACGCTGGCGCTGCTCAACCGCCTGGAGGACCTGATCGGTCTGCGGATCCCGCTGGGCGAACTGGCCGAGGACGCCCGGGCCTGGCAGCTCGGGGTGGACCAACTGGCCGCCGAGGACAGCGAGGTGGCGGAGTACGTCCAGTCGCTGGAGGAGGCGCGGGACACCGCGGAGCTTCCCGAGGCGTCCGGCGAGGCCATCGCCCGGGAGTTCGAGCGGTATCTGCGGCGCCGGGACGGCGGCCCAGGCCAGGCGCCGGGCAGCCACGCCACGGAGGGCGGTGACGGGCCGTCGTTCCTGCGCGACACGCCGGGCGGCCGGGACACCCCCGGTGGCCGCGCCCGTCCGCCGCGAGCGCCGCGCGGCGGCGCCGGTACGGACAAGGGCCCCGGCCCGTCCGGGCCTTCGGGTCCCCCGGGGTCCTCCGCGCAGGAGAAGGACCAGGGCCCGGGTCAGGACCGCGAGCAGGACCGGGAGCGCGAGCAGGGCGACGACGGAGATCCGTCCGAGGACTGATCGCGGCCGCTGTGCACCAGCGGCGGAGCGGTGGAGGACACGGAGGGGCGGCGCCGGCCGGCGCCGCCCCTCCCTCTGTCCCTCACGACTGCCGTACGGCTTCCGTACGCCGTGTCAGATGTCCGTACGACGTGTCAGAGCGCGACACCGAGCAGCGCGTCGACCGTACGGGACACCACGCCGGGCGCCCCCTCGTCCGTGCCGCCCGCGCTCTCCTGGAGCGCCGCCCAGCGGTCGACGGCCGCGAGCGCCGCGGGGGCGTCGAGGTCGTCGGCGAGCGCCTCACGGACCGCCTCGACCAGCGCCTCCGCCGACGGCCCGTCGGGCCGCGACACCGCGGCCCGCCAGCGCGCCAGGCGGTCCACGGCGTCCTGGAGGACCTGGTCCGTCCACTCCCAGTCGGAGCGGTAGTGGTGCGCGAGCAGCGCGAGCCGGATCGCCGCCGGGTCCACGCCGTCGCGGCGCAGCGCCGAGACGAAGACCAGGTTCCCCTTGGACTTGGACATCTTCTCGCCGTCGAGGGCGACCATGCCGGCATGCACATAGGCCCGGGCGAACGGGTGCTCCCCGGTGAGGGCCTGCGCGTGCGAGGCGCCCATCTCGTGGTGCGGGAAGGCGAGATCGCTGCCGCCGCCCTGGACGTCGAAGCCCATGCCGAGGTGGTCGAGGGCGATGGCCACGCATTCGATGTGCCAGCCGGGCCGGCCGCGGCCCAGCGAGCCGCCGTCCCAGCTCGGCTCGCCGGGGCGGGCCGCCAGCCAGAGGATCGGGTCCAGGGGGTTCTTCTTGCCCGGCCGGTCCGGGTCCCCGCCGCGCTCGGCCGAAAGGAGCCGCATCGCCTCGGCGTCCAGCCGGGAGACCTCTCCGAAGTGCGGATCGGCCGCCACGGAGAAGTAGACGTCGCCTTCGAGTTCGTACGCGGCACCGGCGTCGCGCAGCCGTTCCACCAGCGGCACGATGCCGGGTATCGCCTCGACGGCGCCGATGAAGTGCTGGGGCGGCAGCATCCGCAGGGCGGTCATGTCCTCCCGGAAGAGCGCCGTCTCGCGCTCCGCGAGCCCGACCCAGTCCTCCCCGTCGCGCTGCGCCCGCTCCAGCAGCGGATCGTCGACATCGGTCACGTTCTGGACGTAGTGGACCTGCCGCTTCGTGTCGAGCCATACGCGCTGCACGAGGTCGAACGCGTTGTAGGTCGCCGCGTGACCCATGTGGGTCGCGTCGTACGGCGTGATGCCGCAGACGTAGATACGGGCGACGGGACCGGGCGCGAGGGTCACTCGGCCATCGGTCGACGTGTCATGGATCCTGAGGTCGCGGCCCTTGCCAGGCAGGGCGGGGACCTCGGAAGCGGGCCAGGCATGCATGTCATGAGCCTAACCGGACGGAACTTCCGGATACGAACCGGATACGCGCCATTGGCCGGTTGGGCGCCCTTGCGCGATCCGCCCCCGGGTGCTCCACGGGGACGGGCGCGGGCCCTCCCGGGGAACCCTCCCCGGTGTCACACGGGCGGCCAGGGGATCGCGGGCCACTGCCCCGACGGCTCGGGGTGACGGCCCGTGTGGCGGAGGTCACGGACCCGGGAGCGTACGGCGTCGGTCTCGGCCGGGGTGATGAGTTCGGCCAGTCGGGTGGCGAGGGGCGCGCCGTCCGCGAGGGCGTCCGCCAGCCGGGCCAGCACGCCGAGCGCCTCCTCGGTCAGCGGCTCACCGGCCCAGCCCCACAGCAGGGTGCGCAGTTTGTCGTCGACGTTGAAGGTGACGCCGTGGTCGATGGCGTAGAGCCGGCCGCCGGGCGCGGGCAGCAGATGGCCGCCCTTGCGGTCGCCGTTGTTGATGACCGCGTCGAGCACGGCGAGGCGCCGCAGCCGTGCGTCGTCGGCGTGCACCAGCAGGGCGGTCCTGCCCTCGCCCACCTCGGCGAACCCGACGGCCTTCCAGCCGTCGCCGGGCTCGTCGTCCTCGACGAGGGCGAGCAGCGGGGCCACCGCGAGGGCGTCGGCATCGGCGCCGCCCGCGTCGTCATCGCCCTCGCCGTCGCTCCCCGCGCTCGCGGCGGTCTCCGCCGGCTCGATCCACAGCTGGCACATGCCCTCGCCGTACGGCCCCTCGCGCAGCACCGTGGGCGGGACGAGCCCCCACCCGGTCGCCTCGGAGACCTCGTACGCCGCCACCTCGCGCTGCGCGAGCGTCCCGTCGGGGAAGTCCCACAGGGGCCGCTCCCCCGCGACGGGCTTGTAGACGCAGTGCGCCGTGTGCCCGTCGTAGGAGACGGAGCAGTACAGCACGGCGTTGGACGCCTCCCGGATCCGGCCGCGCACGGTCAGCTCGCCGTGGGTGATCAGTTCCTTGACGTCAGGACCCGCGTCGGTCCGGACTCCGTCGGCCGGTCCCTGGGCGGCCGGACCGGCCGTGGGCGTGGTCACGCGCCCCGCCGGTATCCGTTCTGGCGCGGGCATACGTGTCCTTCCGGGTCGAGCGGCAGGCTGCACAGCGGACACGGCGGCCGGCCCGCGTTGACCACGTCCAGGGCGCGCTTGGCGAAGGCCCTGGCCTGGGCGCCGGAGAGCCGCACCCGGAGCATCGGCGGGCCGTTCTCCTCGTCCTGGAGCAGCCGCTCCTCGGCCTCGGCCAGATCCTCGTCGGTGTCGGCGTCCAGCTCGACGAGCGCCTGGGCCTCGACGATCATGCGCTGTTCGTCTCCGTCCCAGGCCAGCGCCATCGTGCCGACCCGGAACTCCTCCTCGACGGGGGCGTCGAGCGGGGCGGAGTCGGTGATCTCCGAGGGCGCCATGGCCGGTACGGGGGCGTTGCCGCCGGTGCGGCGGACCACCTCGTCCAGCAGTTCGTCGATCCGCTCGGCGAGCGCGGCCACCTGTGTCTTCTCCAGGGCGACGCTGGTCACACGCCCCGCGGCGGACGCCTGGAGGAAGAACGTACGGCGCCCAGGCAGCCCGACCGTACCGGCCACGAAGCGGTCCGGCGGGTCGTAGAGGAACACCTGACGGGACACGTCCTGTCTCCCTTGGAAATCGTCGTGGAACATCGGAAAGGTCATGCGGAAAGGCATGGAGCGGACCGGAGGTCCGGGCTGGCCGCCCGGTCACGCGGACGGCGCGTCCACCCTACTGCGCGGAGCGATCACGGTGCTCCCGCGCCGCCTCCCACGACGCCGTCGCCGCCACCGGCGCTCTCGCGCGGCGCCAGTCCGGCGAGATCGCCGGTGTCGCCGAGGCGCAGCACGAACGGGCGCAGCCGGGTGTAGCGGACGGCGGTGAGCGAGCACGGGTCCACATGGATCCGCTGGAAGAGGTCGAGGTGCATCCCGAGGGCGTCCGCGACGAGCGCCTTGATGATGTCGCCGTGCGAGCACATCAGAACGACGGCATCCTCGCCGTGCTGCTCGTCGATCCGCGCGTTCCACTCGCGGACCGCCTCGACGGCGCGCGCCTGCATCGCGGCCATCGACTCGCCGCCGGGGAACACGGCGGCCGAAGGGTGCTGCTGCACGACCTTCATCAGCGGCTCGTCGGCCAGTTCGGCCAGTTTGCGCCCCGACCAGTCGCCGTAATGGCACTCGCCGATCCGGTCGTCGGTCCGGAGGGCGAGCCCGGGACGGGCGTCCAGCAGCGGCTGGAGCGTCTCCCTGCACCGTTGCAGCGGGCTGCTGACGACGGCGGCGAGCGGGATGTCCGCGAGCCGCCCGGGCAGCGCGGCGGCCTGCGCGGCGCCCCGCTCGTCCAGGGCGATACCGGGCGTCCAGCCGGCGAGCAGCCCCGCGGTGTTGGCGGTGGACCGCCCATGACGTACGAGGATCAACGTGGCCATGCCCGCAAGGGTAGGCGCTCGGCAGGGGTGCGCAGCGGGCGCGGGACGGCCGGGGGATGCGTCCGGCGCCGGGAAAGGGAAGAATGCCCGCCGTGATCGTGGACTGCGCCATCTACCGCGGCGGGCGCCGCACCGACGGGCCCGCCGACTTCTCCGACGCCCTCGCCGCGGCGCGTGCCGAAGGGGACGCGTTCCTCTGGCTCGGGCTGCACGAGGCCACGGAGCACGAGTTCGCCCTCGTGAGCAGCGAGTTCGGGCTGCATCCGCTGGCCGTGGAGGACGCGCTCCACGCCCATCAGCGCCCCAAGCTGGAGGTCTACGACGACTCGCTCTTCGTGGTGCTCAAGCCGGTGGTGTACGAGCCGCGGGGGGACACCGTCTCCACCGGTGAACTGATGGTCTTCATAGGCGACTCCTTCGTGGTGACCGTCCGGCACGGCGAGGGCGCTCCGCTGACGGCCGTACGCAGGCGGCTCGAAGCCGAGCCGGAGGTCCTCAGGCACGGCCCCACCTCGGTGCTGTACGCGGTGAGCGACGCGATCGTCGACCACTACGTCGAGGTCGCCGACGAACTCCAGCTGGACCTGGAGGAGCTGGAGGCGGAGGTCTTCTCCCCGGACGCGGGCTCCTCGACGCCGACCGCGGCGCGGATCTACGACTTCAAGCGGCAGGTCCTGGAGTTCCGCCGGGCCACCGGGCCGCTGGCGGCCCCCATGGCGCGGCTGGCGGGCGCGGGCGTGCCGTTCGTGCACGAGCACGCGCAGCCGTTCTTCCGGGACGTCAACGACCATCTGCTGCACGTCAACGAGCAGGTGGAGGGGTTGGACCGGCTGCTCACCGACATCCTGTCCGCGCATCTCGCGCAGATGGGCGTACGGCAGAACGACGACATGCGGAAGATCTCGGCATGGGCGGCGATGGCGGCCGTACCGACGATGGTCGCGGGCATCTACGGCATGAACTTCCGGCACATGCCCGAGCTGACGTACGTGTGGGCCTACCCCACCGTGATCGCCCTGATGGCGGTGGTGGTGTTCGGGCTGCACCGGCAGTTCAAGCGGCGCGGCTGGCTCTGAGCCCGCACGCGGCGGCCGTACGGGACCACAGGGGCCTCAGAGGGCGGGCGCGGGGGTCGCGGGGCCGCCCAGCGGATCCCGGCGCTCGGGCATCGTGAGGCCGACCATCCGGTGCCAGCCGGCGAACCGTTCGTACCCGTACACGGCGTGGATGCCCGCCGCGAGCAGCGCGGCCTTCGGCGCCGGCCAGCCCAGCAGCCGTCCCATCCGGTCCATCACCGCGAGGCTCACCTCGCGGTAGACCTGGATCTCCGCGAGGGCGCACTCGCGCAGGGCGCGCTGGACGGCGCGGCCGTGGCCCCGCCGGGCCAGCAGGAGCAGTTCCTCGTGGCAGTAGGCGAGATGGTTGTCCTCGTCGGCGCTGATCATCCTGATCGCCCTGCCGACCTCGGGGTGGTCGCCGAAGTACCTGACCAGCATCTCCATCTGGTCCGCGGCCCGCTGTTCGGTGATCCGGCTGTGGGCGAGATACACGAGGATGTCGTCCTCGGTCAGCGTCTCGTCGCGGCGCAGTTTCGTGTGGGTGAGTCCGATGCCGCGCCGCTCCAGGAGCATGGTGTAGTCGGCCTCGGGCGGGACCTCGGCCGGTTCGAGGCCGCGCTTGCGCAGGAGGGCGCGGAAGATCCTCCCGTGCTTGTCCTCGTCGGAACCGTGGCGGGTGATCTTCGGGGCGAGGTACCGCAGGGACTCGGGCACCAGGGCGGCGATCCGGCCGTTCTCCCAGCCGCCCTGGGCCTCGCCGCTGGCCGCGATGGAACAGAACAGCCGGAAGGACCGGTCGTCGTCCAGGATCTCCTGGAACAGGCTTCGGGCCGAGAGCATCACCGCCACCTCCTTGCAGTCGTCCGCGCTACGAGTCAACGGGCGCGGACGGCACGCGGCAACAGCAGCGGCACCCGACTGAGCCGAAAGGAGGAGCGCGACGCCGCGCCCGGCGCGTAACCGCGTACGCGTGGCGGCGTTGTAGTAGGAGGTCGCGCGGATAGGTGGGGCGGAGGAAGTCCGGCAAGGCGGAGGAGGGAGGCGACGCGGAGTGTCGTCGACTGACGACAACGCCGCCAGGCGCCGCCCATCGGCACGCGACGCCGCCCCACCTATCCGCGCGACCTCTAGGCGACGGCCGTGGTGGGGAAGACCCCCCGAGCCCCCACCGCGGCCGCGGACCTCTCTCCCCCGCGGTCGCGTGTCTGCCGTACGGGTCTACGAGACGAGACCGGCGCGCTCCAGGGCCTCGGAGCCGACCCGCAGCGCGGTGATCCGCTCGTCGAGGGTGAAGCCGGCCGGGGCGAGGGTCAGGGTGGTGACGCCCGCGGCGGCGTAGGCGCTCATCCGGTCGGCGATCCGCTCGACGCGGCCGAGCAGTGTGGTCGAGTCGATCAGCTCGTGCGGTACGGACGCCGCCGCGCCGTCCTTGTCGCCGGAGAGGTACTTGTCCTGGATCTCGATGGCCGCCTTCTCGTACCCCATGCGCCGGGCGAGCTGGTTGTAGAAGTTCTGCTTCCGGCTGCCCATGCCGCCCACGTAGAGGGCGGTGTACGGGCGGAAGGTGTCGGCCAGGGCGCCGACGTCGTCGCCGACCGCGATGGGCACGGTGGGGCAGACGTCGAAGCCGTCCATGGTGAGACCGGCCTTCTCGCGGCCCGCCCGGAGCGGGCGGATCGCCGTGTCCTCCAGGTGCTCGGCGGAGGGGAAGATCAGCAGCGCGCCGTCGGCGATCTCGCCGGTCTGCTCCAGGTTCCTCGGGCCGATCGCGGCGATGTAGAGCGGGATGTGCTCACGCTCCGGGTGGACGGTCAGCTTGAGGGGCTTGCCGGGGCCGCCGGGCAGCGGCAGCGTCCAGTGCTCGCCCTCGTACACCAGCCGTTCGCGGGTCATGGCCCTGCGGACGATCTCGACGTACTCCCGGGTGCGGGCGAGCGGCTTGTCGAACGTGACGCCGTACCAGCCCTCGGAGACCTGCGGCCCCGACACGCCGAGGCCGAGCCGGAACCGGCCCCCGGAGAGCGAGTCGAGGGTGGCCGCCGTCATCGCGGTCATCGCGGGCTGCCGCGCGGGGATCTGGAGGATGGCGGAGCCGACGTCGATGGACTCCGTCTGCGCGGCGACCCAGCTCAGCACGGTCGGCGCGTCGGATCCGTACGCCTCGGCGGCCCAGCAGACGTCGTAGCCGAGCCGGTCGGCCTCCTGCGCGACCGCGAGGTTGTCGCCGTCCATCCCCGCGCCCCAGTACCCGAGGTTGATGCCGAGCCGCATGACCACTCCTTGACTACCGATGAGTAACGTCCCTGTGCCGGGGACTCTAGCGCGCGACACGGGGATCCGTCAGGGGGCGGGTTGTCCACAGGCTCTCTCCGCGTGGGGCCATGGCCAGTAATCTCAAGCCGCATGGAGCAGAGGCATCTCGGCCGTACCGGCCTGCGTGTGTCCCGGATCGGGCTCGGCACCCTGACCTGGGGCCGGGACACCGACGAGCATGACGCCGCCGATCAGTTGAAGGTCTTCTGGGAAGCGGGCGGGACGCTGATCGACACGGCGGACGTGTACGGCGGCGGGGAGGCCGAGTATCTGCTGGGGCAGCTCGTCGAGCGGCTGGTGCCGCGCCGGGATCTGATCATCGCGACGAAGGCCGGCAGCGTGCCCGATCCGTACCGCCGCTTCGACGGCTCGCGGGGACATCTGCTCACCGCGCTGGACGCGTCGCTGGAGCGGCTCGGCACGGACTACGTGGACCTCTGGCAGATCCACGCCTTCGACAGCGACACCCCGCTGGAGGAGACCCTGCACGCGCTGGACATCGCCGTCAGCACGGGCCGCGCACGGTACGCGGGGGTGTCGAACTTCTGCGGCTGGCAGCTCGCCAAGGCCGCGACCTGGCAGATCGCCTCGCCCACGACGCGGACCAGGCTGGCCAGCACCCAGATGGAGTACTCGCTGCTCCAGCGCGGCGTGGAGCGCGAGGTGCTGCCCGCCGCGGTCGATCTGGGGGTGGGGCTGCTGCCCTCGTCGCCGCTCGGCCGCGGGGTGCTCACGGGCAAGTACCGGTACGGCACGCCGGGCGATTCGCGGGGCGCCTCCGAGCAGATGGCGCCGTTCGTCGAGCCCTATCTCGACGAGGCGGCGAGCCGGATCGTGGACGCGGTCGCGACGGCCGCGGAAGGACTCGCGACGACGACGCTGGAGGTGGCGCTGGCGTGGGTGAGGGACCGTCCCGGCGTGGTGGCGCCGATCATCGGCGCGCGCAACGCGCACCAGCTCACGGCGGCTCTGTCAGTGGAGAGCCTTAGTCTTCCTGACGAGATCTGCCAGGCGCTCGACGACGTGTCGGCGCCCGTGCACCGCTATCCCGACCAGGACTGGAGCACGCTGTGAGTACGGAGCGCGACCCCGCCGCCGAGGAGGCCGGGCCCATGGCCGACGCCGCTGCCGCCGCCGAGGGCGCCACGGCCCCGGAGGGCGAGGCCACCGAGGACGGCACGGGGGCCGGCGCCGCGACCGGGACCGGCACCACCGGGGAGACGCCCGAACTCTCCGAGGCACAGGCCGAGCTGGCCGCCCAGCGGGAGCTGCGGGAGCGGATCGAGCAGCGGAAGGCGGAGAAGGCCGGGCCCATCGCCGCCGGGGCGAAGCTGAGCGGGCAGGCCGCCGACCTGCTCGCGGCCGTACGGGCCATGGAGAGCGGCGAGCCGGTCGACCCGGCGCTGCTCCGTCCCGCGGCCCCCGCCCCCACTCCCTCCCCCGACCGGGACCGGGATCGGGCCGCTGCGACGGCACCGCCGCAGCGGCCCCCGGCCGGGCCACGGTCCGTGGAGGCGCGGTCCGAGGCCCCGGAGACCGTGTCCGCCGTGCGGGCGGTGCTCGTGGCGGGCGGCGCGCCGGAGACGCTCGCGGGGCAGGTCGCCGAGGCGCTCGGGGAGCAGGCGCCCGCGCTGCTGCGGGAGAACCCCTGGCAGTTGCTCGCCGTGCCCGGGGTGCGGCCGGAGCAGGCCGACGGATTCGCGCGGGCGCTCCTGGGGTCCGGCTGCGGCCCCGGAGACGAGCGCCGGGCCACCGCGCTGGTGGGGTGGCTGCTGGAGCGGGCCGCGCTCCAGGGCCACACCGCGCTGGAGGCGTCGGCGGTGGTGAGCGCGCTCGCCGGGCACTCCGTGCCCGACCCGGAGAGCGCCGTACAGCACGCGGTGGAGGAGTCCGTGGTGCTGGAGTTCCAGGAAGGCGTGGACGGGACCCTGAGCTCCGCGGATTTCGAGGACTCCGATGAGGCTGCGGAGGCCGAGGAGGCGGCGGAGAGCGGGGCCGGGGACGGCGGGGAGCCGGCCACGGCGCCCGCCCCCGTGCTGCTGGGTCTCGACCGGTACGCACTGGCCGAGGAGAGCCTCGCCGACGGGCTCGCCAGGCTGGTGAAGACCGCGCGGCCCGCCTCGTGGGAGGAGGCCGCGGCGGGCGCCCCGTCGCCGTCGGCGGCCGAGCTGATCCGCGCGGTGGCGGGACATGGTCTGGTCCTCCACTCGGGCGGGGAGGCGGCGCGCGCCGAGCCGGTCGCGCTGGCCGGGGCGGCCCGCGCGCTCGGGGAGCGCGCGGTGGTCGCGGTCCACAGCGAGAACGGCCGCGACCGGCTCGGGGCCGACGACGCCGCGGACACCGACGCGGTCACGGTGGCCGGGCTGCTCGCCGGTACGGAGGGCCCGGGGCGGGACGCGGAGGGGCTGTTCGCGCTCGATCTCCTGGTGGTCCTCGACGCGCCGCAGCTCGACGTGGAGACGGCCGCGATGCTGGTGGAGTCGCTGGCGGACGGCGGGCGTCTGGTGCTCAGCGGTGATCCCGGCGTGCTCGGGTCGGCCGGCGCGGGCCAGGTCTTCGCCGATCTCCTGGCGGCCGGGGTGTGCCCACGGATCAGCTCCCGTACACCTGACCCGGGACCGATCGGCGAGCTGGTCTCGGGGATCGGCATCGGCGAGCTGAACCAGGTGGCGGCGCCCGGCAAGGAGGTCGTGATCGTGCCCGTGCGGGACGCGGGCGAGGCGGTGCACCGTACGGTCCAGCTCGTCGCGGAATCCGTGCCGCGGGCCTTCGGCACGGAGGCGGGGCAGACCCAGGTGATCACGGTGGGCCACGGCGGCTCGGCGGGCACCCGCGCGCTGAACGCGGCGCTCAAGGAGCGCCTCAACCCGGGCCCCGGCCGGTTCGGCGGCTTCGACCCGGGGGACCGCGTCGCGTATGTCCCCTCCCCCGGCAGGACGCTCCAGGGCGCGGTGGTCTCCGCCGACGCGGAGGGGCTGCGGCTGGAGTGCGGGGGAACCGCGGTCGTCGTGCCCAGGGACCGGGTGGAGCACGCGGTCCGCCACGGCTGGGCGCTCACCGCGCACCAGGCGGCGGGGATGCGCTGGCCCGCGGTGGTCGTGGTGCTCCCCGGCGACGCGGCGCGGGGGCTGAGCCGCCCCTGGGTCTACACGGCCTTCAGCCGCGGGGACCGTCATCTCTCCGTGGTCCACGGTGTCGACCAGGCGCTCCAGAGGGCGGTGTCGGACATCCCCTCCCAGGACCGCACCACCCGGCTGCGCGCCCAGCTGGAAACGCTCCTGGCTCCGGCGTCACAGCCGGGCTGACGCCCCCCGGGTGCCGCCGCCCCTGCCGCCGTGCGGTGGCAGGGGCGGCGGTCGGCAAGGGCAGCGGACCGAGCAGGGGCCGGCGGCTCAGGCGTCCTGTTCCTCCAGGTCGTCCAGGGCCGCGTCCAGGTCGTCCTCGTCGAAGACCGCGCTGACGTCGAAGCGGCAGACCACCTGCTGGGGGTCGGCCTGGTCGAAGGGGGCGGCGAGCCACTCCCCCGGTTCCGGGAGATCGTCCGCGGCCGACACCCACAGGGTGGAGTCGCCCTCCTCCAGGCCGAACTCCTTGTGCCGGGAGGCGATCTCGTCGGGTTCGTACTCGCCGAAGAGCACCCCGAGCGCCGCGTGCACACTGCCGCCCACGACCCCTCCGGTGCCGGTGTCGCCCTCGGCGTCGGCGATGCGCTGTGCCTGTGCGAGCAGCCGCTGCGGCTCCACCACCGCGTAGTCGCGCCGGATCAGCACACTGAGGGCGTTCGGCTCCTCGGGGCCGTTGTACGGGGGCAGGGAGTCGTCCGGGTCCGGGATCTCGAACGGGGTGACCTCGTCGTACCGGTGGTAGAGCCGCTCGTCGTAGACCTCGGCCGCCACGGCGAGGGCGTTGAACGCTTCGGAGACGGCCGGGTCATCCTCACCCGTGCGATGTTCGACCGCCGCGAGGTGGCGGTCCAGGGCGACCTTCACCGCCTCGGCGGCGGCGCGTACCTCGGCAGCGGTGGGCTGCGCAGCATCAGACATAGTGCAGACGCTATCCGTACCGGGGCTCTGCCCGCACAATAGATGCGATGCCGGAATACGAATTTGTCGACGTGTACGTGCCGCGCGGGGTCTCCCGCAAGGATGCGGCCCGTCTGCTCACCGATCATGCCGAGTACGGGCACTGGGAGCTGGACCGACTGAGCCTGCACCGGGACGGCAGCCGCAGGGTGCGGCTGCGCCGGCGCATCATCCGTCAGGTCCGCGCCACCTGGTGAACGCGACGGAGCGGGCCCCGCTGCTGCGAGGCCCGCCCCGGCTTGCCCTGGCCCGGGCCCGGCCGCGTGACTACGCGGCGGAGCGGGCCCGGCGGTAGAGGATCGTGCCCGCGAGCAGCAGCCCGGCGCCCGCCGGGAGTGCGATCCCGAGCCCGCCGGCACCGGTCGACGCGAGGACATCCGTGCCGTCGGCCTGCTCGGCCCCCGGTTCCGCCCCGTGCGTCCCCGGGTTGACGGAGACCGCCCGTACCTCGGTCGGGTTGCCCGGCGTACCGGGCGTGCCCGGGTTACCCGGGTTACCGGGGTTACCCGGGTTGCCAGGCGTACCCGGCGTACCCGGCGTACCCGGTGTTCCGGGTGTGCCCGGGGTGCCCGGGTTACCCGGGTTACCCGGCTCCTCGGGGTGCTCGGCGGGACCCGGCGGGGTGGGCACGGGGCCGTTGCCGCAGTGGTTGCCGAAGGCCGGGTTGAGCACCCCGACGAGGTCGACGCTGTTCCCGCACACGTTCACGGGGACGTCGACCGGCACCTCGACGGAGTTGCCCGAGCCGACCCCGGGAGAGTTGACCGCGCCGCCTCCGGCGTGCGAGCCGCCGGACCCGGTGTGGGGGGATCCGCCGTATCCGCCGTCGTGCCCGCCGCTGTGGCCGCCGCCGCCCCCGTGTCCGCCGTCGTGGCCGCCGGACGGTTTGCCGGAGAAGTTGCCGCATTTGTTGCCGAAGGCCGGATTGAGCACCCCGACGACATCCACGGTGTTGCCGCAGACGTTGACCGGCACATGCACCGGAACCTGGACGTTGTTCCCCGACAGCACGCCCGGGGAGTTGGCGGCGGTACCGCCGGCCCCCGCGTCCGCCTGCGCGTAGCCACCGCCGAGCGCGAGCACGCCGCCCGCCGCCGCCACGGTGATCAGGCCCTTGCGCGTGACCTGTCTCATAGCTTCGTTCCCTGTCTTCTGCCTACCGGGACTGCCCCTGGGCATCGGTGCCGGGGCAGGATGCCCAGCGGCCCCGGAGCGCATGGCACGCGCTCCGGGGCCGCTCGGCCGTGCGGGAGAAGTCCCGCCCGGCTCCCTCTGGGGGGCGGGCGGCGCCGCTTCTCGCGCAGGGCCTCGGGCTCAGACCCTCACGGGTGAGAGTGACGACGTCACTTGTTGATGCAGGTGTTGCCGAAGGTGGGGTTCAGCAGCCCGATCACGTTGACCGTGTTACCGCACACGTTCACCGGAACGTGGATCGGAACCTGCACCACGTTGCCCGAAAGGACACCGGGGGAACCGATGGCGGCACCCTGCGCGCCCGCGTCGGCGACGGCCACGCCCGCACCCGCGAGCACCAGACCACCAGTGACTGCCGCAGCAGCGACGACCTTCTTGATCATTCTTCCTCCTTGTTGGCAAAACGCGGTCCCAGCCGCGGACCGCACACCTGTAACGAAGGGGAAGTAATGAGGCTACGAGCCTATGAGCGCATTCACTCTTCTCAGTCGATGCCGTACGTGTGGCCGATTCCCGGTACGGCCGGTCAGCTCTCGTCGATGAACCGGTCGAGGACGCGCACACCGAATTTCAGACCGTCCACCGGTACCCGCTCGTCCACCCCGTGGAACATCCCTGCGAAGTCCAGCTCCGGCGGCAGCTTGAGCGGCGCGAAGCCGAAGCCGCGGATCCCGAGGTCGTCGAAGGACTTCGCGTCGGTGCCGCCGGAGAGCATGTACGGGACGGCCCGCGCGATGGGGTCCTCCGCCGAGAGCGCCGTCTGCATGGCGTCCACCAGCCGGCCGTCGAAGCTGGTCTCCAGCGCCTTGTCGCCGTGCACGTCCTCGCGCCGGACGCGCGGCCCGAGGATCCGGTCGAGATCCGCCAGGAACTCCTCCTCGTACCCGGGCAGGAACCGGCCGTCGACATGGGCGGTGGCCTGACCGGGGATGACGTTCACCTTGTAGCCGGCGCCGAGCATGGTGGGGGCCGCGGAGTTGCGCAGCGTGGCGCCGATCATCTTCGCGATGCCGCCGAGCTTGGCGAGCGTGGCGTCCATGTCCTCCGGGTCGAGCGGGGTGCCGAGCGCGTCGGACAGCTCGTCCAGGAAGGACCGTACGGTCTTGGTCACCCGTACCGGCCACTGGTGGTTGCCGAGCCGGCCCACGGCCTCGCACAGCTCGGTGATCGCGTTGTCGTTGTTGGTCATCGAGCCGTGGCCCGCGGTGCCGTCCACCGTCAGCCGCATCCAGTGCATGCCCTTCTGGGCCGTCTCGACGAGGTAGAGGCGCAGGTTCTCGTTGACGGTGAAGGAGAAGCCGCCGACCTCGCTGATCGCCTCCGTGACGCCCTCGAAGAGGCCGGGGTGGTGGTCGACGAGGTACCGCGCGCCGTACGTGCCGCCGGCCTCCTCGTCGGCGAGGAAGGCCAGCACGATGTCGCGCGGGGGCTTGCGCCCGCTGCGCATCCGGTCGCGGACGACCGCGAGGGTCATCGCGTCCATGTCCTTCATGTCGACGGCGCCCCGGCCCCACACACAGCCGTCGGCGATCTCGCCCGCGAACGGGTCGTACGTCCAGTCCTCGGCGTTGGCCGGCACGACGTCGGTGTGGCCGTGGATGAGCAGGGCGGGCCGGGAGGGGTCCTCGCCCTCGATCCTGGCCACGGTGGAGGCGCGGCCCGGGTGGGACTCGAAGATCTCCGGTTCCAGCCCCACCTCGGCGAGCTTCTCCGCGACGTACTCGGCGGCGGCCCGCTCCCCCGGACCCGAGTGGTCCCCGTAGTTGCTGGTGTCGATCCGGATCAGATCCCGGCAGAGGTCGACGACCTCGTCCTCGCCCGATACGGTCCTGCCCGCGCTCGGCTCGCTCACGCTGCTCACTCCCACGGTCGTTGCTGGTGGTCCTCGCTGGTGGTCCTCCCATCCTGCCGCCCCGGGCCCCTTCACCCAAGGGCGGACCCCGCCTGTCACACGCCCGTCATACGGATCGGGGCGTGATCGGGCACCCCTGAATGTTTGCTATGGTTTTCCACGTCGGAACGGCCGAGAGCCGACCGGCGGACACCTTGTCCGGGTGGCGGAATGGCAGACGCGCTAGCTTGAGGTGCTAGTGCCCTTTATCGGGCGTGGGGGTTCAAGTCCCCCCTCGGACACCGGCGAAGACCCCTGATACGTCAGGGGTCTTCCGCGTTTTCCGGAACGTTCCCGTCCGACGAGGTCCGGGGAGTTGAACGGTTCCGGTCCGGCGACCCCTTCCGAGCCACAACAATGTGTGCATGTCTGATGACTGGAAGCGACAGTTGGACCGGCTCCACGCGGGACTGGTGGAGCGCGACGATCCCGCCGCCTGGGTGGCCGAGGCCGACGCCATCGACGCGTCCCTCCGGTACCCGTATCTCGCGGTCCGCGGGCCTGTCTTCGGTGTGGCGGCGTGTGATCCCGGGAGCGGGCCCCACTGGCGGCTGCTGCTGCGGGTGACCGACGCGACGCCGCAGCAGGCGCGGGACGGGCTCCACTCCCATCTCTGGTTCAAGGCCAAGGACGACACCGACGACCGGGCCGCGCGCCGCGAGTTGCTGGCCGCGGTCGCGGTGCTCGAACGCGAGCCGGTCGACGAGCTGGAGGTCCTCGGGGTGCGCTACCGGGTCGTACGGGGCGACGAGTTCGCCCGGAGCGGGGAGGACGGGCTGGAGCCGCCGCGGCCCACCGACCGGGAGCCGGCCGAGCTGTCCTGGACCGGCGCGCACACCGCCCCGTCGCCGGACACCGGCTTCGTCCTGGACCCCGGGCACGCCGACACCGGTCCGGCGGCGGCCGCCCTGCGGCTGGGGCTGGGGCAGTTCGCGTACTCCGGTCCGCGCTTCCCCGACGACGTACGCGGGCATTCGGAGCGCGCGGTCACCACGCACCCCGGAGTCGTCCTGCTGCCCGTCGGCTTCGGGGTGACCGAGCAGGGCGAGAACGGCTGGCGGCCACGGGGCGGCCTCATGCCCACCCCGCACGACGCGCGGCGGGCGCTGTACAGCGGCATGGTCAGGAGCTGGCCCGACGCCTACGGGTTCGACGACGGCGAGAAGGCCACGTACGCGCGGGCCGCCGAGGAGTTCAGGGCCGCCGGCCGCGCCAACGAGGCACGCGTGGGCGAACTGCTCTTCCGCGTCTGCCGGATCGAGCGCCTGCTGCGCACCGGCCCCGACGGGCCGGAGCCGCCCCGCCCCTCGGACCAGGACGCCTACGGGCCGATGAAGATGCACCCGACCATGGACGAGGACGGAACACTGCACTACGACGACTGACCGGGCGACGACAGGTGTCAGTCTCTCGGCGCGGGCGGGGTGGCCGGGGCTGCGGCCACCAGGGCGCGCGGCGCGGCGGCGGACCGGGCAGCCGCGGGGCGGCGGTCCCGGCCGGTCCGCCGCAGCCCGACGATGTCACGGGCGAAGGACCAGGTCAGCAGCGCCAGCGCCAGCAGGACCACGGCGAGCTCGGCCAGGTGCGGAAGGACTCCGGCGGTCGCCACCAGGAGGCCGACGCCCTGGAACGCGGCCACCGTCTTGCGGGCCATGCTGGGCGGGAGCGCGCCGTTCAGCCACGGCAGGACCCGGGCCGCCGCGACGAAGGCGTACCGCATCGCGCCGATCAGCAGCACCCACGGGCCCAGCGAGAGGGCGACGTAGGCGCTGAGCACCAGGATCAGGAAGGCGTCGACCTCCATGTCGAAGCGCGCCCCGAGGGAGGAGACGCAGCCGGTGCGCCGGGCCACCTGGCCGTCGACCGCGTCCAGGACCAGCGCCACCGTGGTGAGCGCGGCCAGGAGCGTGACGGGGACCGGGCGGGTGAAGGAGTCCGCGACCAGCGCGGTCACACCGCCGACCAGCGTCGCCCGCGCGAGGGTGACGCCGTTGGCCGGGCCGAAGGACGCGGGCCGGGTCCGGGAGAGCGCGTGGGTGAGCGCGGCCCAGGTGCCCGCCGTGAACACCAGCCCCGTCAGCCACCCGGCCGCGCCGAGCCCGGTCACCGCGCCGAGCAGGGCCAGCAGGACGATCTGGGCGCCCGCGCCCGCGGCCGTCTCCTGCCGGAGCAGCCCCGTGCGGCGCGCCGGCCGGGTGGTGCGGGTCTCGTTCAGGTCGTACAGGTCGTACGTGTGGTTCAGGTGGTACTTGTTCAGGTGGTACGTGTCGTTCAGGGCCACCGTTGCACCCTCCGGCCGTGTGACAGAGTCGATTGGCGCCGCGTACCGTGCGCGGCCTCGTGAACTAAGAACGTGATCCGTCACCCCAGCGTTCAGGAGGACATGGATGAAGCGCGCCGCACGCGCCTTCTGGCTCCGCTCACCCGGCCACGGCGAGATACGGGAGGTCGCCCTGCCGGAGCCCGGCGAGGACGACGTCCTGGTGCGTACCCTCTGCTCCGGGGTGAGCCGGGGTACGGAGACCCTGGTCTTCCGCGGCGGAGTGCCGCACAGTCAGCACACCGCGATGCGGGCGCCGTTCCAGGACGGCGAGTTCCCCGGGCCCGTCAAGTACGGCTATCTCAACGTGGGCCTGGTCGAGGAGGGCCCGCCCGAGCTGCGGGGACGTACGGTCTTCTGCCTCTACCCGCACCAGACGCGGTACGTCGTGCCGGCGAGCGCGGTGACCCCGGTCCCGGACGGCGTGCCCGCCGCGCGGGCCATTCTCGCCGGGACGGTGGAGACCGCGGTGAACGCCCTGTGGGACGCGGCGCCGCTGATCGGGGACCGGATCGCCGTGGTCGGCGGCGGCATGATCGGCTGCTCCGTCGCCGCGCTGCTCGCCCGTTACCCGGGCGTCCGCGTCCAGTTGGTCGACGCCGAGCCCGCGCGGGCGGGGATCGCCGAGGCGCTCGGGGCCGGTTTCGCGCTCCCCGGGGAGGCACTGGGCGACTGCGATCTGGTCGTCCACGCGAGCGCCACCGAGGCGGGGCTCGCGCGCTCGCTGGAACTGCTCGCCCCGGAGGGCACGGTGGTGGAGCTGAGCTGGTACGGCGACCGGGGGGTCACACTGCCGCTCGGCGAGGCGTTCCACTCGCGGCGGTTGACCCTGCGCGGCAGCCAGGTCGGCACGGTGTCCCCGGCGCGCAGCGCCCGCCGGAGCTTCGCCGACCGGCTCGGGCTCGCCCTGGACCTGCTGGCGGAGCCCGCCTTCGACGCGCTGATCACCGGTGAGTGCGGCTTCGAGGAATTGCCGCGGGTGCTGCCGGGGATCGCCGCCGGTGAACTGCCGGGGCTCTGCCACCGGGTGGTGTACGAGCCGGACCCGGCGGGCGCGGCGAGCCGCTGACGGGGCGGCCCCGGGTGGCCGGATGTGGCCGTAGGCGGGGGCGGGGGTGGCTTGAATTCGTCTGAACAGGACGAGTGGATCGGCCGTACTACACAACATGCCCCGGCCTTCTATGCCGGGGGCGAGGCCAGACGTGCCGTATCTGGAGGGTCATCCGTTGTTCAGCATCACCGTCCGCGACCACATCATGATCGCCCACAGCCTGCGCGGGGAGGTCTTCGGACCCGCGCAGCGCCTGCACGGGGCGACGTTCCTCGTGGACGCCACCTTCCGCCGCGCCGAGCTGGACGCCGACAGCATCGTCGTCGACATCGGCCTGGCCACCCGGGAACTGGGCGGTGTGGTCGGGGAGCTGACCTACCGCAACCTCGACGAGGAGCCCGACCTGGCCGGGATCAACACCTCCACCGAGGTCCTGGCGAAGATCATCGCGGACCGGCTCGCGGACCGGGTGCACGCCGGGGCGCTCGGCGAGGGGGCCCGCGGGCTGGCCGCGATCCAGGTCACGCTGCACGAGTCGCATGTCGCGTGGGCGAGTTACGAGCGCGCCCTGTGAGCGGCGCCGCCGCCCCGTCCGCGCGGGCCGTGCATCTCGTCATGCCCGGTGGCATCGACGACCCGGCCGCGCCGAGCGGCGGCAACACCTATGACCGCCGGCTCTGCCGGGAGCTGCCCGGCACGGGGTGGCGGGTCCACGAACACACCGTCGCGGGCGGCTGGCCGCGGCCCGACGGGACGGCCCGTACCGAACTGGCCCGGCTGCTGGCGACGTTCGCGGACGGCGCGGTCGTCCTGCTCGACGGGATCGTCGCCTGCGGGGTGCCCGGGGTCGTTGCCCCGGAGGCCGCGCGGCTGCGGCTGGCGGTGCTGGTGCATCTGCCGCTGGCCGACGAGACGGGGCTCGCGCCCGCCGTGGCGGCGGAGCTGGACGACCGCGAGCGCCGGACGCTGCGCGCCGTGCCCGCGGTCGTGGCCACCAGCGACTGGGCGGCGCGCCGGCTGGTGCGTCACCACGGGCTCGCCCCCGAGCGGGTCCATGTCGCGGCGCCGGGCGCCGACATCGCGCCCCTGGCGACCGGGTCCGGGGACGGCTCGCGGCTGCTGTGCGTGGCGGCGGTCACCCCGCGCAAGGGACAGCACCGGCTGGTGGAGGCCCTGGCGGCCCTCGCCGAGCTGCCGTGGAGCTGTGTCTGCGCGGGCGGCCTCGACCAGGACCCCGGGTATGTCACCGGGCTGCGGGAGCTGATCGCGGAGCACGGGCTGGGTGACCGGGTGCGGCTGGTCGGGCCGCTGGCCGGCGGGGAGCTGGCCGGGCGGTACGCCGCCGCCGATCTGCTGGTGCTCGCCTCGGACGCCGAGACGTACGGCATGGCGGTGACCGAGGCGCTGGCGCGCGGTGTGCCCGTACTGGCGACGGACGTGGGCGGGCTCCCCGAGGCCGTCGGGCGGGCGCCGGACGGCACCGTTCCCGGTGTGCTGGTGCCGCCGGACGACCCGGCGGCGCTCACGGCGGCGCTGCGCGGCTGGCTCGGGGAGCCGGGCAGGCGGCGGGCGCTGACGGCCGCCGCGCGGGGGCGGCGCACCGCGCTGGACGGGTGGGGGACGACATCACGGAGGCTGGCCGGTGCGCTGGAACAGCTCCGTCAGGAAACCGGGAGGGCCGCGTGACCACCTCAGAAGCTCCGCGTTCGGAAGCGACCCGCTACGCCCCGGCGTGGCTGGAGTTGCGCGAGGGACCCGACGGGGCCGCGCGCGCGACGGAACTCCTCGACGCGCTGCGCGGCCGGCTGGCCGGCGCCGCCGCCTCCCCGGACGACGGTGAACGGCCTCTGGTCGTCCACGATCTGGGGTGCGGTACCGGCTCCATGGGGCGCTGGCTGGCTCCCCGGCTGGCCGGACCGCAGCACTGGGTCCTGCACGACCACGACCCGGACCTGCTGGAGCTGGCCGCGGTCCGGACGCCCCGTACCTCCGCCGACGGGAGCCGGGTGACGGTCGCCACCGAGCGCCGCGACCTCGCGGAGCTGACGGCGGACGGGCTGGCGGGGGCCTCGCTGGTGACGGCCTCGGCGCTGCTGGACGTGCTCACCCGCGAGGAGGTGGACGCGCTCGCCGCCGCGTGTGCCGGGGCCGGCTGCCCGGCGCTGTTCGCGCTCTCCGTGGTGGGGCGGGTCGAGCTGAACCCGGCCGAGCCGCTCGACACGGAGCTGGCCGAGGCGTTCAACGCCCACCAGCGGCGGGCGGATCACGGCCGGAGCCTGCTGGGGCCGGACGCCGTCGCGGTGGCCGCGGCGGCCTTCGCGCGGGTCGGGGCGACCGTACGGGTGCACGCCAGCCCGTGGCGGCTCGGCGCCGCCGACCGGGCGCTGACGGCCGAGTGGCTGCGGGGCTGGGTCGGTGCGGCCTGTGAGCAGCGGCCGGAGCTCGCGCCGCGTGCCGAGGAGTATCTGCGGCGCCGTCTGGAGCAGTGCGAGGCGGGCGCGTTGCGGGTGGTCGTGCACCACAGCGATCTGCTGGCACTCCCCCGGACGGGCGGCGCCGCGTGACGGCGCCCGCGCCGGCGCGGGAGGGCCGGCGCGGCGGGGCGGGGCGGACCCTGGGGATGGTCGCCGGGGCGGCCATCCTCGGGGTGCTGGTCTGGCAGCTCGGCACGGGGCCGCTGCTGGACGGGGTGCGCGGGATCGACGGGCCCACGCTGCTCGCGGCGCTCGGCCTCGGCCTGCTCACCACCGTGTTCAGCGCCTGGCGCTGGTGCCTGGTCGCCCGCGGTCTGGGCATCCGGCTGCCGCTGCGCCGGGCCGTCGCGGACTACTACCGGGCGCTGTTCCTGAACGCGGCGCTGCCCGGCGGGATCCTCGGCGATGTGCACCGTGCGGTACGGCACGGGCGGAGCACCGGCGATGTCGGCCGGGGTGTCCGCGCGGTCGTCCTCGAACGGGTCGCGGGCCAGGTCGTGCTGGTCACGGTCGGTGTGACGCTGCTGTTGGTGTGGCCGTCCGAGGCCCCGGCGGCGGCCCGCCGGGCCGTCCTGGAGACGCTCGCGACACCCGGCGCCCTGGCGGTACTGGCCTCGGTCGCCGCGCTGGTGGCGGTGGCCGCCTGGCGGCTGCGCGCGGCGCCCGCCGTCTCCCGGCGGCGCCGCGCGGCGCGGACGGCGCTCGCCGAGATACGGCTCGGGCTGCTGGCGCGGCGGAGCTGGCCGGGGGTGGCGCTGGCGTCGGTCGTGGTGCCGGCCGGGTTCCTCGCCACGTTTCTGCTGGCCGCCCGGGCCGCGGGGGTGACGGCGCCCGCGGCCGAGCTGCTGCCCCTGATGGTGCTGGCGCTGCTGGCGATGGCGCTACCGCTGAACGTCGGCGGCTGGGGTCCCCGGGAGGGCGCCACCGCCTGGGCCTTCGGGGCCGCCGGGCTCGGCGCGGCCCAGGGGCTGGCTGTCGCCGTGGTGTACGGGATCCTCTCGCTCGCGGCGAGCCTGCCCGGCCTCGGGGTGCTCGCCGTCCAGTGGTGGGCCGGGGTGCGGCGTCCCCAGGTCGAGTTCGAAGAGGGTGTCCTCGCCGAGGGCGGCGCGCCGGACCGGGGGGCGCAGCGCGTCGCGCATCACGGGCGTACCGGCGAAGCGGAGCCCGGGGACGCCGTCGCCGAGCAGCACCGGCGCGACGGTGACGTAGAGCCGGTGCAGCGCCCGTTCGCTCAGGAAGCGGGAGACGGTGACGCCGCCGCCCTCGACCAGCACCCGGCCCAGGCCGCGGCGCGCCAGTACGCGCACCAGGTTGCCGGGGGCGAACGCGGCGAGGTCGGGAAGGGTCAGCACGTCAACAACACCTGCGCCGCCGGAGCCGCCGGAGCCGTCGGAGCCGTCGGCGCCGTCGGAGCCGTCGGAGCCGTCGATGGTGTCGTCCGCGCGGGTGTGCCCGCGCTCGCCGCCGGCGCACACCACCCACAGGGTGGGGGCTGACCCGTCGGTGAACACCTTGCGACGCGGCGGCACCCGGCGGTGCGGATCGAGGACGACCCGTACGGGGTGGGCCCCGGTGCAGGCGCGCACCGTGAGCTGGGGGTCGTCCGCGACGGCCGTCCCCGCCCCGACGACCACCGCGTCGGCGAGCGCGCGCAGGCGGTGGAGATGACGGCGGTCCTCCTCGCCGGTGACGTAGTCGGCGTCTCCCGTGCGGGTCGCGATGAACCCGTCGAGGCTCTGGCCGAGCTGGGCGAAGGTGAGGCGCGGTCCGGCCAGGCACAGCGGCAGGTAACGGTCGGTCAGTTCGCGCGCTCCGGGTGTGGTGTCCCGGTTCCAGCGCCATACGCCGTCGGGGTCCTCGCGGAGGCCGACGGCCTCGGCGTCCGCCCCGGTCCTGACGGTACGGAGCAGTTCCCACGCCTCGTCGGTGTCCAGCTCCGCCGGGAGCGGCGGCGGTGCGGACGGCTCGGTCCGACGGGGGCCGGTCATCGGGACTCCTGGCGGGTGAGGAGGGAGAGATAGTCGCCGAAGGAATCGGCCAGTCCGGCCAGCAGTTCCTTTCCCTTCGCGGCGGACGCCCGCGAAGGGCGGCCTATGACACCGGACTCCGTATAGGCGGCCATGCCGAGGGTGAGGAGATGCTTCCGGTCGTCGGCGACGCAATCGGAGGTCTCATAGCCGGGCCGTACGAGTTCGGGATGCGCGTGCAAGAGGATGGACGTCTCGACTTCACCCGCGTGCATATCGCTGTGCGAAGACGTCTCGATCCCCGCTCTGGTCCTTGCCGCGTCCCAGTCGGCCGATCCGGGGAAAAGCGCCATGCGCGTTCCGCTGCCGGCGGATTCCTGAACGACGTTGCGCAGTACGTAATTTCCGCCGTGCGCGTTCACCAGAATCAGGGATTTTATTCCGGACCGGTGGAGGGAGCCCGCAATGTCACGGACGACGGCATGGAGCGTGGCGGCGGAAATACTCACGGTCCCGGGCCAGTCGGCGTGTTCGTGCGAGCAGGAGACGGTGATCGGCGGGAGCGCGTGCACGGGGTGCGCGGCGGCTATCTCCCGGGCGATGGCGCACGCCACGACCGTATCGGTCACCAGCGGGAGATACGCGCCGTGTTGCTCGAAGCTGCCGACGGGAAGGACGGCGACCGCGGGCCGCGCGGCCCGTACGTCCTCCGTGGTCTCCCGGGGCAGCGGACCGGCCGTCACCGGTGGCGTTCCCGAACCGTTCATGTTTTCCGGCCCTCTCTTTCCGTGTGCGTATCGTCGGGAGCAGACTACGCGGCAATGGCTCGGTGATCGTCCTAACGTGATGAAGGCGACCGTCGGCTGACGCCCTTTTACCTTTCTTCCCGTACCCGGCGAGCCGTTCAGCAGATATGATTGAGGCATGACAGACAGTGATGGCGTGTGCCTCGAAAGTACTCGTTCATCAGGTGTCGAACGAGCGGCGAAAGTACGGCTGTCCACCGTGCACGGAGACTTTCTCGCAGTCGGCTACCTGGACCGTAATCGCGGGGATGAACAAATAGCCCTGATATACGGCGATGTCGCGGGGGACGGAGCCCTCACCCGTGTGCATTCGGAGTGTCTGACCGGGGACGCCTTCGGCTCCAAGCACTGCGAGTGCGGGGAACAGCTCGGTGCGGCGCTGGACGCCATCGTGCGCGAGGGGCGGGGCGTTCTCCTCTATCTCCAGGGCCACGAGGGGCGCGGGATCGGCCTGTTGGCGAAGTTGCGGGCGATGCAGCTCCAGTCGGAGGGCCTGGACACCGTGGAGGCGAACCTCGCCCTCGGACTGCCCGCCGATGCCCGGGACTACCGGGTGGCGGCGGACATGCTGCACGACCTGGGGGTGCTCTCGGTACGGCTGCTCTCGAACAACCCGCGCAAGACAGAGGCGTTGCTGCGGCACGGCATCAAGGTCGCCGAGCAGGTTCCGCTGCTGATACCGCCGCGGGAGGAGAACCTCTCGTATCTGCGGACCAAGCGGGAGCGGATGGACCATCATCTGCCGCATCTGGACGGCCTCATGCGCGAAGGGGTCCCGGCCGAGGCGGCAACCCCCGTGAACGGCGCGCATGCGGTGAACGGCGTGAACGCCGCGGCCGAGGTGTCCGGCTGAGCGGCACCGTCCGCGCGCAGCCTCCCCGCCGCCTCCGCCCCCGCGCCACCGTCCCCGTCAGCGGACGCGGCGCGGGGGCGGCGGCGCTCCCCCGGCCAGCGGGGAGCGGGCCAGTGCGACGCAGCCCGCGGCGATCAGGCCGATCGCGGCGAGTTCGGGCAGCAGCCACCAGCCGGTGCGCACGCTCTCGCCGAAGAGGGTGACACCGTACGCGATGGAGATCAGCGCGTCGCCGAGCGTGAGCATCGGCTGGGAGGCGGCGAGCGAGCCCGCCTGAAGGGCGTTCTGGAGCAGGAACAGCGCGCCCACCCCGGCGACGGCCATGCCGTAGAGCTGCCAGGAGGCGAAGAGCGCGCCCGCGCCGCCGCTGTCGAGGCGCGCCACGGCGTCCTTCATCAGGGCCGCGGTCAGCGCGTAGCCGCAGGCGGCGGCGAGCCCGAGCAGCGCGGCGCGCGGGTTGCCGCGCAGCCGCAGCGCCCAGAGGATCACCAGCGCCTCGAAGAGGCCGGTGAGCAGCAGCGCCAGGATCCAGGCGGTTCCGTGGACGGTCTCGGACCCGCCACCGGGGTCCGCGGAGGCCAGGCCCAGGGCGAGACCGCCGGTGACCGCGGCGGCCCCGTGCCAGACGGAGCGCGGCAGCCGGACCTTGAAGAGCCGGCCGGCGATCAGCAGGGTGGCGGGCAGTTCGATGACGAAGATCGGCTGGACCACGGCGATCGGGCCGGTCGCGAGCGCCACCGCCTGGCAGACGGCGGCGACCAGCACCAGCCCGATCCCCGCCAGCCAGACCGGCTTGCGCAGCAGCCGGCCGATCAGTGACAGACGCATCGCCTGGGAGTCGGGGACGGTGGCCGCGGCGCGGCGCTGGAGCACCGAGGCGGAGCCGTTGCTGAGCGCGGTCAGCACGGCGAACAGGACACTGATCACCGGCCCATCATGCGGGCGCCGCCCGCCGGATCCGTTCTCATCCCGGCGCTGCGCCGCAGGTCCGGGGGCCGAACGAGGGACACCGCCGCGCCGCCGGCCCCGGTACGCTGTCGGCCCGTGCCCCGCAGACACCCCGCCCCGCCGCCCTCGCCCCTCCCGCAGCGGGACGGCGTCGACCCCGTACGGCTGCGGCTGCCGCCGGATCCCCAGGGGCGGTGGGCGACCGTCCGGGACCATCTCGTCGCGCGGTACGGGGACGCCGTCGGCGCGGCGCGGGTCGAGGAGATGGTGCGGGCGGGGCGGTTCGCCGGGGAGGACGGCGCGGTCGGGGCCGACGAGCCGTACACCGCGGGGCGGTATGTCTGGTTCCACCGGGATCTCGCCCCCGAGGAGCGGGTGCCGTTCGAGGTCGGGATCGTCCACCGGGACGAGCGGATCGTCGTCGCCGACAAGCCGCACTTCCTGGCCACCACCCCGCGCGGAAGCCATGTCACCGAGACCGCCCAGGCACGGCTGCGGCGGGAGCTGGGGCTGCCGGAGCTCCAGCCCGCGCACCGGCTCGACCGGCTGACGGCGGGGCTGGTGCTCTTCGTCGTACGGCCCGGGGACCGGGGCGCGTACCAGACGCTGTTCCGGGACCGGCTGGTGCGCAAGGAGTACGAGGCGGTGGCGCCGTACGATCCCGCGGTGGCGCTGCCCGTCACGGTGCGGGACCGGATCGAGAAGGAGCGCGGGGAGATCGCCGCGCGGCGGGTGCCGGGCGAACCCAACGCCGAGAGCCGGATCGAGCTGCTGGAGCACCGGGGCGGGTACGGCCGCTACCGGCTGGTGCCGGTCACCGGCCGGACCCATCAGCTCCGGGTCCACATGTACGGCCTCCGGCTGCCGCTCCTGGACGACCCGGTCTATCCGGTCGTCCAGGAGCCGGCCGCGGGCGACTACGGCCGGCCGCTGCAACTCCTCGCCCGGGTGCTGGAGTTCACCGATCCGGTGACGGGCGAGCCGTACCGGTTCGAGAGCCGGCTGCGGCTGCGCCCGCTCTGAGCGCGCCCGACCCGAACGGAAGACCCTAGTGGCCGCGCCGGATCCACTCGGCCAGGTGGGGCGATTCGGCGCCGATGGTCGTGGGGTCGCCGTGGCCCGTCCGTACGACCGTCTCCGGCGGCAGGGCGAGGAGCCGGTCGCGGATCGAGTCGATGATGGTCGGGAAGTGCGAGAACGACCGTCCGGTGGCGCCCGGTCCGCCCTGGAAGAGCGTGTCGCCGGTGAAGACCGTCGCCAGCTCGGGGGCGTACAGGCAGACCGCGCCCGGCGCGTGCCCGGGGGTGTGGAGCACGGTCAGGGTGGTGCCGGCGACGGTGACGGTCCCGCCGTCGGTCAGCTCGCCGTCCGGCAGCCGCTCCGGGTGGGTCTGCTTCCAGAGCGGCAAGTCGTCGGGGTGCAGCAGGACGGGCGCGCCGGTGGCGGCGGCCAGCGCGGGGGCGGCGTCGATGTGGTCGTTGTGCGCGTGGGTGCAGACGATCGCGCGCAGGGTACGGCCGTTCAGCGCGGCCTCGATGGCGGCGGCGTCATGGGCGGCGTCGATGACGATCGCCTCGGAGTCGTCGCCGACGATCCAGACGTTGTTGTCGACGTCCCACGTGCCGCCGTCGAGCGAGAAGGTGCCGGAGGTGACGAGGTGGTCCACGCGTACGGTCATCAGAAGACCACCACCGAGCGCAGGACGTCACCCTCGTGCATCCGCTCGAACGCCTTCTCCACGTCGGCGAGACCGATGGTCTCGGTGACGAACGCGCCGAGGTCGATCCGGCCCTGCTGGTGGAGGTCGACGAGCATCGGGAAGTCACGGGACGGCAGGCAGTCGCCGTACCAGGACGACTTGAGGGCGCCGCCGCGGCCGAACACGTCGAGCAGCGGCAGTTCCAGCTTCATCTCCGGCGTGGGGACACCGACCAGGACGACGGTGCCGGCCAGGTCACGGGCGTAGAACGCCTGCCGGTACGTCTCCGGGCGGCCGACCGCCTCGATGACGACGTCCGCGCCGTTGCCGCCGGTCAGCTCACGGATCGCCTCGACGGCGTCGCGGGAGCGGGAGTTGACGGTGTGGGTGGCGCCCATCGAGGCCGCCGTCGCCAGCTTGCGGTCGTCGATGTCGACGGCGATGATCCGGGCCGCGCCCGCGAGCCGCGCGCCGACGATCGCCGCGTCACCGACGCCGCCGCAGCCGATGACCGCGACGGAGTCGCCGCGCCCGACCTGCCCGGTGTTGATCGCCGCGCCGATGCCCGCCATCACACCGCAGCCGAGGAGGCCCGCGACGGCCGGGGAGACGGCCGGGTCGACCTTGGTGCACTGGCCGGCCGCGACCAGCGTCTTCTCGGCGAAGGCGCCGATACCGAGGGCCGGGGAGAGCTCCGTGCCGTCGGTCAGCGTCATCTTCTGCGTGGCGTTGTGCGTGTCGAAGCAGTACTGGGGGCGGCCGCGCCGGCATGCCCGGCAGGTGCCGCACACCGCGCGCCAGTTGAGGATCACGAAGTCACCGGGGGCGACCTCCGTGACACCGTCGCCGACCGACTCCACCACGCCCGCGGCCTCGTGGCCGAGGAGGAAGGGGAACTCGTCGTTGATCCCGCCCTGCTTGTAGTGCAGGTCGGTGTGACAGACACCGCACGCCTGCACCTTCACCACGGCCTCGCCGGGGCCGGGGTCGGGTACGACGATCGTCTCGACCCGTACCGGCTCGTTCCTGCCGGGGGCGATGACCCCTTGCACCTGCTGCGCCATGCCAGGACCTGCCTTTCGTCATACCTGATGACATACCTGGGAATTTGACCGCCCGGGAGGTCCGGGTGAGCGGAGACGTCCCGGGCGTCACCCCGTTCCTCCCCACTATCTCGTGTGACGGCCCGTCCGCGTGACGGCAGGGCCCGTTGTGGCTCGTCAGGGCGCCAGAACGTCCAGTTCCTCCAGGGCGCCGACGGCGATCTCCCTGGTCAGCTCCTCGGCGCGGGCGAAGTCGCCCTCCCGTACGGCCTGCGCGACGCGTACGTGCAGGGTGACGGCGGCCGGGTCGGGGTCGTCGAACATCACCTGGTGGTGGGTGCGCCCGGTGAGGACCTCGGCGACCACGTCGCCGAGCCGGGCGAACATCTCGTTGCCCGAGGCGTTGAGCACCACCCGGTGGAAGGCGATGTCGTGGACGAGGTACTCCTCCAGCCGGCCGCCGCGCGAGGTGGCGACCATGCCGAGCGCCTGCTCGGTGAGGGCCGCGCACTGCTCGGCCGTGGCGTGCCGGGCGGCGAGACCGGCGGCGACCGGTTCGATCGCGGAGCGCAGCGTGGTCAGGGAGCGGAGCTGGCGCGGGCGGTCGGGGCCGGCGAGGCGCCAGCGGATGACCCGCGGGTCGTAGACGTTCCACTCCTCGGTGGGCCGTACGGTCACGCCGACCCGGCGCCGGGACTCCACGAGGTGCATGGATTCGAGGACGCGGACCACTTCGCGGACGACGGTCCGCGAGACGTCGAAGCGCTGGGCGACCTCGTCCGTACGGACGACGGCGCCCTCGGGGTACTCGCCCGCCGTGATCGCGAGACCGAGGGTGTCCAGCACACGGGTATGCAGGCCCCGGCCTTCTGTGGTCATGGGGCAAGCCTACGGGGCGGGGGCCGACCGTAAAAAGTACGACGTTTACATCACAGCCTCTTGAATATGTCGTACCTAATGGGTTTCAGTAGCGCGACAGACCCATGTCGAAGAAGACAGCGAGGCATGAGATGAAGACCCCCCACGTCGTCGTGGTGATGGGCGTGGCAGGGACCGGCAAGACCACGGTCGGCCCCCTGCTCGCCGCCGAACTCGGCGTCCCGTACGCCGAGGGCGACGAGTTCCACTCGCCGGAGAACATCGCCAAGATGTCCGCCGGCATCCCGCTGGAGGACGCCGACCGGTGGCCCTGGCTGGACGCCATCGGGGAGTGGGCCCACCGCCGCAACGGACTCGGCGGGGTGGTCAGCAGCTCCGCGCTCAAGCGCGCCTACCGCGACCGGCTGCGGGCCGCCGCGCCCGGCGCCCTCTTCCTCCACCTCGACGGTGAGCGCGCGCTCGTCGAGCGGCGGATGTCGGAACGCAAGGGTCACTACATGCCCACCGCCCTGCTCGACTCGCAGTACGCGGCGCTGGAGAAGCTGGGGGCCGACGAGACGGGTGTCACCGTCGACGTGTCGGGCACCCCCGAGGAAATCACCGAACGGGCCGTCGCCGCGCTGCGCCGGCTCGAAAGCTGAAGGAAGTTCCCGTGATCCCCGTGACCAGTCTCAGTGTCGAGACGCTGGCAGCGGATGCCGCAGAGCCGATCACCTCGGCGGGCAACGCACAGTTGGGCATAGCCGTCCTCGCCGGCATAGCCGTCATCGTCCTGCTCATCACCCTCTTCAAACTGCACGCGTTCCTGGCCCTGACCATCGGCTCCCTGGCGCTCGGCGCCTTCGCGGGCGCGCCGCTGGACAAGGTCATCACCAGCTTCTCCGCCGGTCTCGGCTCCACGGTCGCCGGGGTGGGCGTGCTGATCGCGCTCGGCGCGATCCTCGGCAAACTGCTCGCGGACTCCGGTGGCGCGGACCAGATCGTCGACACGATCCTCGCCAGGGCGAGCGGGCGCGCCATGCCGTGGGCGATGGTGCTGATCGCCTCGGTGATCGGGCTGCCGCTCTTCTTCGAGGTCGGCATCGTGCTGCTGATCCCGGTGGTGCTGCTCGTCGCCAAGCGCGGCAACTACTCCCTGATGCGGATCGGCATCCCCGCGCTGGCCGGGCTCTCCGTGATGCACGGGCTGATCCCGCCGCACCCGGGGCCGCTGGTCGCGATCGACGCGATCGGCGCCGACCTCGGGGTCACGCTGGCGCTGGGTGTGGTCGTCTCGATCCCGACCGTGATCATCGCGGGCCCGCTCTTCTCCCGGTACGCGGCGCGCTGGGTGGACCTTCCGGCGCCCGAGGCGATGGTGCCGCAGCGCACCTCGGACGATCTGGCGAAGCGGCCCAGCTTCGGCGCGACCGTCACCACCGTGCTGCTGCCCGTGGTGATGATGCTGGCCAAGGCGCTCGTCGACATCGTCGTGGACGACCCGGAGAACACCGTCCAGCGGGTCGCGGACGTGGTCGGCTCCCCGCTGATCGCGCTGCTGACCGCCGTGCTGGTGGGGCTCTTCACGCTGGGCCGCGCGGCCGGTTTCACCAAGGACCGGATCTCCACCACAGTGGAGAAGTCGCTCGCCCCGATCGCGGGTGTGCTGCTCATCGTCGGCGCGGGCGGCGGCTTCAAGCAGACGCTGATCGACTCCGGGGTGGGCCAGATGGTCCTGGACATCTCCAAGGACTGGTCGATCCCGGCGCTGCTGCTGGCCTGGCTGATCGCCGTGGTGATCCGGCTGGCCACCGGCTCGGCGACGGTGGCGACGATCTCGGCCGCGGGCCTGGTGGCGCCGCTGGCCGCGGACATGTCCACCACGCACGCGGCGCTCCTGGTGCTGGCGATCGGCGCGGGCTCGCTCTTCTTCAGCCATGTGAACGACGCCGGGTTCTGGCTGGTGAAGGAGTACTTCGGGATGAGCGTGGGACAGACGCTGAAGACCTGGTCGGTGATGGAGACCATCATCTCCGTGGTCGGCCTCGGCTCCGTGCTGCTGCTGTCGCTGATCCTCTAGAGCCGCCGGTAGGCGGCTCCGTACGGGCGGGGCGGGTCACTCCTCTTTCCAGTGGGGGTGTTCCCGCTCCGCCCATCGGCGTTCCACCGACCCGGTGCGCATGCCGCGCCGGGCCTCCGGATCCCCGTACGCCATCACGATGTGCCCGACGAGCACGGCGCCGACGGCCAGGGCCAGCCAGTCGTGGACGAAGGTGGCGCTCGTCCGCCACACGAGCGGGACGAGCCCGGTGTTCCACATGAGCAGCCCCGTGCCGAGCATCACCAGCACGGCGCCCGCGATCCACCCCGCGTAGAGCTTCTGCCCTGCGTTGAACTTGCCCGCCGGGCGCGCCCCGGGGCGCGCGTCGCGGCGCCGTACCGCGCGCAGCCACTCCCTGTCGTACGGCAGGAAACGGTTGAGCCGGCCCAGGTCGGCGCGGAGGGCCCGGGAGGCGAGGCCGAGGAGTACGGGCACCGGGAGCAGCAGCCCGGACCACTCGTGGAGGGTGACCACGAGCAGCCGCCGGCCGACGAGTTCGGCGAGCTGCGGTACGTAGAGACAGGCCGCGGTCGCCACGCACACCAGCATCAGCGCGCCGGTGGTGCGGTGCACCCAGCGTTCGGCCGGGGTGAAGCGCCGCCGGTCCGGCCCCGTGGGACCGCCGGGTCCGGGCGGCGGGGGCACGGTCACGGGCTCGGACGGCGGGGGCGCGGTCACGGGGTCAGACGGTGGGGGCGTCGTCGCGGCCGTTCGACCGGCCGACCCAGGCGTCGACGTCATAGCCGCGCTCCTCCCAGTAGCCGGGCCGGACGTCGGAGGTGACGGAGATCCCGGAGAGCCATTTCGCCGACTTGTAGAAGTACATCGGCGCCACGTAGAGCCGGACCGGGCCGCCGTGCGCGTGCCCGATCGGCTCGTCCCGCATCGAGAGGGCGACCAGCACATCGGCGCGGCGGGCCTGCTGGAGCGTCAGGCTCTCGCTGTACGTGCCGTCGAAGCAGGTGAAGCGGACCGCCCCGGCCTCGGGGCGCACCCCGGCCGCGTCGAGGAGGTGCGCCAGCCGTACGCCGCCGAACGGGGTGTTCGGGACGCGCCAGCCGGTGACGCACTGCACGTCGCGGACGATCCGGGTCTGCGGCAGCGCGCGCAGCCCGTCGAGGGTGTACGTGCCGGGCCGGTCGACCAGTCCGTCGACCGTCAGCCGGTAGGTGTCCGGGCCCTTGCGGGGAACGGAGGCCGTGACGGAGTAGTAGCGGAAGCCGCCGCCGTTGGGCAGCAGTCCGGTCAGCCCGGTCGGGTCCTTGCCGGATGCGGCGCCGAGGAACGATTCGAGGCCGCTCTGGAGGTAGGGCGCGGTGACGAGGCCGGCGGCGCCCAGGCCGAGCATGGAGAGCACCAGACGCCGGCCGACCGGCGTGCCCTCCGGTGTGTGCGGTTGTTCGGTCACTCTCAGAGGAGACCACCCGCGGCCCCGGGAAACCAGGGCCGGGGGCGTTCCTCACACTTTTCGTCCGGATCTTGCGGGACCCCTCGGTCCCGACGGAGCGCGGGACGACTCCGTTTGCTACGTGGCGGAGTCAACTGCGCACAGTGGAGCGGCGGTTGGTTCAGCCGACCGCGCGGGCCGCCGCCCGGCCCGCCGTACGCCCGGAGAAGATGCAGCCGCCGAGGAAGGTGCCTTCCAGCGAGCGGTAGCCGTGCACCCCGCCTCCGCCGAAGCCGGCCGCCTCGCCCGCCGCGTAGACGCCGGGGAGCGGATCGCCGCCCGCGGTGAGCACGCGCGAGGACAGGTCGGTCTCCAGGCCGCCGAGCGACTTGCGGGTCAGGATGTTCAGCCGTACGGCGATCAGCGGGCCCGCCGCGGGGTCGAGGATGCGGTGCGGGGCGGCCGTACGGATCAGCTTGTCGCCGAGGTACTTCCGGGCCCCGCGGACCGCCATGACCTGGAGGTCCTTGGTGAACGGATTGGCGATCTCACGGTCGCGCGCCGTGATCTCCCTGCGCAGCGCGGCCTCGTCGATCAGCGGCTCCTCGGTGAGCGCGTTCATGCCGCGCACCAGGGCGCCCAGGTCCTTCTCGACGACGAAGTCGGCGCCCTGGTCCATGAACGCCTGGACCGGGCCCGGTACGTCGGCGCGCGCACGCCCGAGCACGTCGCGGACCGACTTTCCGGTGAGGTCCGGGTTCTGCTCGGAGCCGGAGAGCGCGAACTCCTTGCCGATGATGCGCCGGTCGAGGACGAACCATGTGTAGTCATGGCCGGAGCGCATGATGTGCTCCAGCGTGCCGAGCGTGTCGAAGCCGGGGAAGAGCGGTACGGGCAGCCGTCTGCCACGCGCGTCCAGCCAGAGTGAGGAGGGGCCCGGGAGGATCCGGATGCCGTGCCGGGCCCAGACCGGGTTCCAGTTCTCGATGCCCTCGGTGTAGTGCCACATCCGGTCGCGGTTGATGTGGTGGGCGCCCGCCGCCTCCGCGATGCCGAGCATCAGCCCGTCGACGTGGGCGGGCACCCCGGAGAGCATCTTCCGCGGCGGGGTGCCGAGCCGCTCCGGCCACTGGGCGCGGACCAGGTCGTGGTTGCCGCCGATGCCGCCCGAGGTGACGATCACGGCCTGGGCCCGCAGCTCGAAGGAGCCGGTGACCGTACGGCTGCTGGCGGTGCCGCGGGCGGCGTCGCTCGGCTCCAGGGTCTCGCCGGTCACGGTGTCCACGGCGCCGGCGGTGGCGCCGAGTCCGGTGACGCGGTGGCGGAAGCGGAAGGTCACCAGGCCCTTGGCGACGCCTTCGCGCACCCGCCGCTCGAAGGGGGCCACGACACCGGGCCCGGTGCCCCAGGTGATGTGGAAGCGCGGCACGGAGTTGCCGTGGCCGTTCGCGTCGTACCCGCCGCGCTCCGCCCAGCCGACCACCGGGAAGAACCGGATGCCCTGGCCGTGCAGCCAGGCGCGCTTCTCGCCCGCCGCGAAGTCGACGTACGCCTCGGCCCACTTGCGCGGCCAGTGGTCCTCGGGGCGGTCGAACCCGGCCGTGCCGAGCCAGTCCTGGAGGGCGAGGTCTCGGCTGTCCTTGACGCGGAGCCTGCGCTGTTCGGGCGAGTCGACGAGGAACAGTCCGCCGAAGGACCAGTGCGCCTGTCCGCCGATGGACCGCTCGGGCTCCTGGTCGAGCACGATCACCGAGCGGCCCGCGTCGACCAGTTCGGCGGCGGCGACCAGGCCCGCGAGGCCGGCCCCGATCACGATCACATCGGCGTCGTACGCCATGGTGTCCATCCTTCGCAGGCTCTGTCACGGGCGGGGCGGGTGAGCTGTCCGACCGATCTTCCGTACGCGCGAGTAACGAGTCAACTGGTTGGATGGACGGCATGAGAGCCGCGGACGAGATACTGGACATCGTCGACGAGAACGACCACGTCATCGCGCAGGTGCCGCGCGGTGAGGCGTATGTGAAGGGCCTGCGTCATCGCAGCGTCTTCGTGTTCGTGCGCGACCCCGGGGGCCGGGTCTTCATCCATCGCCGAACGCCGGACAAGCTCGCCTTCCCCTCGATGTACGACATGTTCGTGGGCGGGGTCGTCGGCGCGGGCGAGGAGTACGACGAGGCGGCGCTGCGCGAGGCGGAGGAGGAGCTGGGGGTCTCGGGGCTCGACCGTCCCGTACCGCTCTTCTCCCTCCGCTACGAGTCCGAGGAGGTCGGGTTCCGCGCGTGGTCGCGGGTGTACGAGGTGGTCTGCGCGCTGCCGGTGAACCCCCAGGCGGAGGAGGTGGCCTGGTACGCGTTCGTCCCGGAGGAGGAGCTGGAGCGGCGGCTGGCCGAGGAACCGGGCGGGCCCGGCGTGTGGGAGTGGGTGCCGGACGGGCGCGCGGCGTACGAACGGCTCAGGACGATCCGCGCGGCGGGCGGACAGGGCGCGTCGGGCGGGGCGGGTGCGGGGCGCGCGGGGCCGCCGCCGCCCGCGTAGGGTGCGGCACGTGATCGACTTTGCACGGAGCCTCCGGCTGTGGTTCTCGCCCCGGCGGATCGGCGAGGAGGGCACGACCCCGGACTACCGCTTCTCGCTGGCCAACGAGCGGACGTTCCTGGCCTGGATCCGGACGGCGCTCGCGCTGGTCGGCGGCGGGTTCGCGGTGGACCAGTTCCTTCCCGACCTGCGGTGGGGCGTACGGGCCGGGCTCGCGGTGGCGCTGCTCGCCGCGGGGGCGCTGTGCGCGTTGCGGGCGGTCAACCACTGGGTGCGGTGCGAACGGGCGATGCGGCGCGGCGAGGACCTGCCGGTCTCCGGCTTCCCGACGCTGCTGAGCCTGGCGGTGGGGCTGGTCGCGGTGGCGATGCTGGTGATCGTCCTCACGGGCCGGGCCGGATGACGGCCCCGGCGCCCGCCGGGGAGCGGGACCCGGGGCTCCAGCCGGAACGCACCCGGCTGGCCTGGCGCCGTACGACGCTCTCCTGCACGGTGGTCGCGATCCTCGCCGCCCGCCAGGCCGTCCACGGCGGCGCCACGGCGGCGGCCCTGACCGGCGCGGCCCTGAGCGCGCTGGTCTGGCTCGCCTTCCTGGGCGTGGCGCACCGGCGTCTGAGATCCCTGGAAGCGGCGAGACCGCCCCGCCTCTCGGAACGGGCCGCGCTGACGGCGACGGCCTGCACGCTGCTGCTGGCGGCGTTCGCGGTGACGGTGCTGGTGTGACCGTGGTCCGGGGGTGACGGCTCACCCCATGGTGACGACCACCTTGCCGCCCGCCCCACCCGCCTCCGCGAACTGGAACGCGTCCGCGGTCTGTTCCAGGGGGTATGTCCGCGCCACCCCCACGGTCAGCGCGCCCTGCTCCGCGAGGCCCGCGAGCTCCGTCAGGTCGGCGGTGTCGGCGCGGGCGAAGCCGTACGAGCCGCCCAGTTCACCGACCGCGCTGTCCGCGATCGAGGCCAGCCGGCCGCCGGGGGCGAGGAGTCCGGGCGTCATGCGGAGGATGTCGCCGCCGATGCTGTCGAGCGCCGCGTCCACCCCGTCGGGGGCCAGCGCCCGTACCTGAGCGCCCAGATCGTCCCCGTACGTGACCGCCTCGCCGCCCAGCGCCCGGATGTGTTCCTGGCCGGACGCGCGGGCGGCGCCGATGACACGGGCCCCGTGGTGGCGGGCGAGCTGGACGGCGAGGGAGCCGACCGCGCCCGCCGCCGCGTGGACGAGCACGGTCTCACCGGGCCGTACCCGCAGCACCCGGTGGAGCACCTGGTGCGCGGTGAGGCCGGCCAGCGGCAGCCCGGCCGCCTCGGGGAACCCGAGCGAGCGGGGCTTGTGCGCGAGGGTCCTGACCGGGGCGGCCACGTACTGCGCGAAGGTGCCCCGGGAGAGGAAGTCCTCGCGGACGTACCCGATGACCTCGTCCCCGGCGGCGAACTCGGTGACCGCCGCGCCGGGCCGGAGGACGACTCCGGCGACGTCCCACCCGGGGATCACCGGGAAGACGGTGTCGAGCACTCCGTCGAGATAGCCCTCGCGGCACTTCCAGTCGACGGGGTTCACGGCCGCGGCCCGCACCTCGACCAGTACGGAGTCGGGGCCGACCTTCGGCTCGGGACGGTCGCCGTACTCCAGGACGCCGGGTCCGCCGTGGCGGCGGTAGCTGATGGCCTTCATGATCCGCAGCCTCCGCCCCGCCCACGCCCCGCGCAAGCCGGACGGGCCTGTTGCCGTAACGGCGGGCGGGGAAGCGCGGCGGCGTCGGGGCGCCGGGCGGTCGCTACCGGCCGCCGGGCAGGGCCGCTTTTCCGAGGGCTCCGTCAACTGTCAGGCTCTGAGGGAACTTTCCCCCCCACCCCCAGGAGTTCCGATGCCCGCCACCGATCCGTACACCGTCCGCCTCGCCCCCGGAGTCCACGCCTATGTCCAGCCCGACGGCGGCTGGTGTCTGAACAACGCCGGGTTCATCAGTGACGGCGGCACGACGCTCCTCGTCGACACCACGGCCACCGAGCGCCGGGCCCGGCTGCTGCGCGAGGCGATCCTGCTGGCCGGGGCGGAGCTGCCCCGTACCATCGTCACCACGCACCACCACGGCGATCACACCTACGGCAACGGGGTGTTCCTGCCGGAGGCCACGGTGGTCGGTCACGAGGCGTGCCGGAGCGAGCAGCTCGCGGCGGGCCATCAGCTCCATCTGATCTGGCCGGAGACCGACTTCGGGGACATCAGCATCATCGCCCCGAGCGTGACCTACAGCGACCGGCTCACCGTGCACGTGGGCGGGACCGAGGTCCGGGTGATCCACCCGGGCGTGGCGCACACCGTCGGGGACTCGGTCGTGCATCTGCCGGAGCACGGCGTCGTCTTCACCGGGGACCTGGTCTTCCAGGGCGGCACGCCGTTCCTCGCGATGGGCTCGCTGCGCGGCTCCCTGCGGGCGCTGGAGCTGCTGCGCTCGCTGGACGCGTCCGTCGTCGTACCGGGCCACGGGCCGCTCACCGACCCGACGGCGTACGACGCGACGGAGCGCTACCTCCGGTACGTCGCCGAACTGGCCGGGACGAGCCGCGCCGGGGGACTCACCCCGCTGGAGGCCGCGCAGAAGGCCGATCTCGGAGAGTTCGGGGAGCTGCGCGAGAGCGAGCGGCTGGTGGCCAATCTGCACCGCGCCTACGCCGAGCTGGCCGGGGAACCGGAGGGCTCGCCGCTGGATCTGCCCACCGTCCTGTCCGACATGGCGACGATGAACGGCGGCGTGCCGGTGGCCTGCCACGCCTGACCCGCCGTGCGCCGGCCGGCCCGGGGCGCTCCGATCCCCGGGGCGGCCTGGGCGTGGCCGGGGGCCTGGGAGCCGGCCGGGGGGCTCCGGTCCGGTCCGGGAGCGCCAGGCACTGGACGACATACCGACTGGTCGGCATCATGGGAGCGACCGTCCGCCTGTCCGCACGCACGTCCACGGAGGTACGCCCGATGAGCCCAGCCCCCACGCCAGGACTCGATCCCGAGCGGCTCCGTGACCATCTCGACCGCGTGCTCCCCGGTCTGGTGGGCGGGCGGCTCGACGCGCGGCTCATCGAGGGCGGCCGGTCGAACCTGACGTACACCGTCACCGACGGCACCGGCCGCTGGGTGGTCCGCAGACCCCCGCTGGGCCATGTGCTGGCCACCGCGCACGACATGAAGCGCGAGTACCGGGTGATCGCGGCGCTGCACCCGACCGCCGTGCCCGTCCCCGAGGCGCTGCTGCTCTGTGAGGACGAGTCGGTGCTCGGCGCGCCGTTCTACGTCATGGAGCAGGTGACGGGCACGCCGTACCGCACCGCCGAACAGCTCGCCCCGCTCGGTCCCGAGCGCACCCGCGCCGCCGTGCTCTCCCTGGTCGACACCCTGGTGGAGCTGCACGCCGTCGATCCCGGGGCCGTAGGTCTCGGGGACTTCGGCCGGCCCGAGGGCTTTCTCGACCGGCAGCTCCGCCGCTGGGGCAAGCAGCTCGACGCCTCCCGGAACCGTGAACTGCCCGGTATCGACGAACTCCAGGCGGGGCTCGGCCGGTCCCTGCCCGTCTCCCCCGCGCCCACCGTGATCCACGGCGACTACCGGCTGGACAACGTCCTGCTCGGCGCGGACGACCGGATCAACGCCGTGCTCGACTGGGAGATGTCGACACTCGGCGACCCGCTCACCGATCTGGGGCTGCTGGCGATGTACAGCGCGCCCCTGGCGGTGACCGGCTCGCCGATCAGTACGACGGCCGGGGCGGCCGGCCATCCCACGCCGGGCGAGCTGATCGAGCGGTACGCGGCGGGCTCGGGGCGGGACACCACCGGCATCTCCTGGTACACGGCGTTCGCCTGGTTCAAACTCGCCGTGATCCTGGAGGGCATCCACTACCGCTACACCCTCAACCAGACCGTAGGACCGGGCTTCGACCGGATCGGCGCCCTCGTCCCCGTCTTCATCGAGCACGGCCTCACCACCCTCCAGGAAGGCTGAGTACCCCTGATGGACTTCGCATTCGACGCCCGCACCGAAGAGCTGCGGACCAGGCTGCTCACCTTCATGGACGAGCACATCTATCCGTCCGAGGAGATCGCCCGGGAGCAGCGCTCCCTGCTGGCCGACCCGTGGGGCACCCCCGCGGTGGTCGAGGAACTGAAGGCCGAGGCGCGCAGGCAGGGCCTGTGGAACCTGTTCTTCGTGGACGACCCGAACCTCCCCGGCGCCGGATACGGGGCCGGGCTGAGCAATCTGCAGTACGCGCCGCTCGCCGAGCTCACCGGCCGCTCACCGGAGCTGGCCCCCACCGCGCTGAACTGCGCGGCCCCCGACACCGGAAACATGGAGGTGCTCGCCCAGTTCGGCTCGGAGGAGCAGCGCAAGCAGTGGCTGGAACCGCTGCTCGCGGGGGAGATCCGGTCCGCGTTCGCGATGACGGAGCCGGAGGTCGCCTCGTCCGACGCGACGAACATCCGGACCAGCATCCGGCGCGAGGGCGACGAGTACGTCATCAACGGCCGTAAGTGGTACATCTCCGGTGCGATGAATCCGGCGTGCGCCGTCTTCATCGTGATGGGCAAGACCGACCCGGACGGCGCCGACCCGCGCCGCCAGCAGTCGATGGTCCTGGTCCCCCGTGACACCCCGGGCGTCGAGGTGCGCCGCGCGATGCGGGTGTACGGCTACGAGGACCACTCCCACGGCGGCCATGCCGAGGTCGTCTTCGACAACATACGGGTGCCCGTCTCGCACCTCATCGGCGAGGAGGGCGGTGGGTTCGCCATCGCGCAGGCCCGGCTGGGGCCCGGCCGGATCCACCACTGCATGCGGCTGATCGGGATGGCCGAGCGGGCCATCGAGCTGATGTGCCGCCGGGCCGTGGGGCGGGCGACGTTCGGGAAGCCTCTCGCCGAGCAGGGCGTCGTGCAGAACTGGATCGCGGACGCCCGGGTGACGGTCGAACAGCTGCGGCTCCTCGTGCTCAAGACGGCCTGGCTGATGGACACCGTCGGCAACCGCGGGGCGCACACGGAGATCCAGGCCATCAAGATCGCCACACCGCGCGCGGTCGTGGACATCATCGACTCGGCCGTCCAGTTGTACGGCGCGGGCGGCATCAGCCAGGACTTCCCGCTGGCGGAGCTGTGGGCCTCGGCGCGGACGCTGCGGCTGGCGGACGGTCCCGACGAGGTGCACCAGCGGTCACTGGCCCGGCGGGAGCTGAAGAAGTATCGCTGAGTCCTCCCTTCTCTGCTCGATCCTTCCCTGCTCGCCCCTTCCCTGCTCGCCCCTTCCCTGCTCGACGTCCAGTGCTCGGCGTTCAGTGCTCGACGGGTTCCGGCAGGGGCAGCAGACCCATGGACTGGGCGCGCATGACGGTCGAGAGCCGGTCGCAGGTCCCCAGCCTGCGGTAGATGCCCTCGATGTGCTTGTGGGCGGTGCGCGGTGAGATATGGAGCCGGTGGGCGATGGCGGTGGCGGGCAGGGCCTTGGCGAGCAGCGTGAGCACGGCGTGCTGACGCGGCGTGAGCCCCGCCTCCACCGCCCGCTCGGCCGACGCGGCCCCGGCCCCGGTTCCGGCGGGTACGGGCGCCGGCTCCGCGGGCTGCCCCGGGGCCGCCCGCCAGCGGGCCAGGGCGCGGTAGTGGCAGTCGATGCCGACGAGGAGAGGCTGCACCCGGGCCGCGTACGCGCGCTCCTCCGGTGTGAAGTCGTCGCGCTCGTGGTGGAGAACGAAACCGCGGGCGACTCCGGCGGGGGCGGGCAGCGGGATGGCGAGCATATGGGCGCCGAGCGTCCCCCGGGCCAGCCGGTGGCTCCGGCTGCGCAGCCAGGAACGCTCCCCCATCAGCTCGCTCGCGGTACGGGGTGTGCGGTCGGGCGTGGACGCGTAGTGCGCCACCAGCGGGTTGCCCGCCCGCAGTTGGCGGGCCATCAGCGAGTCGAGCAAGCCAGGGGAGACCGGACGCGCCGTCCGCCACGCCTCCACCCGACCCGTCCGCTCCGCGTAGCGCGCCTGGGCGAGGGAGGCGGCCGGGGAGTGCAGCTCCCGGGTGAGCTCCGCCAGGACCAGCGGCCAGGGCGGCTCCGGATCGGCGCGCTCCAGCACGGCCACGGCCAGGCTCAGCATCTGCGCGTACTCATGCCACAGGGCGGTGCCCATCGATATCCCCCGTGCCCGCACGACCGACAATGACCGTACGTACTCTTTCCACTACTCTCCGCCCCCACACGCCGCCCGCCGCGCGATCCCGGTGCGCCCCGACCGGCCCCTCACCCCTCGCGACCGGGGACCGTCAGCAGGGCACCACGTAGTAGACGGGACTCCAGCTCGCGGTGCCGGTGTCGGGCGCCACATTGCTCCAGCGCTCCGAGCGGTTGGAGTTCAGGAAGCGCGCCCTCGTCCCCCTGGTCTGGTTGTTGTTGAAGGTGCCGTCGCCGGTCCACGACAGGTTGTAAGTGCCGCACCGGTAGTAGTCGAGCGTGTCCCCGCCCCGGTACAGACAGAGATGCCCGGAACCGCAGGCGGCGGGCAGCCGGTTGCTCACCGGTGGCTGGGCGAGGTCACGGGCGGACCGCTGGCCGGGCGCCGCGACCGTGACATCACCGCCCGGCATGGTGATCCTGTTGGCGGAGACCTGCCTGCTGCCCGCCAGCTCGCTCAGATACCCCTCCACCCGCTCCTGGAGACCGGCGGCCTGATCAGAGGTCAGACCGGCCCGGTCGGTCTGGGCGGCATAGGTCTGGTGGGCCTGGTCCGGGACGGCCTGCGCCCCCGCCGGCGCCGTCATCACACTCGTGGCGAGCGCCCCCGCGGCAACCGCGCCGACCGTGGCCTTCAGCATGAACGCACGGATCCTGTTCATCGATCCCCCTTGTTTCCCTGTTTCCCTGCCCGGAACCCTGACGTTCCGTAGCGTCGACACAACTCATCGTGACGAACGCGCTCGGCGGGCCGCAATGCGTACAAGTACGTATGGCGAAGGCGTGACCGGTGATGCAGGGTGTGCCAGAAGAAGGGCGGTGCCGGAAGAAGAGGGGTCCCGGAAGAAGTGGGGGGGGCGCGGAAGAGGAGGGAGCGCGGCGCCGACCGGTCAGGGGCGCAGCGCCCGCAGCAGCAAATCGGCCAGGTGGTCCGCGACCTGCTGCGGGGTGAGCGGGCCGTCGGGCCGGTACCACGTGGAGAGGTGGTGGACGGAGCCGAAGTGGTAGTCGACCACCAGGTCGGCCGGGGTGGCGGTGGAGAAGACCCCGGTGCGCTGGCCCTCCTCGATCAGCGCGCGGAACCGTTCGTGGTAGCGGCGCCGTTCCGTCCGTACCTGTCTGTTCTTCTCCGGGCTGAGCTGGTGCATGGAGCGGAAGAAGATCGCGGCGTCGTCGAGGTTCTCGATGGTCGTCACCACGACATCGGCGGCGGCGTCCCGCAGCCGGCGCTCGACCGGCCCCCCGGCGTCCGCGAAGCCGTCGAGCCGTTCCTGCTGAAGGCGGAGCACCCGGGCGTAGACCTCGTGGAGAAGGTCCTCCTTGGAGCCGAAGTAGTGGTACAGCGCGCCCTTGGTGACGCCCGCGGCCTCGACGATCTCCTGGACGGACGTCCGGTCGTAGCCGTGCACGGCGAAGAGCCGGGTGGCGGCGGCCAGCAGCCGCCGCGGGACGGGCTCGCCGCTTCCGTCCGTCGTCCTGGCCATCTGCCGCCACCCGCCTTCCGCTCCGTGTCACCCCCGGGGAACCCCTACGGGTCCGGTGGGGGGCTGTCCCCGCCTGGGACGCTCATGAGCGGGAACGCAGTTCCCGCCTGAGGATCTTCCCACTCGTGGTCTTGGGCAGCTCGGGCAGGATCTCGGCCTCCCGCGGGCACTTGTAGGTGGCGAGCCGCTCCCGGCAGTACGCGGTCAGCTCGGCGGGCTCCACCGTGGCACCGGGACGCGCGCTCACGTACGCCTTGACGCTCTCGCCCCGGTAGGCGTCGGGGACACCGATCACGGCCGCCTCGCGCACCGCCGGATGGGTGTAGAGCACGTCCTCGACCTCGCGCGGCCAGACCTTGAGGCCCGACACGTTGATCATGTCCTTCTTCCGGTCGACGACATAGAGCCAGCCGTCCGGGTCCATGAAGCCGATGTCGCCGGTGCGCAGTTCGCCGTCCGGGAACGTCTCCTCGGTCGCCACCGGGTCGTTCCAGTAGCCGGCGGCGACCTGGGGGCCGCGCACGGCGATCTCCCCGTGTTCCCCGAAGGGCAGCTCCCCGCCCTCCTCGTCGACGATCCGTACGACCGTGTCGGGGCCGGGCACCCCGACCGAGAGCGTCCCGGAGACCGGGTCCACCGGAGCCTCCGTCTGGGGCGGTACGGAGGCGCAGCCCGCGGTGGACTCCGTAAGGCCGTAGCCGTTGCGGAGATACGGTCCGAGCCGCGCGCGGAACTTCTCGACCAGCGCGGGCGGCAGGGGCGCGCCGCCCGACGAGACCATCCGGAAGGAGCTGAAGTGGCCGGGGGTCACGTCGGGGTGGGCGGCGAGAGCCATGAACGCGGTGGCGGGGCCGACGGTGTACGCGGGCCGGTGCTCGGTGAACGCGTCGAGGACGACGCCGGGCTGGAAGTGGTGGGCGAGGGCCAGGGTGCCCGCGCTGGCGACGCACGCCGCGAGTTCGCAGACCATGCCGGTGATGTGGAAGAGCGGGGCGAGCGCGAAGTAGCAGGCGCCGTCGGCGATGGGCCGGCCGGCGCGCTGCCGCTCGGCGTTCACCATGATGTTGGCGTGGGAGTTCATGACGCCCTTCGGGCTGCCGCAGGTGCCGGAGGTGTAGCTGATGAGCGCGGTGTCGCCGGCGGCCGGGTCGCGGCCGGCCGGCGCGGCGAGTCCGCCGCGGGCCACGGTCAGCAGATCGGCGGCGTCGCCGTCGGGTGACGGCAGCCGGGTGAGGCCGAGGACCCGGGGGTCGTCGCGGCTCTGGAAGTCGAAGTCGCAGGCGGTGAGCACGATCCGTACGGCCGAGGCCTCGACGGTCTCGCGCAGATACGCCTCCCAGGCGCTGTCGGCGCAGATCACCGCCGTGGCCTCGGCGTCCGCGAGGATGTGGGCGACCTCGGCGGACTTGTACGAGGGGTTGAGCGGTACGACGGTCGCGCCCGCCTTCCAGGCGCCGAGCAGCGCCAGGACGAAGTGCGGGGTGTTCTGGAGCATGAGCGCGACCCGGTCGCCGCGCGCCAGGCCCCGCGCGGCGAGATGGCCGGCGACCGCGTCGGAGAGCGCGTCGGTCGCGCGGTAGTCGAGCCGGCCGTCGAAATAGGCGAGCGCGGTGCGCTCCGGGGCGAGCGCGACGGCTGCGCGCAGGGCGTGCACGAGCGAGACGGCCGGGTCGACGGCGGCCCGCTGGGCCTCGTTGAGCCGGCCGAGCCAGGGTTGGGCGGAGTAGATGGACACGGTGGTCACCCGGTGCCTCTCTCCCACTTCTGCTGGATGTGGTTCATGGTGGAGAGCCAGCGCTCGGGGTCACCGGCGCGGGCCTGGTAGAAGCCCGCCACCTCGGGGTGCGGGAGTACGAGGAAACGGTCCTCCGCCATGGCGTCGAAGAGCGCGTCGGCGACCGCCTCCGGTTCGATCGCGGTGGCGGTGAGGACGAGCTCGCCGGCGCTCCCGGTGGCGGCGAGCATGTCCGTACGGACGCCCTGCGGGCAGATGGCGTGGACCTGGAGCCCGCGGTGGCGGTAGGTCAGCGAGAGCCACTCGGCGTAGGCGAGCGCGCCGTGCTTGGTGACGCTGTACGGGGCCGCGCCGATCATGGTGAGCAGTCCGGCGGCGGAGACCGTGGAGACGAACCGGCCCGCGCCGCGCTCCAGCCAGTCGGGGAGCAGGGCGCGGCTCGCCCGGACGTGTGCCATGACGTTGACGTCCCAGGCGGACGACCAGACGTCCTCCTCGGCGAACGCGTCGCCGCCGGTGCCGACGCCGGCGTTGGCGCAGTAGATGTCGACGTGGCCGCCGAGGGCGGCGCGGGCCTCGGCCACGACATGGGAGGCGTCGCCGGGCAGGGCGGTGGCGCCGATCTCGTCGGCGACGGCGGTGGCCTTCGCCGCGTCGAGGTCGTTGACCACGACGCGGGCCCCCTCGGCGGCGAACCTGCGGGCGAGGGCGGCGCCGATGCCGCCGCCGGCCCCTGTGACCACAACCCCTGCACCGTGCACCGCGCTCATCGGGCCTGCCTTTCGGGCGTTCCGGTTTCCGTCATGGGCTTCCCTGACTTGCCTGTCTTCCCTCTAACAGACTAACCAGTCGGTATGTCAGGGGGAAGCGGAACGGAAAACCTCGGGAACGGGCCGGGGCGGCCTCGTTCCCCCGGCGGGCCCGGGACGCTAGCGTGCGTGGCCATGACAGACGGCAGCCGGCGGCACACCGCCGCGGACCGCCGGCCGATCACGGAGGTAGCGCGATGAGCCTGTCCAGACGGGGACTGCTGGCCGCCACGGGTGCGGTCGGCGCGGCCGGTGCCACGGGCGCTCTTCCGGACCCCGCCGCGGCGGGGTCCGGAAGAGACAGCGGGAGCGCGAGCGGCCGGAGCCGTACGCGCGTACGGACCGGCTTCGACCGGCTGGCCGCCGACGGCTACCGGCCGCTCGCCGGCCAGAAGGTCGGCGTCGTCACCAACCCGACCGGGATCACGGCGGACGCACGCCACATCGTCGACGTGATGCACGCGGACGACCGGGTGCGGCTGACCGCCGTCTTCGGACCGGAGCACGGCTTCCGGGGCACCGCGCAGGCGGGCGGCTCCGAGGGGCGGTACGACGACCCGGCGACCGGGCTGCCGGTCTACGACACGTACCTCAAGAGCGGGCAGCCGCTGGCGGACGTCTTCACCGCCTCCGGGGTCGACACCGTCGTCTTCGACATCCAGGACGCGGGCGCCCGCTTCTACACGTACATCTGGACGCTGTACGACTGCATGGAGGCGGCGGCGCTCGCGGGCAAGCGGTTCGTCGTACTGGACCGGCCCAACCCGGTCACCGGCCGCGCGGCCCTCGGCCCGGTCCTGCACCCGGAGTTCGCGACGTTCGTCGGGCGCCGGCCGATCGCGCAGGCGCACGGCATGACGGTCACCGAGCTGGCGCGGCTCTTCAACGGCGAGTTCCTGGAGCGGCCCGTACCGCTGGAGACCGTACGGATGTCGGGGTGGGCGAGGGACGACTTCTTCGACGCGACGGGGCTGCCGTGGGTGCCGCCGAGCCCCAACATGCCCACGCCCGACACGGCCCTGGTGTACGCGGGGACCTGCCTCTTCGAGGGCACGAACCTGTCGGAGGGGCGCGGCACCACACGCCCCTTCGAGCTGCTGGGCGCGGAGGGCGTCGACCGGAGCTGGGCCGAGGCGGCGAACGCGCTGGAGCTGCCGGGGGTGCGCTTCCGCGAGGCGTACTTCGCGCCGACGTTCTCCAAGTTCCAGGGGAAGACGGTCGGCGGTGTCCAGCTCCACGTCCACGACCGCGCGTCGTTCGATCCGGTACGCACCGGGATCGGGCTGCTGGTGACGGCGAAACGGTCATGGAGCGGGTTCACCTGGCGCCCCGACCACTGGATCGACAAGCTCACCGGGTCGGCGGCGGTCCGGACCATGATCGACGCGGGCGCGGAGCCGGACGAGGTGGCCGCCGCCTGGCGGGACGACCTGGCCGCGTTCCGTGCCGTGCGGCGGAGGTACCTGACCTACCGCTGAGGCCCGGCCGGCGCGCGCGGGCCACGTGGCCCCGTCCGGCCGACGACAATCCGGCCGATAACAGTTGGTGACCCGCCGGTATCCGAGCGTGCTCAACAGGCGGCGTTGACCGCGTCGTTCACCGGCCGTGAGAGTGCCTGTCGTGATCGACGAGACACTGTCCCCCACGTCCTCCTCCCCACCCGCGGAACCGGCCGCGGACTCGCCGGAGAGCCCGGAGAGTCCGCGCCGGGTGGCCGTCGCCAGCTTCATCGGCAACACCATCGAGCTCTACGACTTCTTCATCTACGGCATGGCGGCGGCGCTCGTCCTCGACGACGCCTTCTTCCCCAACCTCTCCCCCCTCAACGCCACACTCGCCTCCTTCTCCACGTACGCGGTCGCCTTTCTGGCCCGCCCGATCGGCTCAATCGTCTTCGGCCATTTCGGCGACCGGGTCGGCCGCAAGACGGTGCTGGTGGCCTCGCTGCTGCTGATGGGGCTCTCCACCGCGCTGGTGGGGCTGCTGCCCGGCTACGCCACCCTGGGGGTCTGGGCGCCCCTGCTGCTGGTCCTGCTCCGCTTCCTCCAGGGCATCGGGATCGGCGGGGAATGGGGCGGCGCCGTACTGCTCGCCGTGGAGCACGCGCCGCACGGCCGGCGCGGGATGTACGCGGCGTTCCCCCAACTCGGCCCGCCCGTCGGCTTCGCCGCCGCCACCGGCGTCTTCTGGCTGGTGTCCGCGACGCTCGACGAGGCGGCCTTCGCGAGCTGGGGCTGGCGCATTCCGTTCCTGCTGTCCTTCGCGCTGGTCGCGGTCGGGCTGGTGGTACGGCTGAAGATCAGCGAGACCCCGGTGTTCACCCGGGCCGTGGCCCGCCAGGAGGCGAGCCGGGCGCCCATGGTGGAGCTGCTGCGGCGCCACACCCGGGACCTGCTGCTCGGGGCGGGCGCGATGGCCGTCGTGTACGCCCTCTTCTACACGTCGATGACCTACAGCCTGTCGTACGCCACGACGACCCTGGGGGTGCCGCGCGACACCATGCTCGCCCTCTCCCTGATCACCTGCCTCTTCCTCGCGGCCGGCATCTGGCTCGCCGCCACCCGCTCCGACACGGCGGGCCGGCGCCGCCCGGCGCTCCTGGGCTGCGGACTCGCCGCGGTCTGGGGGCAGTTGCTGTTCCCGCTGCTCGACACGGGGCGGCCGGCGCTGATGGCGCTGGGCCTCGGGGTCGCCATGCTCTGCGTGGGCGTGGCCTCCGGGTCGATGGGCGCGTACCTGTCCGAGCTGTTCCCCGCCCGCGTCCGCTACTCGGGCGCGTCCCTCGCGTACAACCTGGGCGGTGTCCTCGGCGGCGCGGTCTCCCCGCTGGTCGTCCCGCGCCTCCAGCCCGCCTTCGGTTCGGCGTCGGTGGGCTGGTACGTCAGCGCGATGGCCGTGGTGTCGCTGCTGTGCGTACGGGCGCTGCCGGAGACGCGGGAGCGGGAGCTGGGCTGAGAGCCGAAAGCTGAAAGCTGAGAGTTGCGATCTGAGGCTGCGACCAGACCGGCCCCGGGTCCCGTAACCCCCCGGCGCTCGCAGCGGGTTACGGGACATCGGAGGACTCCTCCGGTGGCGCGTCAGTGCCGCTTGCGCCGGGGGATCTCCAGGTTGGCGAGGTACTTGCGGCCGGTCCAGGCCGTGTTGGCCGAGCCCGCGGGGTTGAGCGGGCGGGGCGAGTTCTCGTCGGCGGTCTCGTCGTTGCCCGCGTCGTCGTGCTCGACCAGGAAGTGGTGGTGGGCGGGGTTCTTCAGCGCCGAGAAGATCCTCGGATAGTCGACGTCGCCCTTGCCGGGGTCGGTGAAGAAGAACCGCTTTCCGGCATTGGCGGTGCCGGGCTGCGCCTCGCGGTTGCCGTTGGGGTCCCAGCGGATGTCCTTGACGTGGAAGAGCGGGAAGCGCTCCGGGTCGCGGCTGATGTACTCGTACGCGCTCTGGCCGGAGATCTCGATCCATCCGAGGTCCAGCTCGAACTTCACGTACCGCGGGTCGGTCTCCTCCAGCAGGATGTCGTACAGCGGCACGCCGTCGACCAGCGTGAACTCCACGTCGTGGTTGTGGAAGTAGAAGTAGTCGAAGCCGTTGCGGACGGCTTCCCGGCCCCACACGTTGAAGGCCGCGGCCATCCTCTTGTAGCCGTCGACCGTGCGCGGCGCGGTGTACGAGTGACCGGTGCCGACCGCCTTGAGCCCGAGCGCGTGCGCCTCCTCGTAGATGCGGGCGCGCTCCTTGGGGTCGTACCAGATGTTCTCGACCATGCCCCGGGGGCCGAAGTGGTTGCCCGCGACCTTGAGGCCGTGGGCGTCGGCCAGCTTGCGGAGCTGGGCCGGGGTGCGTCCGTCGTAGTCGCCGCCGATCTCGAACTCGGCGTAGCCGGCGTCGGCGAGCATCTCGAACGTACGGGACAGGTCGAGCTCGTTGTCGGCGAGCAGGTCGCGGACGGTGAAGAGCTGGATGCCGATGCGGTCGAGCGGGAGGTCGCCGCCCTTGCCGAAGCCGTAGTCCTCGTTCCGGCCGCCCTGGGGGTGACGGGCGGAGTCGGCCGCCGCGACGCCGGAGAACGGGCCGAGGGCGCCGGCCACCGCGGCTCCGCCGGCCGCGCCGAGGAGTCCCCGCCGGGAGGTCATCAGGGGACTGCGCGCCGCCGGGGATCCCGGGGGCATCTGAGGCGCGTGGGAGGTCTGAGAGATCTGAGTGCCCTGGGGGATCTGAGGGCTCTGGGGGATCTGGGGATTCGTGTGTCTGCCGTTCATGTCAGTGTCCTCCTTGCCCAGGGGGCATCGCGATGCCCGGCTCGCCTGGGCCCGTGCTCGGTGCCAGGGGGTGTGCTGAATGTCCGGCTGGAGCCTAAGTCTCGCCGGCGCCAAGGGAAAGACTCAGTTCGACAGAACTTTTATCGTTATCGACAGAACTTTGTCTTCACCTGAGCAGTTTGGCGGCGATCGTGAGCAGGTCCGGGGGCCCGCACGGCCGTGGGCCGGACCCGATACCGGGTCCGGCCCACGGATCACTCCGAGCGGTAGGTGTCCCCGCCCTCAGCGGTGCGAGGGGAACTCCACCACCTGCTGGTACGTCGGCCTGTTCTGCCAGTTGACCTTCGGGTGGGTGATCCCGCCGAGTGCCCGGTGGATGATCGTGTCCGTGCACCACTGGTCGCCCGCCGAGCAGTTGTCGTCCCCGGGGTAGACCGTGTTCGCCGGGACAGCCGCCGCCGTCTTCAGGGTCGTCAGCAGGACGTCACGGCAGGCGGTGAGTGAGCCGCCGCCGCAGTAGGTCTTCGGCGAGGCGCTCTGGACCGGCTCGCCGAGGACCTGCCTGAGGTCCTTGTCGACATAGCCCCACCAGCCGTACTGGAACGACGAACCGCTGTGCGCGCCGGTCGGGCCGTGGCTGGAGGCCGGGGACTCGTCGATCGGCAGCGAGGCCGTGAGCGCGGTGTAGAGACCGTCGCCGAGGCCGGGCTTGAACTGCCCCTCCACCAGCCGCGGCCACCACGCGTCCATGGTGCGGACCGCCGCCGCATTGGCGTACGTGTGCGAGCCCCGCGCGGTCTCCTTGCGGAGCGCGCCGGCCGCCTGCCAGGTCTCCAGCTGCTGGACGACCGTGTTCAGCGCGGAGTCGGTGACGGGCGCCGAGCGGATCACCTTCAGCAGTCCGGGCAGGACCTGTTCGCCCCTGAGGTCCGCCAGGGCCGCGTTCGCCATCGCGCGGGTGAGCGAGGCGCGGGTGACGCCGCCCGCCCGGACCAGTTTCTTCACCCGGTCGTCGAGCAGATCGCCCCGGTGCACGGCGCCGTAGCCGAATCCGGCCGCGTCGTAGTCCTTGGCCTGCCGGTTGTTCCAGGAGATGTAGTAGTCCTGCCCGACCGACTGCGGATGCTGGGCGAAGGGGGTGTACGCGGACTCGTTGTACACCGGGTCGAAGCCCTGCCACTCGTACGCCCGCTCCGCCTTCACCGGCAGCGACGCGTCCACGCCGGTCGCCCGCACCGGGTTGAGGCCGCTGTTGTAGTAGGCGGCGGTGCGCGCGTCCGCGTAGAACCAGTTGAAGGCGTAGCCGACCTTGTGCGCGGCCTGCTGGAAGGCCGCCGCGCCCGTCATGAACGCCGGGTCGTTGAACATCTGGAAGCCGATGATCGAATCGGCCTCGTGGCGGTACGTGGTGCGCAGCGAGGTGTACGCGACGGGCTTGCCGCCGACCGTCGCGCGGTGCGTGACCATCCCGTACTTGGTGCGCCAGACCTGGAGCCGGTACGAGCCCTCGGCGGTGGAGTCGGCGGTGGTGGGCTTCCAGGCGTTCCTGCGCTCCATCTTCTCCATCGGGGTGCAGACGGAGCGGAAGAGGTACGAGGTGGACGCCTTGGTCGGGGCCGAGCCGTTCGGCTCGCAGAGCTCGACCGCGTAGGTGTCGGTGATGTCCTGCTGCGAGGAGGTCGCGCTCCACGCGTAGTCAGGGCCGCGCCCCATCTGCACGTACATGCCGACGCCCGCGAAGGAGACGCCCCGGGCGCTGATGCCGGGACCCTGGAGTTCCTGGAGCATCATCAGCTGTGGCGCGAAGTAGCCGGTCTGCGGGCCGAAGACCGCGACCGGGTTCCCGCTCTTCGTGTGCGCGCCGGAGACCAGCAGGGCGTTGGACATGCCGCGCTTGGCGGAGAGAGATCCGGCCGGGACGACGCCGTCGTCGAAGATGCCCTGGAGCGGCTTGAGTTCCTCGGGGGTGTCGACGGGAGCCGTGGCGTAGGTGACGGCCGAGCCGGTCCTGTCGTACACGAGGGGTTCGGCGGTGACGGAGCCCGTGTCGGGCAGGGCGGTGCCGCGCGGCTGGTCGGGCTTCTGGGCGTACGGGAAGCTGGTGCCGTCGTGGACGGTGAGGACGGCCTCGGGGTCGTTGCGCTGCCGGAAGGACTCCCAGACGGCCGTGCCCTCGGCCACGCCGTACTTCTGCTGGGCCGCGAGGAGGGAGAGCGCGGCCTGCACCTCGCCACCGCCTCCGCCGCCGAACTGGCCGCCGACGACCGAGGCGATGGAGATCAGGTCGGTGAGCTTGAAGGGCTGGATCTCCCCGACGTTGGTGATCGAGTCGATCTTCCCGGTGAGGACGTACTCACCGGGGAAGTAGCGGCCGTCCTTGGCCTTCTGGCGGTAGGCGTTGATGCCGTCGACATACGCCTGCGCGTCCGCCATGGCCTGCTCGCCGCGCGCGCCCTCGGTGGCCCGGATCCGCTCGATCTGGGCCTCGTACTCGGCCTCCGTGTACGGGGCCGCCGGCCAGAACTGCTGTTCAAGACCCTGGTTGGCGAGGGCGCCGCCGGCGAAGGAGGTCAGCTCGCCGCGGCCGATGTGGCGGAAGAGGTCCATCATCCAGAGCCGGTCCTGGCCCGCGGCGTAGCCGGCGCCGAACTCGGTGCCGTAGCGGGTGGTGCCCTTGATGTGCGGGACGCCGGTCTTCTTGTCGCGGGTGATGGTGACGTCGGAGCGGGGCGAGGTGACGGACTCGACCTGGTCGGACGGTACGCCGAAGGAGGCGTCGTTGAAGAAGTCGGTGACCTTGGCGTCGGTGAGACCGTCCTGTCCGGCCACCAGGGAGTCGTAGCGGCTCAGCTGGTCGGAGGCGTGGGCGGGGAACGTCCCGAACAGCCGGTTGCCGAGGATGTCGGCGAGGGTGGCGTTGCCGTTCTGGCCGGGCGGCAGGATGTCGGCGCACTGGCCCTGGCAGTAGTCGGGGTCGGCGGCGGCGGTCTGTGCGGGCGGTGCGGCGGGGGCGGCGGCCTGCGCATGGGGGGTCAGCAGGGCCGCGCCCAGCGCGAACACCGCGGCGGCGGTGAGGGTGGCGCGGTGGGGTCTTCCGGTGCGTCGTCGCATGGAGTGCTCCTCGGGGAGGCCGGTGCGCCGGAGGTTACCGGCGGTATGACTCGCCGGTAAGATGAACATCAGTCACCTTTTCCGGATCCCCACACCCGAACTCCGCACGGTTCCTGTGAATCGGGTTCGAAAACTGCTCGATATGAACCGGAATGCCAGGATCCATGGCTGCCATCTGTTTTTTGATGGAGCCGAACGGGGCAGGCGTACGTCCATTCCTCAACGCCGAACAGCGACGGAGGTGGCAGGCGATGGCCGGATTCCGGAGTCTCGCGAGACAGGTGCGCGATCCGCGGTGCGACCTGGCCTTGCGACGGTATTCCCTGCGCAAGTGCCTGGAGCGGTTCGCTCCTTACGGACACCGGGCTACCTGGGACCATCTGTGCGCGAGGCACAGCATGGAGCCGGAGGACAGGGCGCCCGACCCGGCGCGGCTGACGGCCGCGCTGGAAGAACTGGAAGAGGCGCGGGCCGTCTGGCTCGCGTACGAGTGGGAGTTCGCCGAGCGGCGCAGGCGCGAGAAGCACGACGGGCTGAGGCAGCCCGGGAGTTGCGACGACTGGCACCGGCGGGCCTGGGGAGGCAACGGCGTCGCGCGGTGCGACGATCCGGCGGTCCATCCGTCGGAGTCGCTCGCCGAGGTGCTGCGCCGGCTGGTCTCGGGGCTGAAGAGCGGCCCCGGCGCCACCTGTCCCGTCTGCGCGGAGCGCGGGTTCGTCTGGCGGCCCGACCTGTCGGGCGAGCCGTGGTCGGGACCGGTCTGCACGGGCTGCGGCATCGTCGTACCGCCGCCCCTCCTCACGTCCGAGGCGCTGGCCCGGGCGAAGCGGATGCGGATGAAGGATCTGGCGTCGGTGGCGTAGGACCTGTGGGGGCGAGTCCGCAAGACGGCACGCCCCCACGGAGTCAGGGCCGGGGCCCGGGCCGGGGCGGCACGCTCAGGGCGCCCGGAGCGCCCGGGATCAACGCGGGCCCGGGGCAGGGTCCTTCGCGGACCGCCGCTCCTCGGGAGCACGGCGCTCCGGCAGCAGGCGCGAACCCGTCAGGCGGTCGCCGAAGATGTCGTCGGGGTTGGACAGGACACAGGTCTCCAGGGAGAGACAGCCGCAGCCGATACAGTCCGTGAGATGGTCGCGCAGCCGGCCGAGCTGCTTGATGCGCTCGTCCAGCTCCGCGCGCCACGCCTCCGACAGCCTGGCCCAGTCGTCCCGCGTCGGCGTGCGCTCCTCGGGGAGTTCCGCCAGGGCGTTCCTGATCGTCGCCAGCGGGATGCCGACCCGCTGCGCCGCCCGCACGAAGGCCACCCGGCGCAGTGCGTCACGGGAGTAGCGGCGCTGGTTGCCACTGGTCCTGCGGCTGGAGATCAGCCCTTTGGACTCGTAGAAGTGCAGGGCCGAGACGGCGGCGCCGCTGCGCGCCGACAACTGTCCGACCGTGAGTTCACTGATGGTCTCCGGAATCTGTGGCACCCCCCGGAGCCTACTGCGCCTACTGCCCTCGTTGACATCCGGGCGATCGCGCAACATGCTCAAGCTGAGCAAGCGCTTGGACAGGTGCGGGCGGACAGACGGATACGGGCGGACAACGGAGAGGCGGCACCAGGGACATGACCGAGCCGAGGATCTTCACCTCAGCCGAGGAGCTGCGCGCCGGGATCGGCGAGCAGCTGGGACACAGCGAGTGGCTGGAGGTCGACCAGAAACGGATCGACCTCTTCGCCGAGGCCACCGGCGATCACCAGTGGATCCACGTGGACCCGGAGCGCGCCGCGCGGGGCCCGTTCGGGACGACGATCGCGCACGGCTATCTGACGCTGTCGCTGCTGCCCGCGCTGGTACCGGAGGTCGTGCGCGTCGAGAACGTGAAGATGGGCATCAACTACGGCACGAACAAGGTCCGTTTCCCCTCCCCCGTGCCGGTCGGCTCGCGGCTGCGCGCGACCGCCGTCCTGAAGGACGTCACGGAGGCGGGCGGCGGCGTCCAGATCACCACCCTCGTCACGATCGAGCGCGAGGGCGGCGACAAGCCGGCCTGCGTGGCGGAGTCGGTGTCGCGCTACTTCTTCTGACCGGCGGAGCCTTCGGTCCCCGGCGCGGCCACCATGCGCAGGACGAGATCGGCGTAGAGCGCGCCGACCTCGTCGGGCGTGCGGGGGCCCGCCGCGTTGAACCAGCGCGCCACGTCGATGCAGAGGGAGAGCACCGCGAGCGTCGTCCCCGGCACGTCGGGGACGTCGAACTCCCCGTCCCGTACGCCGTCGACGAGGATCCGGCGGATCGCCGCGCTGCAGCCGCGCCGCAGCTCGACGATCTCCGCGCGGTGCCCGGCGCCGAGCGCGTCCAGTTCGTACTGGACGACCCGCGCCGTGGTGTGCCGCTCCGCGTGCCAGCGGACGAAGCCGCGCACGGCGTCGGAGAGCCGCTCCGCCGCCGTGCCCCCGCCGTCCGCGGCCGTTGTCAGCAGCGCCAGGGCGCTGCCGTGGCCGATCCGGCTGATGCGGTGGAGCAGCTCTTCCTTCGTCTTGTAGTGGATGTAGAGCGCCGCCGGGCTCATCCCCGCGCGTCCCGCGATGTCCCGGGTGGTGGTCGCGTGGTAGCCGCGCTCGGCGAACGCCTCGACGGCGGCGACCAGCAGCTTTCTGGCCGCCTCCGGGGTGACCTCACCCCACGGCGTGTGCTCGCCGTCGGCCGCCTGCTCCGCCGTGCGCATCGCGCGCCCCTTCCGTTCGGTCGTCCATTCGACAGGGACGCACACCATACCCCGGCAGTGAGCAAGCGCTTAGAGCTTCTGGAAAGGGTCGTGCTCGGCCAGGATCTTCTCCAGCCTGGCCTGGTCCACCCGGCTGGTGATCTGCCCGGCCTCCTGGCGGTCCCTGATCACCTTGGCGAGGGTGAACGCCGAGGTCGTGAGGTAGAGGACGGCGATACCGAGGAACCCCCGCACCCAGGCGTCGGCGTCGAGCCTGACGATGCCGACGGTCATCGCCACGAGGGCGAGCCCGAAGGAGGCGACGGCCTGCGCGTAGTAGGCCGGGCTGATCTGCTGCTTGACGGGTGTGTCGGTCATGCGGGACAGCTTCCGCCGCTGTGGCGGGCGCCACATCCGTACGCGTACTCAGGGCGTACTCAGAGCCGCCCCCGCCGGGCCGGAACGCGTCAGGCGTCGAGCCCCGGCTGGTCCCTCGGTGCGGGGCAGATCCGCCGGCCGAAGTCGTCGAAGACGTAGAGGTGGGCCAGATCGACCAGGAGCGGCACCTGCGCGCCCGTCCGCAGCCGCATGTCGGGGCCGGTGCGGACCACCAGGTCGCTCGCGGCGATGACGGCGCGTTCGGGGCTGCGGGCGGCGGGCTCCTGGCGCGTCGGCGGCTCGTCGACGGCCACACCGGGAGCGGAGCCGTTGCCACCCGAGCCGTTGCCGCCGGGGCCGTCGCCGCCCGGGGCGGAGCCGTTGCGCGCGGCCGGCCGGCCGCGCAGCCGGTCCAGGAGACCGGGGCCGTTCTTGCGGCGGCGTACGGCGGACTTCGGGCGGGGCGATTCGAGATCGGCCACCACCGCGGGCCGGGAGCCGATGTTCAGATGGACGAGCGCCTCGTGTCCCTGGTACTCCATGTGCTCGACGATGCCGCTCAGCGCCACCTCCCCCGAACGGGCCTGGCTGGGCGGGGCGATCCTGGCCGCCTCCGAGCGCAGGCCGACGATGATCTGCCGGCCCTGCTGGATCCGGAGCAACTGGTGGTCGGAGCTGAGGGGTTCGGGCAGCCGCAGCCGCTGGCGGCCGAGGTCGATCGACATCCGGCCGTCGAGCGGCGCGTGGACGACGGCCTGGAGCAGGTTGATGCGCGGGGTGCCGATGAACGCGGCGACGAACACGTTCTCCGGCAGGGCGTAGACCTCGCGCGGCGCGCTGACCTGCTGGAGGACCCCACCGCGCATCACCGCGACCCGGTCGCCCAGGGACATCGCCTCCGCCTGGTCGTGCGTCACATAGATGGTCGTGACGCCGAGTTCGGCGGTGAGATGGGCGATCTCGGCGCGCAGATGGCTGCGGAGCTTGGCGTCGAGGTTGGAGAGCGGTTCGTCCATCAGGAAGGCCGAGGGGCGCCGGGAGATGGCGCGTCCCATCGCGACGCGCTGGCGCTCGCCGCCGGAGAGCTGGTTCGGGTAGCGGTCGAGGACGCTCTCGATGCCGAGCATCCTCGCGGTGGCCTCGACGCGCTCGGTGCGGTCCTCGCGCGGATTCTCCAGCTTGAGCGGGAAACCGATGTTCTCGCGGTTGGTCATGGACGGATAGAGCGCGAAGTTCTGGAACACCATGGCCATTCCGCGTTCCCGCGGCGGCATGTTGTTGGCATATTCACCGTCGAGGAAAAGATCTCCCTCGGTGATGTCCTCCAGACCCGCGATCATGCGGAGTACGGTCGATTTCCCGCACCCCGACGGGCCGAGGAGCACCAGGAATTCACCGGGTGCGATATCGAGCGAGAACCGGTCGACCGCGCGGGCCGACCGTCCGTATGCCTTGCTGACGCTGTGCAGGGATATGGCGCGAGTCATGAATGGTTCCGCCCGGAAGAGGAAGATGGAGCGGGTGCGAGGGTGGAGCGGCCGCGGACGCCTGAAGTTAGCCGACTACGCGCGGTCAGGGAATGATTCGCGCGAAGGTTCCACGCCGCTCGCACTCTCCCTGCCCGTACTCCCGCTCGCGCCCCCGCTCGCGCCCGTACTTCCGCTCACGCGCCCGCGCTTGCCGCCGCCCGCGCTCCCGTCGGGTGTCGCGCCCGGCTTCCGGGGCCCGAGGGCCGCCGCGCCCACCAGCAGCGCGCCGAGCATCAGGAACGGCGCGCCCGTGCCCGCGACGCCCGCGACCAGACCGGCGGAGGCCGGAGCGGCGACCTGCCCGAGGCGGTTGCCGGTGAGGCGCAGCGCGAGCGCGGTGGAGCGCGCCCCGTCGGGGGCGGCCCGCACGACGGTCGTCATCGACAGCGGCTGGCCCACACCGAGGCAGAAGCCGAGCGCGGCGAGCATCAGCGCGAGCCCCCAGACCGGTACGGGCAGGGCGATGCCCGCGCACAGCAGCCCGCCGAGCAGACAGGTGGCGGTGAGCAGGACCGTACGGCCGACCAGGCGGAGCATCGGGGTCATCACCAGACGGCAGGCGATGGTGGCGGCGGCCCGCAGGCTGAGCAGGGCGCCGATCACGGCGGGGGCGATGCCCCGTTCCTCGCCGACGACCGGCAGATAGGCGGTGAGGATGTCGGTGGTGGAGAGCACGGCCAGGCTGATGAGGATCCCGGCGGGCACGCCCCGGGTACGCAGGATGCGGTGGACGGGGACCCGTCCCGCGCTACGGTCCCGGGCGGCGACGGGGGTACGGGGCTCGACGCGCCACAGCGCGGTGAAGGAGACCGCGGCGACGGTGGCGGCGACGAGCAGGGCGAGCGCGCTCGTACGGGCCATCGCGCCGCCCTGGCCGGAGACGACCAGCCCGGCCGCGGCGGGGCCCGCGAGCTGGCCGAGCGAGGCGCCGATGGTGAAGTGGCCGAAGTTGCGGTCCTGTTCGGCGGGTGCGCTGCGGCGGGCCACGATCGACTGGGCGCCGATGACGAAGCAGAGGTGGCCGAGTCCCATCACCCCGCTCCAGGCGGCGAGTTCGACGAGGGAGCCGGCGAGGCCGCTGAGGGCGCAGCCCGCGGAGATGAGGACGACGCCCGTGACGAGCAGGGGGACACAGCGTCCGTGGTCGGTCCTGCGGCCGAGCGGTACGGCCGCGAAGAGCGGCAACAGCGCGTACACGGCGGTGATCACGCCGATGGCCCGCTCGTCGGCGCCGACCGAGAGCGCCCGGTAGGAGACCGCCGGCCGCGCCATCGACACCGCGCCCTGGGCGAACCCGAAGGCGATGACGAGGCGCAGGAGCCAGCTTCTCCCACCGGGCGGCACATCGTGTCCTGGGGTTTCGTTCATCAGATAATGCCGAAGAGTACCCCGGCCGCGAGGACGACGAGCGCGGTGAGCGCGGCCCATTTGACGGTGAAGCGGGTGTGGTCGCCGAACTCGACCTTCGCCATGCCGACGAGGACGTAGACGGCGGGGACCAGCGGGGACGACATGTGGAGCGGCTGGCCGACGAGGGAGGCGCGGGCGATCTCCAGCGGGGAGACACCGTGCGCGGCGCCGGCCTCGGCGAGGACGGGCAGGACGCCGAAGTAGAAGCCGTCGTTGGACATGAAGTACGTGAGCGGCACGCTCAGCAGACCGGTGACGATCGCCATGTGCGGGCCCATGCCCTCCGGGATGGCGCCCACGAGCCAGTCGGCCATGTGCTGGACCATTCCGGTGCCGGTGAGGACCCCCGTGAAGACGGCGGCGGCGAAGACCATGCCCGAGACGTTGAGGACGTTGTCGGCGTGGGCGGCGATACGGGCCTTCTGCTCGGCCATGTTGGGGTAGTTGACGGTGAGGGCGAGGGCCGCGCCGAGGAGGAAGAGCACCGGGATCGGCATCAGTTCCATGATCATGGCGGTGAGGAGCGCGACGGTCAGCCCGGCGTTGAACCAGTAGAGGCGGGGGCGCAGGGTGGGGCGGTTGGGGTCGAGCCCCTGGAAGCCCTCGTCGTCGGCGTCGTCGGCGGCGTCGTCATGGGCGGAGTCGCCCGCGTGGCCCGCGTGTCCGGGGCCGTCCGCCGTGGCGGTCGCCGTACCGGCACCGGAGCCGCCGGTGCCCGCACCGGCGCCGTTGCCCTTGCCGCCACCGGTCTTCACGAGAAGCTGCTCGATCTTCGTCGTGGACGATCCGGACGCCCCGGACGCTCCCGACTCCGTCTCGGTGACCGTGTCCGTGTCCGTCTTCAGCGCCTCGTCCAGCGTCAGCACGCCGAGCCGCTTGCGCTCCCGGAGGCCGAGCACGTACGCGAGGATCAGCACGCAGAGCAGTCCGACGGCGAGCGCCGGGATCATCGGGACGAACACCTCGCCCGCGTCCACCTTGAGCGCGGTGGCGGCCCGGGCGGTCGGGCCGCCCCACGGCAGGGTGTTCATCACACCGTTGGCGGTGGCGGCGACGCCGGTCATGACGACCCGGCTCATCCCGAGCCGCTTGTACAGCGGGTACATCGCGGAGACGGTGATCATGAAGGTGGTGGAGCCGTCGCCGTCCAGCGAGACGATCGAGGCGAGCACCGCGGTACCGACCACGATCCGCATCGGGTCCGCCTTGCAGAAGCGCAGGATGCCCCGGACGATCGGGTCGAAGAGTCCGACATCGATCATCACACCGAAGTAGACGATGGCGAACATCAGCATCGCGGCGGTGGGCGCGAGGTCGCCGACGCCCTTGATGACGTAGTCGCCCAACTGCGCGCCCTGTCCGACAAGGACGCAGAAGAGTGCTGGTATGAGCACCAGTGCCGCGATCGGCGACATCTTCTTCATCATGATCAGCACCAGGAAGGTGGCGATCATGACGAAGCCGAGGATGGTCAGCATGGGAAAGGCCCCTCACGTTCACCTTTGAACTGCCGCCGGGGGCGGCGGTGCGGATGACGTTAAGGCGGTGTTCCACGCGTTAACAAGATGTTGACATGCGAGCAATACGAGCAAAACCCCAGGTCACAGCGGTACGGGCGCGGGTCGGCGGGTCAGTCGAGCGACTTCGCGAGATAGCCGCGCAGCAGTTCCCGGGTCTCCGCGACGATCCCCGGCTCACCCGCGGCGTCCGTGCGGAAGGCGAGCTGGAGGAGCGCGTCGGTGGCCTCGACGGCGACCAGCACCGTACGGTGCAGCGCCGCGTCCGGGGTCCGGCCGAGGTGTCCGGCGAGCAGTCCGGTGAGGCGGCGCGCGACACGGTGGTTGGGATCGTCGTCCGGGGCCGAATCCGGGGCGGAGTCCCGGGCGGGCGCTCGGCGGCCGACTCCGAGCGGGAGCTGGGCCCCGAAGTCGACGAGGGAGAAGCCGGGCACGGTGCGCTTCATGGCCAGGTACTCGTCCAGCAGCGCGTCGACCGCGCCGCGCCAGTCCCGCGCGTCGAGCCGGGCGAGCCGGTCGGTGACCCGCGCGGCGTAGCGGTCCAGGTTCCGGACGGCGAGGGCGTCCGCCATGGCGCGCTTGTTGCCGAAGAAGCGGTAGACGGAGCCGATGGGGACGCCCGCGCGGGCGGCGACGGCGCGGGTGGTGAGCTGTTCGTACCCCGTCTCGTCGAGGAGTACGGCGCAGGCGTCGAGGATCCGGGCGAGCCGTTCCGTGCTGCGGCGCTGGACGGGGACCCTGCGCAGGGGCTGTGCGGAGCTCCGCCGCGGCGGAGCGGCGGGCGGCGCGACTCCCGGGCCGCTCGGGGCACCCGGAACGTTCGGAGCACCCGGAGCACCCGGGGCGCTCGCTAAGGCGGAGGGGGCGGCGGACTGTTCGTTCGTACGGTCGTGTGACACGGGGTCCATGATGCCGCGCGGCCCCGTTGACGTGCCGGGCGCTCAATCCTACGGTTGTCCATAGGATTGGACCGGAGCCCCACCAGGGCCCGGTCCCGCCGGACCGACGGGAACCCCCTCGACCAGGGAGCGGACGATGAGCGGCATCGAACAGGCACGGAAGGCGGCCACGGACCTCGGCCACTCCCCCGGCTTCGGCAACGAGCACAGCTCGGAGGCGGTGCCCGGCGCGCTGCCGCACGGCCGCAACTCACCGCAGCGCGCGCCGCTCGGGCTCTACGCGGAGCAGCTCAGCGGCAGCGCCTTCACCGAGCCCCGGAGCCACAACCGCCGCTCGTGGCTGTACCGCATCCGCCCCTCGGCGGCGCACCCGCCGTTCGCACGGATCGACAACGGCGCGGTGCGCGGCGCCCCGTTCACCGAGTCCGTCCCCGACCCCAACCGGCTGCGCTGGAACCCGCTGCCGGAGCCGCCGCCAGGCACCGACTTCCTGGCCGGCCTCTGGACGCTGGGCGGCAACGGGGACGCGGGGCAGCGCTCGGGCATGGCGGTGCACCTCTACCACGCCAACGCGCCCATGACGGACCGGGTGTTCAGCGACGCGGACGGCGAACTGCTGATCGTCCCCGAGCGCGGCGGGCTGCTGATCCGTACGGAGCTGGGCCTGCTCGCCGCCCGCCCCGGCGAGGTGGCGCTGATCCCGCGCGGGGTGCGGTTCCGGGTCGAGCCGCTGGACGACACGGTGCGCGGGTACGTCTGCGAGAACTACGGGCGGCCGTTCGTCCTGCCCGACCTCGGCCCGATCGGGGCCAACGGCCTGGCCAACGCCCGGGACTTCCACGCACCCGTCGCCGCGTACGAGGACATCGAGCGGCCGACGCAGGTGATCAGCAAGTACTGCGGCAACCTGTGGTCCGCCACCTACGGCCACTCGCCGCTCGATGTCGTCGCCTGGCACGGCAGCCATGTGCCGTACGTCTACGACCTGCGGCGCTTCAACGTGATGGGCTCCATCAGCTACGACCACCCCGACCCCTCGATCTTCACCGTGCTGACCTCGCCGTCCGACACCCCGGGGCTCGCGGGCGTCGACTTCGTGGTCTTCGCGCCGCGCTGGCTGGTCGGGGAGGACACGTTCCGGCCGCCGTACTTCCACCGCAACGTGATGAGCGAGTACATGGGCCTGATCCAGGGCGCGTACGACGCGAAGACCGCGGGCGAGGGCGGGTTCGTGCCGGGCGGCGGCTCGCTGCACAACATGATGTCGGCGCACGGCCCGGACCGGGAGACCTTCGACCGGGCGAGCGCCGCCGAGCTGCGGCCGCAGAAGATCGACGAAGCGCTGGCGTTCATGTTCGAGACGCGCTGGCCGGTGACCCTGGCCGGCCAGGCGGCGCGGGCCGCGCATCTCCAGCCGGGTTACGACGAGGTGTGGCAGGGTCTTGAACGCCACTTCAGGCCCTGACCCGCTGGGAGTTCACCGGTGACCGCCTTCGCCCCCGACTCACTGGTCCTGAACCGCAAGCTGCCGCTGTGGTACCAGGTCTCGCAGTCCCTGCGCGCCTCGATACTGGGCCGCCGTCCGCACGATCCGCTGCGGCTGCCCACGGAGGAGCAGCTCGCCGCGCACTACGGGGTCAGTGTGCTGACGATGCGCCAGGCGCTGAAGGAGCTGGAGGAGGAGGGGCTGATCAGCCGGCACCGGCGGCGCGGCACCTTCATCGAGCCGGGCGCGCGGCGGGGCGCCCCGCGCCGGCTCCTCGGTTCGGTCGACGCCATCGTGGCACAGCAGTCGGGCGAGCTGACCACGGTCCTGGACCACGGCCCGGTCCCGGTGCCGGGTGAACTCGCCGAGTACTTCCCCGGGCTGGACGAGGTGGTCGCGTACCGCAGGCTGCGCCGCGACGGCGAGAGCGGGGAGCCGGTCAACTGGGCGGAGAACGCGGTGCGTCCGGAGGTCGCGGCGGGGCTCGACGTCGCGGACCTGGAGCGCTGGCCGATGACGAAGGTGCTGCGCGACACCCGGGGGATACGGATCAGCCGGATCACCGACACGGTCGAGGCGCGGCTGGCGGATCCGGTCACGGCGGAGCTGCTGGGGGTGCCGCTGCTGAGCCCGATCCTGCACTACACGGGGGTCACGTACGACGAGGGCGGCCGGGTGGTGGACGTCGCCAGGATCCGCTACCGGGGCGACCGGTTCTCCTTCTCGGTCACCGTGGAGACGGACACCGGTCCTACGGGTGAACCTCCGGCGCGCTGATCCGGCCGTCACCGGCGCCGGTTACGCTTTCGCGGACGGCACACGGGAGAGAGGCGACGGGGAGGGTCCGGGGATGGCTGCGACGCGGGCCGACGCGGCGTTCGGGGATGCCCCGCTGCTCGGTGAGCTGATGCCGTGGTCGACGCCGCCGTTGCGGCTGGGGCGGCCGTGGGTGCTCGCGCCGGACTCCGGTTCGCTGACGGCCCGCTGGGACCGGCTGGTACGGGCCGAGGGCGCCGAGCGGGAGGCGCTGTTCGGGGTGACCCGGGCCCGTACACCGCGGAGCGCGGTGGCCGCGCTGCCCGGGCAGGCCACCGGCACCGGGCGGTTCGCGCGGGAGACGGGGCGCTGTCCGGAGCCGCTGCGGGTGGCGCACGGACCGTTCGACGAGCAGTGGCTGATCCCCGACCACCGGCTGATCGACGCGGCGCGCCCCGAGCTGTGGCGCGTCGCCGACGCCCGGCAGCTCTTCGCCGTGGAGCAGGGGTACGTCCCCCAGGGCGACCCGGGACCGGCGCTGCTGGTCAGCGCGGTCCTCCCGGACGGCCACTCCCCCGCCGGGCGGCCGGGCCGGATCCGGCCGCTCTACCGGCGCCCCGGCGGCGGGGAGCCCAATCTCGCCCCCGGGCTGACGGAGCTGCTGGCGGCGCGTCTCGGCCGGGAGGCCGGTGCCGAGGACGTGCTGGCGTGGGCCGTGGCCACCGCCGTCCCCTCGCCCGCCGGGTGCGTGGTGCCGCTGACGGCCGATCCCGGTGTCTGGGACTCCGGGGTGGAGCTGGGGCGGCGGATGACCGGGATCCAGCTCCGCGGGGCGCGTGGCGGCGAACGGCCCCGGCTGCCCGGCGGGCGCCGCCCGTACGTACGCGCCGCGCTGCCGGACCGGCCCGGGTCCCTGACGTACGACGCGGCGGACGAGGCACTGTGTGTCGGCACCACCGGCCGCATCTCGCCCGTACCGGCCGGGGCCTGGGACTTCACGGTCGGCGGGGTGCGGGTGCTGGAGCTGTGGTTCGAGCGCCGCGCCCGGCCCACGGATCCGCCGGAGCCGGGCACGCTGGAGGCGATCCGGCCGGCCGGCTGGCCCCGGGAGTGGACCTCGGAGCTGCTGGAGCTGATCACGGTCCTGGCGCTGCTCGCGGAAGTACGGCCGCTCCGGCGGACGTTGCTCGCCGAAGCCGAGGCCGGAGCCCGGGCCGGAGCGGCCATCGGGCGGGCCGAGCTGCGGACGGCCGGTGTCCTGCCGGTCCGGGCGGCGGCCCGCCGCCCGGCGTCGGTGCTCGACCACCACGAGGAGGGCCCGGAGGGGCAGTTCGCCCTCGTCTAACGTCCCTCGTCGGGACCTCAAGCCGTCAAGCCAGTCAAGCCCTCACCCTTTCGAGCCGACCGGCTCGCAAGCCCTCAAGCCCTCAAGCCCTCAGGACCGGCGGCCGCCCTTCCGCTCCGCCGCCGGTGCGAAGGAGTCGAGCACCCGGCTCAGCGCCCGGTCGAAGACCGCGTCCAGGTCGACGGGGCCCGAGTCCTCGGCGAGCGCCGCCGACAGCCGCGGGTAGCGGCCCGACGACAGCTCGCTCGCCATGTACGCGATCCGGATCTCGTGTTCGCGCTCCGCGGACCAGGGCAGTGCCCGCACCCGCTCCGCCGTGTGCAGCTCGTTGGCCACGTAGGTGGTCACCACCCCGTTGACCATCGCGACCAGCTCCATCTTCTCGCCGTACGAGAGGTCGAGCCCGTCCAGGCAGTGCAGGCTGTACTCCAGGAAGCCGATCACGTTCGGGCTGAATCCGTAGGCGCTCGACATCAGCCCCGCCATCCAGGGGTGGTCCCGCATCATCGTGCGCGCGCGGTACGCGAGGTGGGTCAGATCGGCGCGCCAGTCGCCGGACGGCTCCTCGGGCAGGGGGTAGGCGCCCGCGACCGCGTCGACCATCAGCTCGTGCAGGTCCTCCTTGCGCGGGATGTAGTTGTAGAGCGACATCGTGCCGCAGCCCAGCTCGGCCGCCACATGCCGCATGGTCACGGCACCGATGCCGCCGGCGTCGGCGATCCGGACGGCGGCGGACGCGATGTCGGCGCGGCTGTAGGCCGCCTTCGGCCCGCGCCCGGCCCGCTCGGGGCGGGCCCAGATCACTTCGGGTTCAGCAGGTCGCCCCGCCATGGATCATCACCTCGCCCACCATCCTAGTTACGTACACCGTACGTAGTGCGCTATGGTGGGCCACATGACAACTACGTACGCTGTACTTAGTGAGGGTCTGGAGAAGCGCTACGGCGGCGCCGGTGGCGTGCCCGCCCTGCGCGGGCTGGATCTGGCGGTCGCCGAGGGCACCGTCTGCGGGGTGCTCGGGCCGAACGGCGCGGGCAAGACGACCGCCGTGCGGGTGCTGACCACGCTCACCGCGCCCGACGCGGGGACCGCGCGAGTGGCGGGGCACGACGTCGTGCGCGACCCGGGCGCGGTGCGCCGCGCGATCGGGGTCACCGGTCAGTACGCCAGTGTCGACGGTGAGTTGACGGGCCGGGAGAACCTCCGGCTCTTCGCCAGACTGCTCGGCATCAGGGGCGCGGCGGGCCGGGCGCGCGCCGACGAGTTGCTGGAGCGCTTCGAGCTGACGGACGCCGCGGCCCGGGTCGCACGGACCTACTCCGGCGGGATGCGGCGCCGCCTCGACCTGGCGGTGAGCCTGCTGACCCGCCCCCGGGTGCTCTTCCTCGACGAGCCGACCACCGGGCTCGACCCGCACAGCCGCAACCAGATCTGGGCCGCCGTGCGCGCGCTCACCGCCGAGGGCACCACCGTCCTGCTGACCACGCAGTATCTGGAGGAGGCCGACCAGCTCGCCGACCGCGTCGTGCTGATCGACCGGGGCAGGGCCGCCCACCACGGCACACCCGCCGAACTGAAGGCGAGCATCGGCTCGTACGCGGAGGTCGTCCTCGCGCAGCCGACCGCGGCGGACACGGAAGGCACGGCCGAAGCGGCGCTGGTCGCCGCGGCGAGGGTGCTCGACCAGCTCACCGGCGCCGAGCCCGTCCTCGACCGCGAGCTCCGTACGGTCGGCGCCGTGGCCATGAACCCCGCGCTGACCGTGCCCCGGATCGTCCGGGAACTGGACGCGGCGGGCGTGCCGGTGGTCGACGTGAGCCTGCGGCCGCCCACGCTGGACCAGGTCTTCCTCCGTCTGACCGACCGCACCCGCGATTCCGTCACCCCCTCCACGCGCCCCGCGTCCGGCACGTCCGACGCGTCCGGCACGTCCGCCCCGAAGGAGCACGCCGCATGAGCACGCTCGCCTACGACAGCGGCGCCGTCCTGGGCCGCCACCTCCAGCGGATCAGGCACGCCCCGGGCATCGTGATCCTCACCCAGACCATGCCCATCAACATGCTGCTCTTCTTCGGCTACGTCTTCGGCAGCGCGCTGGCGATGCCGGGCGAGGAGTACCGCGCGTACCTCGTGCCCGGACTGCTCGCGGCGACGGCCGCGGGCGGCCTGATGACGGGCATGTTCCAGGCGTCGCACGACGCCCAGCGCGGCGTCATGGACCGGTTCCTGACGCTGCCGATGAGCCGGGTCGCGGTACCGCTGGGACAGACCCTGGCGGATCTGCTGACCACGGTCGCCGGGATGGTGCCGCTGCTGCTGGTGGGGCTGGCGGTGGGATGGCGGATCGAGGGCGGCGTGCCGGGCGCGCTCGGCGCGGTGGGGCTGCTGCTGCTCTTCCGGTTCGCGACCGCGTGGATCGGCACGTACATCGGGCTGCTCGTCCGCAACGAGGAGATCGCGGGGCAGCTCGGCGCCGCGACGTTCGTGCTGCCGCTGCTGTCGAACGCGTACATCCCGGCGGAGGGACTGCCCGGCTGGCTGCGTACGGTCGCCGAGTGGAACCCGATCAGCGCGGTCGCCGCGGCGGTCAGGGATCTGTGCGGGAACGCCGCCCCGGTGCCGGACGCCGCCTGGCCCGCCGCGCATCCGGTGGCCGGATCCTTGCTGTGGTCACTGGCGCTGCTGGTCCTGTTCGTACCGCTGGTGGTACGGCGGTACGCGAGGGGCGGGGAGTGAGTCGGCGGCACGAGCCGCCTTCAGGGCCGCGGCCGGCCAGGGCCGGTGTCGGGGAGTGGACTCACCGGCCGGGCCGCCGCGGAGGGGACGGAGGAGGAGACAGGAAGGCGGCAGCCTGCACCCGGCCGGCCCACCGAACGGTCGCGGGTGGTCCGAGCGCGGGGATACCGCGAGCAGTCTGAACCGTGAAGGTCAGCGGCGGCTGCCGAAGAGCGTGCGGCGCAGCCGCCGCAGCGGCGCGAAGAGTGAGACCCGCGCGCCCTTCCTCGTGTGTGTCTCCGACCTGTCCCGTGCGGTCAGCTCACGCATCAGCAGCGTCGCCTCGACCGTCTCCCGCTGCGGCACGGCAGGACCGCCGAGCACCGCGAGATGGCGGTCGAGGCGCGAACTGCTCGCGCTGCTCCCGCAGGTGATCGCAGGGATTCGTGCCCTGCTGTGCACCGTTATCTGTTTCATTCCACTCCCCACCCGTACGAGGGCACCCGGTCCGGGCAGGTTAACCCTATCGTCCCTTCAGGACACCCGTGTATCCCGCCTTCGGGCGGAACCACACTCGTACGGGGAGGAATAGACACGGCCCGACACGGCCCGATCCGTGTTAATTCAGGGCGAGTTGGACAGTTCGCCCGGTCGCGGGAGACCCGTGTGGGGGACCCTCGCGAGGGCCTCCCCGAGGGCCTTGCGGAAGGGGCTCACGGGAGGGGCTACGCGGCCGAGGTGAAGACCGGCAGGTAGCCCATGGACTGGCCGGCGGCCGTGGGGTGGTAGGACTCGCCGATGTCCAGCACGTTCAGGCTGTTCAGCCACGAGGCGCTGGAGCAGATCTCGTGGCCGGTGAAGGCCGCGGAGACACTGGCGAAGGTGAAGCCGTGGTCGGCGGCGCGCTTCTCGGTCGCGGCGTTCAGATAATCGGCCGCACTGTTGATCGCGGCCCGCTTCGCCTCGCTCAGCCCCGCGATACAGGTCCCCTTGAGCTGGTAGAAGCGGGGATAGCCGAGGACCACGACTCTCGCCGACGGGGCCTTGGATCTGATCGCCGTGTAGACCGTGTCGAGGTTGCCGGGGAGCGTGGCGTCGACGAACGCGCGGGCCTGCGCGATCCGGTTGAGGCAGGCACTCTCCGACTGGAGGACGCAGACCGTCATGACGTCGGAGAATCCGGCGTCGTTGCCGCCTGCGCTGATGCTGACGAGGTCGGTGGAGGAGTTGAGCGGCCCGAGCTGACTGGCGGTCACATCGCCCGTACGGGCGCCCGAGCACGCGGTGAACGCGAACGAGGCGGGTGAGTTCGCGGCGGCCCAGAGGGCCGGATAAGCCCTGGGGGTGCGCTTGCAGGCACCACTGGCGCTGTCGTACCCACCGGAGCCGACCCCCGAGGAGTACGAGTCGCCGAGCGCCACGTAGTCGACGGCGGCGGCCGACTCGGCGGCCGAGGCCGCCGATGCCCCGGTGAGGGCGAGGACGGCGCCGAGGAGGAGCGAGGATGAGAATGCCGTGATTCGGGCCAGTTTCATAGAACCTCTCCTTAGCAGGATTTCTGCCACAACTGTCGTACCAGCAGGGACACTTCACTGGAAGTGTCCATGCCAAGAACGCACGGTGAGAGTTTCCCTTGGATCGTTATGAGTACACGGAGCGTGAAGAATTGAGCGGAACCGATCAGGGATGTTCCGGATGTGACCGGCGAAGTACGGCCAAAGAAGCAAAAACCCGCGCCGAGGTTCCAGCTCTTGCCATACAGTCCCAATCATCAATACCGTCGTACATCCACCCGCATCGGTCCATCATGCAAGCGGCTCCTGGGGAGGGCTTCAAGCGTCGCGATGGCTTCCGGTGCGGGGCGCGGTAGGGGGGTACCGCGCTCGGTGACCGCGCTCCGCGCTGCCGAGTCGCGGGCCGCGCGACCAGTTCCACAGCTCACCCGTCCAGCACGGAGTGCCATGTGCCATGCCGTCATGGCGGAGTGAGAACCCCCCTTTCGAACCGGAACCACAGCGGGACCGCCCGGGGGTGGGCGGTCCACCGGACGAGAGGGAAAGTCTTGTGAGCGCGTTTCTGCGCCCGGCGATACCGGGTGACGATCCGTTGGACATTCCGGCCCGGCTCCCGAGCGAACAGCGGAGCCAGGCCGAGGGGCATATCCAGGCCGAGGGACATATCCAGCTCGAACAGCAGGGCGGGCGGATGGACCGGCTCGCGTACCGGCCGATCTCCTCGCATCTCGCGATCACTCCGCCGGTGAGCGTCGTCATACCGGCCATGAACGAGGCGGAGAACCTTCCGTACGTCTTCAAGACCCTGCCCGAGTGGATCCACGAAGTCGTCCTGGTGGACGGCGACTCCACCGACGGGACGATCGAGGTGGCCCGCGCGTTACGGCCGGACGTCAAGGTCGTCGCCCAGCGCGGCAAGGGCAAGGGGGACGCCCTGATCAGCGGCTTCGCCGCGTGCACCGGCGACATCATCGTGATGGTCGACGCGGACGGCTCGGCCGACGGCCAGGAGATCGTCTCCTATGTCTCGGCCCTGGTCTCCGGCGCCGACTTCGCCAAGGGCTCGCGGTTCGCCAACGGCGGCGGCACGGACGACATGACGGCGATCCGCAAGCTCGGCAACCGGGTGCTCTGCGCCGTCGTCAACGCCAAGTTCGGCGCCCGCTACACCGATCTCTGCTACGGCTACAACGCCTTCTGGCGCCACTGCCTGGACGAGATCACCCTGGACTGCACCGGCTTCGAGGTCGAGACCCTGATGAACATCCGGGTCGTCAAGGCCGGACTGAAGGTGCAGGAGATCCCGAGCCACGAGTACGACCGGATCCACGGGGTCAGCAATCTGAGAGCCGTCCGGGACGGCCTGCGCGTCCTGAAGGTGATACTCCGCGAGCGGGGCGTGCCCCGCTCGAACCGCCGCCGCCCGGTCGCCCTGCGGATCAGCGTCCCCGCGGCGCCGCGCGGGGAGGCGTCGTGAGCGTCGTGACCGGAGGTCCGGCGCACGGGGGCGGCGCGGCGGCCTCGCGGCACCGGCCGTTCACGGTCGTCGTCTGCGTCTACACCGAGGACCGCTGGCCGGACATCCTCGCGGCGGTCGACTCGGTGGCCGGGCAGTCGCTGCCGGCCCTGGAGACCCTGCTCGTCGTCGACCACAACCCGGCCCTGCTGGCGCGGCTCACCGCGCACTACGCGGAGCCGGCCGCGCGCGGCGAGGTTCGGGTGCTCGCCAACGCGGGGCCGCGGGGCCTCTCGGCGGGCCGCAACACCGGGATCGCCGCGGCCCGCGGCGCGTTCGTGGCGTTCCTCGACGACGACGCCGTGGCCGAACGGGACTGGCTGCGCCGCTTCGACGAGGCGTACGGGGACGATCCGCGGATCCTCGCCGTGGGCGGGCGGACGATGCCCGCGTGGGCCTCGGGGCGCAGGCCCGCCTGGTTCCCCGAGGAGTTCGACTGGGTCGTGGGCTGTACGTACCGGGGGCTGCCGGAGGGTGTGGTCCGGGTACGCAACGTCCTCGGCGGCAACGCGTCGTTCCGGCGTACCGCGTTCGACACGGCGGGCGGCTTCGCGACGGGCATCGGGCGCGACGGCGACCGGCGCCCGCTCGGCTGCGAGGAGACGGAGCTGTGCATCCGGCTCACCGAGGCCGTACCGGACGCGGTGCTGCTGATCGACGACCGCGCCGTCATCCACCACCGGGTCCCCGCGGCCCGCGAGCGCTTCGGCTACTTCCGTACGCGGACGTACGCCGAAGGGCTCTCCAAGGCGCTGGTCGCCAGGAGCGTGGGAGCGGACAAGGGGCTCGCGTCGGAGCGCCGTTACACCACCCGCGTGCTTCCGGCGGGTATCGCGCGCGGTCTGCGCGACGCGGTGCGGGGGCGGCCCGGCGGTCTGGGCCGCGCCGGGGCGATCGTGGCGGGGGTGGCCACCACGGCGGCCGGCTATCTGGTGGGCCGCTACCGCACCCGGGGCGGGGACGTGGCGTTCACGTCGGGGCCCATCGAACGGCGGGGGCCCGGCGCCGCCGAGGAGCTGCGCGGCCGGTGGGAGGCGGCCGTATGACCACGGGGAGGAGGGGCTCCGCGCCGCGCCGCGCGCCGGGCCCCTCCGGCCCCGCGCCCGCGCCGCCGCGGCCTCCCGCCGTCGGTACCGGCGGCGTACCGATCCTCATGTACCACGCCGTCACGGAGCGGCCCGCGCCTGCCACCCGCGCGCTCTCCGTCCCGCCCGGGGCGTTCGCCGCGCAGATGGCGCTGCTCGGCGCGCGCGGCTTCACCCCGGTCACCACGGCGCGGCTCGCCGACGCCTGGCGCACCGGGAAGCCGCTGCCGGAGCGCCCGGTGCTGATCACGTTCGACGACGGTTACGAGGGGGTGCACCGGCACGCGCTCCCCGTTCTCGTGGAGCATTCCTTCGCCGCGAGCCTCTTCGTGTCGACGGCGTGGCTGCGCGGCGGGTCCTCCGACCGCCGGGCCGGCGGCGCCCCGGACACCATGCTCGACTGGGACCAGGTACGGGAACTGGCCGCCGCCGGCACGGAGATCGGCGGCCACAGCCACACCCATCCGCAGCTCGACCAGACCGATGACCGGCGGCTGCGCTTCGAGACCGAGCGCTGCCGGGAGATCCTCGCCGAGGAGCTGGGCACGGAGCCCGTCTCCTTCGCCTATCCGTACGGCTACTCCAGCCGGCGGGTGCGCCACGCCGTCCGCGCGGCCGGGTTCACCCAGTCGCTGGCCGTCGGCAACGCGCTGGCGCGCCGGGGCCAGGGCCCGTACGCGCTGGAGCGGGTGACCGTACGGCGCACCACCGGGATCGAGGAGTTCGGCCGGCTCGTCGAGGGCCGGGCGCTCAGCCGCGCCTTCGCCGGGGACCGGGCGCTGACCAAGGGGTACGCGCTGGTACGGCGGGCCCGCCGGGCCGCGGCCGTGGCCCGCGCGGCCGTGCCCGGCGCGCGGCGGCGGGGCGGCCTGATGGAGTGACGGGGCCGGGCGGCAGAGTGGCGGGCCGGGGAGCGTGACGGCGGTGATGACGGCGGCGCTGCGCGCCGGGGCCATGGGGCACCGGCGGCGCGCTCCCCCTCCAGGGGCCAAAACACCGTGCATCGGCCGTCCCCGTGCCGGATCATGGGCGACATGTCCCCCAACCCTCAGGACGCCCTGCCGATCCGGCTCACCGTCGACGACAGCGACTCGCCCTCGGATGTGGTCGACGCGCTCTTCCTCGGCCGCTTCACGACGGGCGAGCAGCCCTACTCCCACAGCTCCACGATCGACCGGGTCAAGCCGGGCGCGGGCCTGCTGCCACCCGGTGCCACCGTGCTGCGCTCCGCCCGCGACGACGACCGGAGCGCGACCCTGGCCGAGGGCGACGGCTGGACGCTGCTGGTGTCCCGCTGGAACCGCGGCGCCGATGTGACGGTGACGGCCGTCAGCACCGAACTGGCGGAGAAGATCCACCGGCAGGCCACGGACGGCGCCCGGGACGATCCGGAGCCGCAGCCCGAGAACGTGACGATGGGGTTCTGGTACGTCTCGCCGCGGCGCGGCCCGCACCGTACGACACGGCAGATCACCGCCGGCACGTGGGACGAGATCAGGCCCAACTACACCGCGCCGGTGGCCGAGGCGATGGACCGGCTGATGAAGGTGACCCCGGACGACATCGCGGGCCGGCTGCTGCTGTTGCACGGGCCGCCGGGCACCGGCAAGACCTCCGCGCTGCGCACGCTGGCCCGTTCGTGGCGCGACTGGTGCCAGGTGGACTGTGTGCTGGACCCGGAACGGCTCTTCAACGACGTCGGCTATCTGATGGACATCGCGATCGGCGAGGACGACGGCTCGGCCAAGGGCCGCTGGCGGCTGCTCCTCCTGGAGGACTGCGACGAGCTGATCCGCGGCGAGGCCAAGCACACGGCGGGCCAGGCGCTGTCGCGGCTGCTCAACCTGACGGACGGTCTGCTCGGGCAGGGCAGGAACGTCCTGGTGGGGGTGACGACCAACGAGGATCTGGAGCGGCTGCACCCGGCGGTGGTCCGCCCCGGCCGCTGCCTGGCCAGGATCGAGGTCGGCTCGCTGACCCGCGCGGAGGCGATCTCCTGGCTGGGCCGGGAGGACGGCGACGAGGAGGCGGCCGCGGTGGGCCGGGACGGCGCGACGCTGGCGGAGCTGTACGCGCTGCGCCGGGGAACGGGACCGGCCTCGGTCCCGGCACAGCACACGAGCCCGGAGGCGGGCCTGTACCTCTGAGCGGGGTTGCGGCGGGTCGGTGTCCGGGGCCGTCGGCGGCTCCGGGGCCCGCGGCGCCGTCACTTCGCGTACACGGCCCGTACCGCTTCCTCCGCCGCGGCGAGCGCGGCGGCCCTGCCGAGCCCGAGGCGTCGCGCACGCTCCGCGTAGGCGCGGGCGGCCGAGGCGGCCTCACGGTCGGCGGCCTCGCCGGCGGCGGCGACGAACGTACCGTTCCTGCCCCTGGTCTCGATGACCCCGTCCGTCTCCAGCGCGCGGTACGCCTTGGCGACGGTGTTGGCGGCCAGTCCCAGCTCCTCGGCGAGCCCCCGTACGGTGGGGAGTTTGTACCCCACCGGCAGCGCACCGGAGCGGGCCTTCGCGGAGATCTGGGTACGCAGCTGCTCGTACGGAGCGGTCACGGCGGCCGGGTCGATCACGATCTTCAACGTCACGGTGCGATTCTCCCCCACGGGCCCCCGGCGCCGAGTGACGGGCGCCAGAGCTGGCCGGAACGCGACGGGAAAAAGAAGAGGCGGACCGGGGGCGGACACACGTAGGGTCACGCTCCATGACTGTGACTGTGCGTGATTTCCGCACCGAGGACGCCCCCGCCGTTGTCGCGCTGCGCCGTGCCTGCCTGCCGTTCGTCGTCGTGACGGAGAAGGACCTCCTGTTCGAGGTGGCGAACGCGAATCCGGCCAAGAAGTACCGCCTCCTGGTGGCCGAGGAGGCGGGTGAGGTGATCGGTACGGCGCATGTGGGCATCGCGTACGACAGCGAGGATCCCGGCCAGTCCTCGGTCACCCCGCATGTCCTGCCCGGGCGGCGCGGGCGGGGCGCCGGGTCGCTGATCCTCAAGACCGCCGAGGAGCATCTGGCGGCGCACGGGGCGACGAGCGTCTACGCCTGGGCGCTGGAGGAGCCGGGCAGCCTCGCCTTCGCCGCCCGCCACGGCTACCGCCCCACGCGCCCCGCCCGCTTCCAGAGTCTCGACCTGACCGGCGACGCGCTGCCGGAGCTCCCCGCGGTGCTCCCGGCGGGGGTGGTGCTCCGTACGGGCGACGCGTACGCGGCCGACCCGCGCCCGCTGTTCGAGGCCGACGCGGAGGTGTCCTCGGACGAACCGGGCGATATCGCGACGACCCTGGACGACTACGAGGACTGGCTGAACCACACCTGGAACCACCCGTGTCTGGACCGTGAGCTGACGACGGTGGTGGAGGTGGACGGACAGGTGGCGGCCTTCACCTCGGCCCACACCGACGGCGCCACCCGCTACGCGACCGGTATGACGGGGACGCGCCGCGCCTTCCGGGGCCGCGGTCTGGCGAAGCTCGCCAAGACGGACTCCCTGCGCCGGGCCAGAGCGGCGGGCTACCAGGAGGCGTTCACGTCGAACGACGCGGACAACGGCCCGATGCTCGCCGTCAACCGGTGGTTCGGCTACCGGGTCTGCGCGACCGAGGTACGCCATGTCCGCGAGCTGAGCTGACCAGCGGCCCCTCTCTCAGCGCGAATCGCCGCGCGAGCCGCCGCGCGTGGCGGGCAGGACCGTGGACCGGTCGGTGCCCGGGGAGTGGGCGACCGGGTCGTCGTCCTCGTGCCAGTGCAGGACGAAGCGCTCACCCGCGCGGTAGGCGTCGAGGCCCGCGCGGCAGTACGCGACCATGTCGTCCGGAAGGCCGGACAGGGGGTGCCAGGCGAGGCCCGAGCACTTGTCCGGCTCCCGGTTGTACGGCTCGCCGCCCGCGCCGTACGCCGCCTCGAAGAACCAGCCGATGCGGGGCCGACCGCCCGGACCGCGGTGCTGCATGACCAGCGCGACACGCAGATCACCGGGAGCCAGCGCGACGCCGATCTCCTCGGCCGCCTCCCGGATCACGGCCGTACGGACGTCCTCGCCGGATTCCACATGCCCCGAGGGGCAGTTGAGCAGCCCGTCGCCGTATCCCGTCCCGGCTCTGCGGGCCAGCAGCACCTCGTCGCCCCGGCGCAGGACGAGATGGACGTCGACCACTTCCCGGTGGCGCCGGGGCGGCGCAGGGGTCGCGATCAGCGCGTATCGCTCGTCGTCGACGGGGCGGCCCCAGAGGGCGGTGTCCGAGGAGAGCCGTTCGTACTCGACCCGTTCGGTGACCGGAGCCAGGGCCGTGGTCAGACGGGACGCGGGCAGGCCGGTCCCGGACCAGACTCCCTCGACCAGGACCAGCCGCCCGCCGGGCCGCAGCAGCGCCGTCCAGTGACGCAGCGTCTCTTCGGGATCCGGCAGCAGCCAGAGCACATGACGGGCCAGCACCACGTCGAAGCGCCCCTCCCCCACCGGCGGCCGGGCCGCGTCGCCGGTCAGGACCTCCGCGTCGGTACCGGCCAGCTTGGCCCGGGCGAGGGCCGTCATCCGCGGGGAGAGATCGACGGCCGTCACCCGGTGTCCCCGCTCGGCGGCGAGCAGCGCGAGGCTGCCCGTACCGCACCCCAGGTCGAGGACCCGGGACGGCGGCGCGGGCAGCCACGCCGCCATCCGGGCGGCCCAGGCGGCCCGGACCGCGGGGTCCAGGAGCCCGTGGTCGGGCTCCTGGTCGAAGGCGTCGGCAGCGGCGTCCCAGTCGGTCGTGGTCATGTGCCGATGGTGCCAGCCACCACTGACAACGGACCCGGCGTCGCCGCCCGGTGCCGCTACCGCACCGTGGACGCCCCCCGGCGCGTCGCGATCAGCTTCCGTATCCCCGGCCAGGCCAGCAGCAGCACGATCACCGCGTACACCGTCACCGAGAACGGGGTGTTGACCAGCCCGGTCACGCTGCCGTCGCTGATCTGGAGCGCGCGCCGCAACTGCTGCTCGGCGGCCGGGCCGAGGATGACGCCGATGACCGCGGGCAGCACGGGCAGCCCGTACCGCCGCATCCCGAACCCGATCAGCCCGATGATCAGCAGAATGACCAGGTCGAGCGCCTCGCCGCCGACCGCGTAGGCGCCGACCGCCGCGAAGAAGAGGATCCCCGCGTAGAGGTAGGGACGCGGGACGCGCAGCAGCTTGGCCCAGACCGGTGCCAGCGGCAGGTTGAGGGCGAGCAGCAGCACCATGCCGACGAAGAGGGAGGCGATCAGCCCCCAGACCAGCTCGGGTTCGCGTTCGAAGAGCAGCGGGCCCGGCTGGATGCCGTACTGCTGGAAGGCGGCGAGCATCACGGCGGCGACGGCCGTGGTCGGCAGTCCGAGGGTGAGCATCGAGACCAGCGTGCCGGCCGCCGAGGCGGAGGCGGCCGACTCGGGCCCCGCGACGCCTTCGATGGCGCCCTTGCCGAACTCGTCCTTGTGCCGGGAGAGCCGCTTCTCGGTGACGTAGGAGAGGAAGGTCGGAATCTCCGCGCCACCGGCCGGGATCGCCCCGAACGGGAAGCCGATGAGCGGGCCGCGCAGCCACGGCCGCCAGGTGCGTCGGATGTCCTTCTTCGCGAGCCAGGGGCGGCCGACCGGGATCGCCTCGCCCGTGGTGCGGCGCAGATGGGCGGCGACCCACAGGGCCTCGCCGATCGCGAAGAGGCCGACCGCGACGATCACCACGTCGATGCCGTCGGCGAGTTGGAGCGTGCCGAAGGTGAGCCGCTGCTGGCCGGTCATCTGGTCGAGTCCGACGAGACCGATGGTGAGGCCGATGAGCAGGGAGGCGAGGCCGCGGATCCGGGACGAGCCGAGGACGGAGGTCACAGCGATGAAGGCGAGCACCATGATCGCGAAGTAGTCGGGCGCGCCGATGTCGACGGCGAGCGCGGCGACGGTCGGGGCGAGGACGACCAGCAGGATCGTGCCGATCATGCCGCCGGCGAAGTGCCCGCCGGCCGCTGCCGCGAGCGCCTGGGCGCCACGGCCCGCCTTGGCCATCGGGTTGCCCTCGATCGCCGCCACGACGGCGGCGCTCTCCCCCGGGGTGTTGAGCAGGATGGAGGTGGTGGAGCCGCCGAACATGGCTCCGTAGTAGATCCCGGCGAACATGATGAACGCGCCGGTCGGGTCGAGTCCGTACGTCACGGGGAGCAGCAGCGCGACCGCCATGGCCGGGCCGATGCCGGGCAGGACGCCGATGGCGGTGCCGAGCAGCACGCCGATCGCGGCCCAGAGCAGGTTCATCGGCGTGAGTGCCGTACCGAAGCCGTCGATGAGGGAGTTGAGGGAGTCCATCGGTTACAGCACCCCCATCAGCGGGCCGCCGGGGAGGGGGACACCGAGCAGGTTGTTGAAGACGAAGTAGGTGAGGAGCGAGAGCCCGGCGGCGATCAGCGGGTCCCGGTCGTGGTGCCGGCTGCCGAGCGCGTACGCCGAGCCCCAGAAGAGCAGGGCGCCCGAGATCGGGAAGCCGAGCGGGCCGATGAGGACGGCGTTGGCGAGGAAGACCCCGGCGAGCAGGAGGACGGTCCGCCAGTCGCTGGGCTCGGCGAGGTCGATGTCCTCGCCGCCCTCGGCCTCGCCCCGGCCACCGCGCAGCACGTCGAGGGTGAGGAGTACGGCGACGACGAGCAGTCCGGTGCCGACGACGAGGGGAACGGTCCTCGGGCCGACGGGGCCGCGCTGCGTGAGGTCGACGGACATGGTGAGCGCGTCGGTCAGGACGAGGACGCCGAGGGCGAGCAGCAGCAGGCCGACGCCGATCTCGGAGTGTTCGCGGATCCAGCCTCGGGCGTCGCGGGGCCCTGCCGGGGCCGCGGTGGCAGAAGTGGTGGCAGAAGTGGTGGCAGCGCCAGAAGTGTCAGGGGTGGCAGAGGTGTCAGGGATGTCAGGCGTGTCGGGGGTGTCGGTCGGCGGTGTCACAGTCCCAGCTCCTTGAGAACGGAGTCGACGCGCCGGTCTTCCTCCGCGAGGAAGTCACCGAACTCCTCGCCGGTGAGGAAGGCGTCGGCCCAGCCGTTCTTCTTGAGCGACTCCCGCCACTGCGGCGAGTCGTGCAGCTTCTCGATGAAGGCCAGCAGCTTGGCGCGCTCGGCGCCGGAGATGCCGGGCGGTGCGACGATGCCCCGCCAGTTGGTGAAGTCGGTGTCGAGGCCGGACTCGCGCAGGGTGGGGGCGTCCAGTCCGGGCAGCCGCTCGGGTCCGGTGACGGCGAGGAGCCGCAGCTCCCCGGACTCGATCTGGTCGAGGTACTCGCCGACGCCGGAGACCCCGAAGGCGACCTTGTTGCCGAGGATCGAGGCGAGGAGTTCGCCGCCGCCGTCGAACGGCACGTAGTTGACGGTCTTCGGCGGGATGCCGGCGGCCTTCGCCATCAGCATGGGGGCGAGGTGGTCGGGCCCGCCGGGCGAGGAGCCGCCGCCGACCGGGACCTTGGCCGGGTTGGCCTTCCAGGCCGTGACCAGGTCGTCGATGGTCCGGTACGGGGAGTCCTTGGCGACGACGACGATGTCCGACTCCTCGGTGATCCGGGCGATCGGCGTGGTGTCGGCGAGGGTCTTGGGCGACTTGTTGGTGTGGACGGCGCCGACGACCCCGAGGCCCATGGACATGGCGAGCTTGCCGTTGCCGTGTTCCCCGACGAGCCGGGTCAGTCCTACGGTGCCGCCCGCGCCGGGGAGGTTGAAGACCTCGATGTTGTGGGTGAGTTCGGCGTCCTCGGCGTTCTTGGCCAGGGTGCGGGCCGTGATGTCGTAACCGCCGCCGGGGGTGTTGGGGACCATGAAGCGCAGGCCGGGTATCTGCGTACCGGTGTCGGTGCCACTGCCCGAGGAGAGCAGCGGCGGCCCCACCAGCACCAGGAGTGCCGACCCGAGCAGGGCCAGAGGGGTGCGCAATCGCACGTGTGCCGCCCTTCGGGAAGTGGTGTGAAGTGGGCCACATGTTGCCTGTGCGTTAACAAGCTGTCTCTCTTCCGGAATCAACGGACGTTGTGGTCGTTGTGGTCGCGGCCTAGCGTGTCGCCGTGATGAGAGTGCTGGTGGTGGACGACGACTTCATGGTCGCCAAGCTGCACAGCCGCTATGTGTCCGCGATGAACGGCTTCACGGTCGTCGGTGTGGCGCACAGCGGCGCCGAGGCGTTGCGCGCGGCCGAACGGCTCCGGCCGGACCTGGTGCTGCTCGACATCTATCTGCCCGACATGGACGGCATCGCGGTGCTGCGCGAGCTGCGCGCGGCGGAGGAGCGGGACGGCCGGAACACCAGCGTCGACGCGCTGTTCATCACGGCGGCGCGGGACGCGGAGCTGATCCGGGCGGCGCTGCGGGCGGGCGCGCTGCACTATCTGATCAAGCCGTTCCACCGGACGGCGCTCCAAGAGCAGCTCCAGCACGTGGCATCGCTGCGGAGCCGGCTGGCCGGTCTGGGCGAGGCGCGCCAGGAGGACGTCGACCGGATCTTCGGCACCCGGCCGCCGGGCAGCCGCGGGCTCCCGAAGGGGCTCGCCCCGCACACGGCGGAGCTGGTGGAGCGCATCCTGCGGGAGAACACCGGGGGCCTCTCCGCCACGGAGTGCGCCGCGGCGGGGACCCTCTCCCGGGTGAGCGCCCGGCGCTACCTGGAGTACTTCGCGACCACGGGCCGCGCGGAGATCTCGCTCCGGTACGGCGGCACGGGCCGACCGGAGCGCCGCTACCGCTGGACGGGGTGAGGCGGCAGGCCGGGAAGCGGCCGGGGCACGGTGCCCCGGCCGCTTCCCGGCCCGCGTACGCAAGGTGTCAGCGGTAGCCGGCCGTGTCGGCGGGCTTGCCGGCGTCCTGTACCTCGACGATGTAGCGCCAGGCGTCCGGCCGGCTGCCGTCGAGGTCGGTGAAGCCGTAGACCTGGGCCAGCCGGCCGCCCGACAGCGACTGCCCGTTCCACCGGCTCACCCGGGGGTCGGCGGCCAGGGCTGCCACGGCCCGTCCGACGTAGCGCGGGGACTCCGAGATGCCGAAGTGCGGCTCGCTCTCCAGGGCGTCGCGCCACGACTCCTCGGTCACGCCGAAGTGATCCAGCATGATCTCCGAACGCATCCACCCGGGCGTCAGGGCCACCGCCGTACCGCCGCGCGATCCCAGCTCGTGGCCGAGCGAGAAGGCCATCCGGAGGACCGCGGTCTTGGCAAGATCGTAGAAGAACGAGTTCCGGTAGGTGTCCCGGTTGTACTCGGCGGTGCCGTCGGTCATCTCGACGACGAGTCCGCCCTCCTTGCGCAGCAGGAGGGGCAGGGCGTGGTGGCTGGTGATCGCGTGGGTCTCCACCGCGAGCCGGAGCAGCCGGAGCCCCTTGTCGAGGTCGTGCTCCCATACGGGAGCCTCCCACTCGAAGAGGTTCTCGCCGCCCCAGATGTCGTTGACGAGCACGTCGAGCCGGCCCTGTTCGGCGGCGATCCGGTCCACCAGGGCGCGGACCTGGGCGGGGTCCAGGTGGTCGGTCGGGACGGCGATGCCGCGGCCGCCCGCCTCGGTCACCAGGTCGGCGGTGTCCTCGATGGTCTCGGGGCGGTCGTACTCCGAGCGTCGCTCCCGGGTGCTGCGGCCGGTCACATAGACCGTGGCGCCGGCCGCGCCGAGTTCCACCGCGATGCCCCGGCCCGCCCCCCTTGTCGCTCCCGCGACGAGCGCGACCTTGCCGTCCAGCGTTGCTGACATGTGTGTCCTGTCCTTCTTCCGTGTCCCGTGCCATCGTCGTGCCGACGCCCGAACGCGCCTGAGCGATCGGCGTCAGCACGATGATGGCGCGGATACCCGACACCTTCTGTCGGGTATCCGCACGGACCGGCGGACCGGGACGCCACTGGTCAGCGCACCACCCGGCCCGGAATCAGCCGCTGTGCCCGCAATTCCCCGAGAACCAGGGCGGCGAACTCCGTCGCTCCCCGGACCGAGGTGTGCGTGTTGTCGCGTTTCTCGTCGTAGAGGAAGAGCGCCTTGGACGCCTCGGGGCCCAGTTCCTCCACCCGCCGCTTGGTGAGCGCCGTGAGGTCGACGAGGGGGATGCCGCGGTCCCTGGCGAGCGCGCGCATCTCGGCCGGGAGGTCGACGCCCAGGCCGTTCACGTTCAGGGCCGTGCCGTTGTCGAGCGTCCCGTCGGCGTTGAACCAGCGGCGGACGATCGGCGTGACCAGGACGGGCCGGCCGCCCCTGGCCCGTACCCGGTCGGTCATCTCCGTGAGGTTGGCCCGGTAGACGTCGGCGAGGGTCTGCTTGTCGTTGTGCGCGAGCTGCACGAGGACGAGATCGCCCCGGCCCACCCGGGACTCGACGGCGGGGAAGAGCGCGGGCGTGTCCAGGAAGGACTGCGAACCCTCCCCCGAATCGGCGTAGTTGGCGACCGAGATACCGGCGCGGAGGTACTGCGGAAGCTGCTGGCCCCACCCCGTGTACGGTTCGCCCGCCTGGTCGCAGACCGTCGAGTCACCGGCCAGGAAGAGCTGGGGCGCCCGGGGCGCGGGGGTGACCCGGAGCCCCGCCAGGAGTGGCGCCGCGCCGTCGAAGCGCAGGTCGAGGCCGGGGCTGCCGGCCGGGCCCGTGGGTTCCCCCTCGGGCGCGCGTACGTCCACGGTGAAGCCGCGCCGTACCGTCCGGCCGGCCGCGGTCGCCGTCTCGGCGAGCATCGTGCGGCGGGTCTCCGCCGAGACGCCGGTGGAGCCCGCGGTGGCCCCGCCGAGCAGGGCCGTCACCTCGTACGTCCCCGGCGCCACGGCGAAGTGGCAGACCACCGGGGAGGTCCCCGCGCACCCGGCGGGCAGGCCGGGTGCGCGCTCGGGTGCCCCGGCCCGTGCGGGGGACGACAGGGCCGTCGCCGCGGTGAGGGCGGCCAGCAGCACCGCCCCGGCGTGCCGGAGCGGGAACCCTCTTCCGGCTCGCGCGCGTTCCGTGGTGTGCTCCCCGGTGTGTGCCCTCATGACCTCCCTGGCGTGTTCCCCGGTGTGTTCCCTCATGTCTTCCACGGTGTGTTTCCTGGTGCTTTTCACGGTCCCCCCCTCCCCTACTTCGGGATCCGGTCGCCCACCAGCGCCAGGTTCTGGATCGCCGCCAGCCCGAAGAGCGCCGTCTCGTTGGTGTTGATCCGCAGGTTCTCCCAGCCCGGTTCGAGGACATCGGGGCCCTCGATGCGCTTGCGGTCCCAGACCATCGCCGAGGTGTACGCGTCGCTGTCGTAGAACTTCTGCCAGGCGCGCTCCGCCAGCTTCTCGTCGCCCGACCGGGCGGCCGCGTAGGCGTCCTGGCGCGAGTGGCCCTGGAAGAGGAGCAGGCTGCCGAAGTCGGTGCCGTACCGCTCGCGCTGCTCGGCCTTGGTCGCGTTGAAGTAGCGGCAGTAGTCCAGCCAGGCCTCCTCGAACGCGGGCAGGTCGATGAGGCCGATCAGCTCCGCGCACATCTCGACCAGGCCGAACATCGCGGAGAGATGGGAGACGCTGACCAGGGGCTTGTCGGCGACCGCGAACTTCCCGGTGTCCAGGTCGTACAGCCCCGAGCCCTGGACGAAGCCGTTGGGCTGCGCGGCGATCGTCTCCATGGTGGAGCGCAGCCGCGCCTCCGCCTTGGCCGCCTGCGGGCCCCGGCGCTCCCACTCCGTGAGCCAGCCCGCCGCGAGCCCGCTCCAGTCGGTGCCGAAGCCGATCGACAGGGCGTTGCGGTCGGGCTCGTACGGCTCGGTGCGGATCTTGCGGATGGGGTCGAGGACGAGGAACGTCTCGTCGGAGTCGACCTGGGCGCGCATCAGGTCGCCGACCCGTTCGTCCGCCGTGAGGTAGTAGTACGGGCGGCGGTAGACGGCGGTGGAGATGCGCTGCTGCTTGGCGCTGTCCGCGTAGTGCTGTACGCCGTGGCGGGTGCCGAGTCCGGCCCACTGGCCGAGGTGGTAGACGTCGACCTCGCCGGTGTGCCGGGTGAGCGCCTCGGCGAAGCGGAAGATGTCGGAGCGGCCGGAGCGCAGATAGGCGTACCAGAGCCAGAGGTCGGGCGAGAGTTCGGAGTTGTCCCAGGCGTAGCCGCCGACGTCGTACCGCCACTGGTGGCGGTTCTCGTCGTAGCTGTGCATGAAGTCGCCGTAGTCCCAGAAGCCGTACCAGCGGCGCTGCTCGACCTGCTCCTGGTAGTAGGTGAAGAGGAAGTCGAGCTGGTCCTCGATCTTCGCCTTGGCGGGGACGGAGCGGTCGACGGGGGCGAACAGACCGCCGAACACGCCCGCCCTGCTGAGGTCCTCGGCGCTCGCGGCGAGTTGCGGCGGGGTGCGGACGGCCTGGGACTGGGCGACGAGTTCGGCGGCGGTGGGGGTGGCCGCGTTGGCCCAGAACATCAGCTCGCTGGTGCGGGCGATGCCGTACGGGGTGCCGAACCCGGGCTCGTAGTCCTCGTAGGTGATGTTGAGGCCCTCGATCTGTTCGGGGTAGGTGTCCTGGCCCATGCCGTCGTGGTAGAAGCGCAGGTCCATGGGGCGGGCCTCGGGTGACCAGAGCCAGAGGGTGACCTCGGCCTCGTCGCCCGCCGCGCCCCGGATGTCGAGCTGCGCGGGGTGCTTCTGCCAGAAGTCGCGCAGCCCGAAGGAGAGTCCGCCGCTCGCCCCGCCGACATAGCCGAAGCCGGAGGCCCGGCCGCCGCCGCCCGCCGTGATCCAGCCGTGGCCCGGCTTGGTGCGCTTGCGCAGGGTGAAGCCGTCGGCGGAGAGCTGCGAGAGGGTGTAGTCGCCCCACGTGGGGATGTACGGGAGGCGGGTGGTGACCCGCTGGTCCCAGGTGGCGGGGTCGGCCAGTTTCTCGCCCTTGACCTGCGCGGCCCGGACGGCGGCGCCCGGGTCGCGGCGCAGTCCGGTGATGCCCTGGACGGCCTCGGTGAGGAAGCCCTTGCCCTCGCCGGCGATCCGGATGTGCCGGTCGTACGCGGCGTCGCGCATCGGTACGGAGAAGCGGACGCCGAGTCCGCGGATGAAGTCGCCCTTCGTGCGGCCCGCGGTCTGTTCACCGTCGTAGGTGATGGTGTGGACCATGCGGAAGGAGTCCGCGCCGGCGTAGAAGTAGAGCCGGACGCTGAAGGGCAGCCAACTGCGGCTGCCGCGCCGGTGTTTGCCGTCGATGCGGACCACCGCCCGGACGGGGCCGTCCTGTTCGACCTCGGCACCGGAGATCTCGCCGTCGAAACGCTCCCACTTGGCGCTGCCCGCGTCGTCCAGGTCCCGATCGCCCAGCTCGCCCTGGCGGAGCAGGACGAGGCGGCCGTCGGTGGCGATCCGGGTGGTGCCGCGGGTCAGGGACTCGACGAGCTGGTCGCCGTCCCTGCGGATGACGGCCCGGACGACACCGGTGTCGACGGTGATCTTCCGCCGGGTCCCGGTGACGGTGACCTTCTTCGCCGGGGCGGCGGGCGTTCCGGCGGCGAGGGTGAGGCGCTCGGCCGCGGCGACGGCGCGGTCGCCCGCGGTCCCGACGGCGTGGGCCGTCCATTTGAGGGAGCCGTCGGGCCAGTAGGCGGTCGGCCAGCTCTGCACGGGGACGGCCTCGCCGCCTGCGGTGGCCAGGGCGAACGCCGTGCCGGCGGGGTGGGCGCCACGCGGCCACGGCACCCCGAAGGTGGAGCCGGCGGCCGCTCCGGGCCCCTCGTCCTCCAGCCAGCGGACCGTGACGGGGGCGTCGGCCGCGGCGGCGGGGGCGTCCGCCGCCCGCGCCGGGTTCCGGCTGAGCGCCCAGCTGAACTGGGTGGCGGCGCCCGTGACGGCGGCGGCCTTCAGCAGGGACCTGCGGGGGATCGGTGACATCGGCAATCCTTCCTCGGCAGCGACAGAAATTTACGTGCACATGACATGAATGGAGGTACGTACGGCGCGGGTACGACGACCGGGTCAGCCGGTACGGTGGCGGCGCTCCACCGCCAGCGCCGCGGCCGTGACCACGCCGAGCGCGGGCGCCGCCAGCGGGGTGGCGAACCACGCCGAGGCCGGTACGAGGGCGAGGCCGCAGATCAGCAGCAGCGACCCGGCAGGGTCCCGGAGCGTCCGGCGGGCCGCCGCGCGCAGCAGGACCCGCCAGGACGCCCCGGGCCGCCAGCACGCGGCGGCACGCAGCCCGGCGACGCACACGCCGAGGAAGGCGAGCACGCCGACGGTGCCCACGAAGGCGCCGCCGGGCAGCCCGGCCCGTACAACGGTCAGGTCCGCCCAGAGCAGCCAGAGCGCCGCCCAGCCGGCCGCCCCGACCAGCCAGCCGCGCCGGGCGGCGGAGCGCAGATCCGCCAGGAACTCCCGCCGGGTGGCCACCTCGTGGGCCAGCACCCGGCGCAGGTGTCCGGCCCCGGCGGCGAACGCGGCGGGGAAGGTGAGCAGGGGCAGCGAGGCGAGCGCGATCCACACGCCGGTGAGCAGCGCCTCGGCGAAGACGGCGAACGCCCGCAGGAACAGCGAGTCCTGCCGGGCCGCGCGCCGCCGCTCGGCCCGGTCCCGCTCGGCTGGGTTGACGGTCCGGCTCATCGGAACGGCTCAGCCCTTCAGTCCGGAGGTCGCCATGCCGTCGATCAGATAGCGCTGGAACGCGAGGAAGAAGAGCAGTACGGGCAGCAGGGCGATGAGCGACATCGCGATCATCCCGCCGTAGTTGGCGACCCCGTCCTGGTCGACGAACATCTTCAGGCCGAGGGAAACGGTGTACTTCTCGGGCTCGTTGAGATAGATCAGCGGGCCCATGAAGTCGTTCCACGCGTTGATGAAGGTGAAGATCGCGCTGGTGATCAGGGCGGGCCGGCACAGCGGCAGCACGATCGACCAGTAGATCCGCGCGTGTCCGCAGCCGTCCAGCCGCGCCGCCTCGTCCAGCTCCTTCGGCAGGTTCCGCATGAACTGCATCATCAGGAAGACGAAGAAGGCGTCCGTGGCCAGATATTTGCCCAGCAGCAACGGCGTGTAGGTGTTGATGAGTTCGAGCTTCTGGAAGAGCACGTACTGCGGGATCAGCAGGACGTGGTACGGGAGCAGCAGCGTCCCGATCATGAGCGTGAAGAGCAGATTGCGCCCGGCGAACCGGATCCGGGCGAAGGCATAGGCCGCGAGCGAGCACGAGATCAGCACCCCGGCGACCGAACCCAGCGCCAGAACCGTGGAGTTGACGAAGAACGTGGTGATCGGGATGTCCGCGATGCCGTCGGCGAGCCGGGTGTAGTTCTCGGTGATGGGCGAGACCGGGAAGAGGTCCAGGCTGCCCACGATCTGGTCGTTCGGCTTGAACGATCCGCCGATCACCCAGACCACCGGGTAGAGGACGACCGCGAGGACGGCGAGCGAGCCGAGGTGCCAGGCCAGCGAGCCGGCGCTGCGGCGGCGGAAGGCGGCCCGTACCGCCTCGGCGGGGTCCGGGCGACGTACCGGCGCCGGTACGGGCGGCCCGGCCGCCGGGCGCGGCGACCACCGCGTACGCTCCGTGCTCATCGGGTCGCCTCCTCGTAGTGCACCCAGCGTTTCTGGGACCAGAACAGCAGCGCGGTCACCAGCCCGACCGCGAGCAGCAGGATCCAGGCCATGGCCGAGGCCATCCCCATCCGGCTGTTCTCGAAGCCCTGGACGTAGAGGTAACAGGTGTAGACGAGGGTGCCGTCGGCCGGGCCGCAGGTGCCGCCCGCGCCGCCCAGGATGTAGGCCGAGCCGAAGATCTGGAACGAATGGATGGTCTCCAGCAGGACGTTGAAGAAGAGCACCGGGGAGATCATCGGGAGCGTGATGTTCCAGAACCGGCGCAGCGGGCCCGCGCCGTCGACCTCCGCCGCCTCGTACAGGGAGACCGGCACCTGCTTCAGCCCGGCGAGGAAGATCACCATGGGCGCGCCGAACTGCCAGACGGTGAGCGCCACCAGGCTGTAGACGATCAGGTCCGGGTCGCCGACCCAGCCGCCCGCGGGGAGGCCGAACAGCCGCTGCGTACGGTCGACCACGGCGTCGTCGGAGAAGATCGCCTTCCAGACAATGGCGATGGAGACGCTCGCCCCGATCAGCGACGGGGCGTAGAACGCGGCCCGGTAGAAGGCCTGTCCGCGGCGTTTCTGGCTGAGCAGCAGGGCCACCCCGAGCGCCGCCGCCAGCTTGAGCGGGGTGCCGACGACCACGTACCAGAGCGTCAGGGAGACCGAGTGGCGCCAGCGGGCGTCCCCGAACATCTCGGTGAAGTTGTCGAACCCGATCCACCGCGGGGCGTCGAAGAGGTTGTAGTCGGTGAAGGCGAAGTAGAGCGAGGCGACCATCGGCCCCGCGGTGAGGATCAGGAAGCCCGCGATCCAGGGCGACATGAAGAGCAGGCCGGCCAGGTTCTCCCGGCGCCCCCGCCGTCCGGCGGCGGGGGGTCCGGGGCGGTCCTGGCCGGCCCGTGGGGCCGCGCCCCCGGCGCGGGGCTCCGACGCGGCGGCCGCTGCGCTCACCACCGTGGGTCCCATCAGGAGGCGAGCGCAGTCTTCGACTCGGTGAAGAACTGCTTCACCGCGCTGTCCACCGACCGCTTGTCCAGGGCGAGTTCCTCGGCGATCCGCAGGAAGGCCGACTCGGCGACGTCCGCGCCCGCCGGGTGCGGGGTGATCGGCTCCAGCACCCCGGTGTCGACGAGCTGCTGCTCGTAGGCGGCGATCTGCTGGTTGACCTCGTCGGTGGGCTTGAACGCCTCGTACTGGGCGGTGGTGGTGGGGACGCCCCGGTCGTAGCCCATGATCTTCGCGACCTCGGGGTCGTGCACCATGAAGTTGATGAACTGGGCGACTTCCTTGGGGTGCTTGGTCCGCCGCGAGCCGCTCAGCATCAGCGAGCCGAGGTACTGGCCCGTCTTCTTTCCGTCGGTCGTGGGGATCGGGGCGAGGCCGTAGCTGCTCTTGCCCTCGGCGGTGTAGCGGACGGTGAAGTTGTCCCAGGTGAACTCCCCGGCGGCGAGTTCGGCGGCAACCGCGGACTTGGGCTTGATCTGCGCGATCTTCTTCGGGTCCGTGTAGACGCCCGACTTCACCCCGGCGTGCGCCTTGGTCCACCACTGGGTGAGATCGGCCTCGGTGAAGCCGAGCCCGTCCGCGGTGAAGAACGCCTTGCCGTTCTGGCGGAGGTAGAGGTCGTAGAGGTACATGACGCCGTACATCCCGCTGTCCCCCGCCACCCCCTGGGTGTCGCGGATCTTACGCATCGCGGCGTCGAACTCGTCCCAGGTCCACCCCGGCTTCGGGGCGATGCCGGCCTTCTCGTACACCTTCTCGTCGATGACCATCGCCATCGAGTTGCTGCCGACCGGGACCCCGAGCAGCTTGCCGTCCACCTCACCGAAGGTGGCGAGGCCGGCGCGGAAGCCGTCCATGCTGAGGTTGCCCGCGCTCACCTGCTGCTTCAGGTCGAGCAGCACGTTCTTCTGATCGTACTTGCGCAGGAAGCCGACGGCGTTCTGGAACACGTCCGGCGGATTGCCCCCGGAGGCCTGGGTGTTGAACTTCTTCCAGAAGTCCAGGTAGGGCTGGAAGTCGGTCTTGATCTTGATCTTCGGGTGCTGTTCCTCGAAGAGGGCGATCGTCCGGTTGATCCGCTTCGCGCGGTCCTCGGAGCCCCACCACGCGTACCGGAGAGTGACGTCGCCGCCGCCCGATCCACTTCCGGAACCGGACCCGCAACCCGCCGCGGTCAGGCCGAGTGCGGCCAGTGAGCCACCCGCGATCTTGAGCAGGCCGCGTCTGTCGACGCTCCCCGACGTAGGCATAGCTCGCCCCTCACTCGAAAAATTGAATCGTTTTAGGTAAGCGCTTGCCGCTAGAAATTAAGGACCTGGAGGCCGTACGTCAATGGTTCGGACGACATCCGTCGAAGCGCTTACTACTTCCGTCAGAAGCATTGACGAACCATGAAGGCGGACCTAGCTTCATCGCGTCGTACTTCGTACGTCATATATGAGACGCGAGATCTGAGAGCGCCCATGGCCTTCGCACCGAGTCCGATCCCCTCCCGAACCCAGTACGTCCAGGAGGCGGTCAAGCACGCCATCCTGACCGGCGGGCTCAGTCCTGGCCAGGCCCTGGTCGAGACCGAACTGGCCGCGCAGTTCGGGGTGTCGAAGACACCGGTGCGGGAAGCGCTCAAGACCCTGGCCGGCACCGGCCTGGTCGTCATGAGCCAGTACAAGGGCGCCACCGTCCGCACCGTCGACGCCGCGATGGCCCACGAGGTCTACGACGTACGGCTGCTGCTGGAACCGGCGGCGCTGCGCCGCTCGCTGAGCCGCGGCGCCTCCCTGGAACCCGCCAGGGAAGCCCTGCTGCGCGCCGACGAGGCGGCCGACCGGGCCGAACGCTCGCTGGCCAACCGGGACTTCCACCGCTCGCTCTACCTGCCCTGCGGCAATCCGCTGCTGGCCAGGATGCTCGACGAGGTACGCGACCAGGCCGCCCTCGTCTCGACCGTGGCCTGGGCCGCCGTCCCGTCCTGGGAGCGGGAGGCGGGCGAGCACCGGGAGATCCTGCGCCTCGCCCTGGCCGGTGACACCGACGGCGCGGCCGGCGCCCTCCACGATCACATCGCCTCGTTCCTGCACCGGGCGTTCCCCGAAGGAGAGACCACGCATGAAGAGCCCTGATCTCACATCGTCGCGGGACGCGCTCGCCGATGTCGTGGCGATCCCCGTGACACCGTTCACCGCCGACGACACCGTCGACACCGCGGCCCACCGCGCGCTGCTCCGCCGGCTGCTCGACGGCGGCGTCCGCACCCTCACGCCGAACGGCAACACCGGCGAGTACTACGCGCTCGGCCCCGACGAGCGGCGCGCGGTCACGGAGCTGACGATCGAGGAGGCCGCGGGCGAGGCCGCGATCCTCGTCGGGATCGGCCTCGACGTGCCGACCGCGGTGGCCGCCGCCGAGCACGCGCGCGCCGCCGGCGCCGGGATGGTGATGGTCCACCAGCCCGTGCACCCCTACGTCTCGCAGGACGGCTGGGTCGACTACCACCGCGCGATCGCCGAGGCCGTGCCGGAGCTGGGCGTCGTACCGTACATCCGCAACCCGCAGCTCGCCGGTGAGACCCTGGCCCGGCTCGGGGAGCTGTGCCCCAATGTCATCGGCGCGAAGTACGCCGTGCCGGACGCCGCCCGGTTCGCCGCCTTCGCCCGCGACGCGGGTCTCGAACGCTTCGTGTGGGTCGCGGGCCTCGCCGAGCTGTACGCCCCCTCGTACTTCGCGGGCGGCGCGACCGGCTTCACCTCGGGGCTCGTCAATGTCGCCCCCGCGGTCTCGCTGGGGATGCTGGAGGCGCTGCGCGCCGGGGACTACGCGGGCGCCATGAAGGTCTGGGAGCAGATCAGGCCCTTCGAGGACCTGCGGGCCGCGCACCAGTCCGCCGACAACGTCACGGTCGTCAAGGAGGCGCTGGCCGCGCTCGGGCTCTGCCGACGCGACATCCGCCCGCCGAGCCGGGCGCTGCCCGAGGAGCGGCGCGCGGCGGTCGCTTCCCTGGTCGCGGGGTGGGCGATATGACGCCGAACCCGGGACACGCGCCGGCCGACGGGGCCCTCGTACGTTCCGAGGAGCTGCGCAGCCACCAGTGGTGGGGGACGGACGGGTTGCGCTCGTTCAGCCACCGGGCCCGCACCCGCCAGCTCGGCTACCTCCCCGAGGAGCACCTCGGCAAGCCGGTCGTCGCGATCCTCAACACCTGGTCGGACATCAACCCGTGCCATGTCCATCTGCGGGACCGCGCCCAGGCGGTGAAGCGCGGGGTGTGGCAGGCGGGCGGCTTCCCGCTGGAGTTCCCCGTCTCGACGCTCTCCGAGACGTTCCAGAAGCCGACGCCGATGCTCTACCGCAACATGCTGGCGATGGAGACGGAGGAGCTGCTGCGCTCGTACCCCGTCGACGGCGCGGTGCTCCTCGGCGGCTGCGACAAGTCGACGCCCGCGCTGCTGATGGGCGCGGCGAGTGTGGACCTGCCCGCCGTCTTCGTCCCGGCGGGGCCGATGCTGCCGGGGCACTGGCGCAACGAGGTCCTCGGCTCGGGCACCGACATGTGGAAGTACTGGGACGACAAGCGGGCCGGGCTCATCGGCGACACCGAGATGGCCGAGCTGGAGAACGGTCTCGCCCGCTCCCCCGGCACCTGTATGACGATGGGCACCGCCTCCACGCTCACCGCCGCCGCCGAGGCGCTCGGGGTGACCCTGCCGGGGGCGTCCTCGATCCCGGCGGTCGACGCCGGGCACGACCGGATGGCCGCCGCCTCCGGACGGCGGATCGTCGAGCTGATCCGCAGCGATCTGCGCCTGTCGCAACTGCTGACCAGGGAGGCGTACGAGGACGCCGTCGCCACCGTGCTCGCGCTGGGCGGCTCCACCAACGCGGTGATCCATCTCATCGCGATGGCGGGCCGGTCCGGACTGCGGCTCACCCTCGACGACTTCGACCGGATCGCCAGGACCGTACCGGTGCTCGCCAACCTCCGGCCCGGCGGCCAGTACCTGATGGAGGACTTCTACTTCGCGGGCGGGCTGCCCGGCTTCCTCAGCCGGCTCACCGACATCCTGCACCTGGACCGGCCGACCGTCGCCCACGCCACCCTGCGGGAGCAGCTCGCCGGCGCGCTCGTGCACAATCCGGAGGTGATCCGCCCCCGGGAGAAGCCGCTCGCGGACGAGGGCGGGGTAGCGGTGCTGCGCGGGAATCTCTGTCCGGACGGCGCGGTCATCAAACACATCGCCGCGACCCCCGCGCTCCTGCGGCACACCGGCCCCGCGGTGGTCTTCGACGACTACCGGACCATGCAGCGGACCATCAACGACCCCGCGCTCGCGATCACCCCCGACCATGTGCTGGTGCTGCGCAACTCCGGGCCCAAGGGCGGCCCGGGGATGCCGGAGTACGGGATGCTGCCGATCCCCGACTACCTGCTCAAGCAGGGTGTACGGGACATGGTGCGGCTCTCCGACGCCCGGATGAGCGGCACGAGTTACGGCGCGTGCGTCCTGCACATCGCGCCCGAGTCGTACGTCGGCGGGCCGCTCGCGCTGGTCCGCACCGGCGACTCGATCACCCTGGACGTCGAGGCCCGCAGCCTTCATCTGCATGTGACGGACGAGGAGCTGGCAAGCCGGCGGGCCGGGTGGACCGCGCCGGAGCCCCGGTTCCAGCGCGGGTACGGCGCCCTCTACGACGAGCAGATCACGCAGGCCGACACCGGCTGCGACTTCGCCTTCCTCGCCCGCCCCGGCGAGGTGCCGGACCCGTACGTCGGCTGAACGGTACGCCGCCGAACCGACCACCGACCGAGCCCGAGCCGTACACCGGTCGACAGCCGGACCCGTACACCCGCCGCCAGCCGGTCACCGCGTGTCCCCGCCCCCTCAGGGGACCGCCCCCGCACCCGACGCCCCCGCACACCACCGGGTCCGATCCGTCGGACCCGGTCTGCGAAAGGCTTCACCCACCGAACGGAGAAGCAAGTCATGGCCTCTGCTGTGGCGCAGGACTCAGGGGCTCCGCCCCAGGCCCCCCGGCCCAGGAAACCGGGGCGCCGTAACGGAGTGGCACCGCGCCGCCTCCCGTATCTGCTGATCGCCCCCGCCGTACTGCTGATGCTGGGCTTCATCGCCTATCCGATGCTCAGCGTCTTCTACTACAGCCTCCAGAACTACAACGCCACCAAGCCCTGGCGGAACGGTTTCGCGGGCCTGGACAACTTCCGGCGGATCTTCACCGACGACCCACTTTTTGTGGACAGCCTGATCTTCAGCGCCAAGTGGGTGGTCACCGAGGTCAGCCTCCAGCTGGCCTTCGGTCTGATCCTGGCCCTGCTGGTCAACCAGACGTTCCTGGGCCGGGCCCTGGCCCGCTCGCTGGTCTTCTCGCCGTGGGCGGTCTCGGGCGTCCTGACCACCACGATCTGGCTGCTGCTCTACAACCCCTCGACGGGCGTGGGGCGTTACCTCGCGGACGCGGGCATCGGCGAATACGGCTCGTCGGTGCTCTCCGACACCGGCACCGTCTTCTGGGCGGCGGTCCTCGCCGAACTCTGGCGCGGCGTACCGTTCTTCGCCATTCTCATCCTGGCGGACCTCCAGTCCATCCCGGGTGATCTGTACGAGGCCGCGTCGGTCGACGGCGCCAACCGGTTCCAGCAGTTCTTCCACATCACACTGCCCCACCTCAGGGACGCGATCATCCTCTCCACCCTGCTCAGGGCGGTGTGGGAGTTCAACAACGTCGACCTGCTGCTCACCCTCACCAAGGGCGGGCCCGCCGGTGTCACCACCACACTGCCGCTGTATGTCGCGGTCACCGGGTTCGAGGCACACGACTTCGGCTATGCCACCGCGCTGACCACCGTCGCCTTCATGATCCTCCTCTTCTGCTCGATTCTCTATCTGCGCCTGAGCAAGTTCGGAGGCGATCACAAGTGACCACCGCCATCGCCGAGAAGGGCCTGAGCGACGTGTCCGCGACCGGCGGCCCGGTGCCTCCGCCCACCCGCCGCCGGCGCCGCGGGCGCCGGTTCGACGAGGTCCCCCGCTGGCAGATCTATGTGCCGCTCGGCCTCTATCTCCTCTTCACCCTCATCCCGTTCTACTGGATGGTGCTGTTCTCGCTGCGGCCCGCCGGGTCCACCTCGCTGGTGCCGTGGCCGATGACCTTCGACCACTTCGAGAAGGTGTGGAACGAGCGCAGCTTCTCCGTCTTCTTCCAGAACAGCGCGCTGATCGGCGTCTTCACCCTGATCTTCACGACGGGGGTCGCGCTGGCCGGCGGCTACGCCCTGGCCCGCTTCGACTTCCGGCTCAAGCAGCCCTTCATGCTGGCGCTGCTCTGCTCGCAGTTCATCCCGGGCGCGCTGATGCTGGTGCCGCTCTTCCAGATCTTCAAGAACCTCCAGCTCATCAACTCCCCGGTGAGCGTGGTCATCGCGGAGACCGTCTTCCAGCTCCCGCTGTCGATCATTCTGATCAGCGGCTTCATCAAGAACGTCCCGTACTCCCTGGAGGAGGCGGCCTGGGTGGACGGCTGCTCACGGCTCCAGGCGTTCCGGATCGTGGTGCTGCCGATGCTGCGTCCGGGGCTGATCGCGGTGGGCTCCTTCGCCTTCGTGCACAGCTGGAACCACTTCCTGTTCGCGCTGATGTTCCTGATGGAACAGGACAAGCAGACGATCCCGGTCGGGCTCTCCACCCTCATCGGCTCGGACAGTGTGGACTTCGGCGCGCTGGCGGCGGGCGGTGTGATCTCCGCGGTGCCGGTGGTCATCGTCTTCGCCTTCATCCAGAAGTGGCTGATCAGCGGCTTCAGCGCGGGGGCGGTGAAGGGATGAGCCACCCGGTCCCGATGAGCCACCCGGTCCCCCCGCCCCTCGCGTCACTGCCCCCGGGTCCGCTGCCCGTGGTGCTGGCCGGTGCGCGCGGCCACGGCCGTACGCATCTGGTCAACATCCACCGGCTCGAACAGGCAGGGCTGGTACGGCTCGTGGGCATCTGCGAGCTGACCCCGCTGAGCGCGGAGGAGCTGGCCGGCTTCGGTACCCCCGAGCAGTCCGACGACTTCGCCGGTCTGCTGAAGCGCACGGGGGCGCGGGTGGCCGTGGTGTGCACCCCCATCCACACGCACACCGAACTCGCGCTCACCGCCGCCGACCACGGGGTGCACACCCTGCTGGAGAAGCCGACCACACCGTCGTACGCGGAGTTCGAGCGGCTGCTCGCCGGGCTGGCCGAGCGGGGCACCGCCTGCCAGGTCGGCTTCCAGTCGCTCGGCTCGGGCGCCGTCGACGCCATCCGGCGGCTGGTCGCGGACGGCGCGATCGGGACCGTACGCGGGATCGGCGCGGCCGGGGCCTGGGTGCGCGACGACGCGTACTACCGCCGGGTGCCGTGGGCCGGGCGGCGCTCCCTGAACGGGCGGGACGTCGTGGACGGGGTGCTCACCAACCCGCTGGCGCACGCCGTCGCGACCGCGCTCCGCCTCGACGGCAGCGAACGGGCCGAGGACATCGCCGGGATCGAGCTGGAGCAGTTCCGGGCCAACGACATCGAGGCCGACGACACCAGCTGTCTGCGGGTCCGCACGGCCAGGGGGACCCGGATCACGGTCGCCGTCACGCTCTGCGCGGAGCGGGCCGGGGAGCCGTACGTCGTGGTCCACGGCAGCCGGGGCCGGATCACCTTCTGGTACAAGCAGGACCGGGTGCTCGTGGAGCGCGCGGACGGCGGCACGCACGACGACGACGGCGCGGCGGACGGGTCCGGGGCGTCCGGTACGAGTCCGGCCGGTACGGATCCGGTCGGTACGAGTCCTGCCGGTACGGATCCGGCCGGCACCGTCCACGGGCGCACGGACCTGCTGGAGAACCTGGTCGCGCATCTGCGCGACGGCACGGAACTGCTCGTACCGGCCCCGCGCACCGGCGCGTTCATGCGGATCGTCGAGGCCATCAGGACCGGCCCGCCGCCCACCCCGCTGCCCGCCGGGGCCTGGCACACCGTGCCGGGCGAGAAGGCGCCGCGCCGGGTCGTCCGGGGCATCGACGCACTGGTCGCGGCGAGCGCGGACACCCTCTCCACCTTTTCCGAACTGGGCGCGGGCTGGGCCGCGCCACCGACGGAGGTGCACCCCCGATGAGCGAGCCACAGGTATCCCGAGCCCCGGCGGTCACGATGCTGCGCTGTGACGCCCGCCCGGTGGCCGGCTACCACCACCGGCCGCCGCGGCTCCCCGCGACGGCCGCGCCGCGCCCGTACCTGCACCCCGTACGGACCCTCGGCGGCGTCACCGTCACCGAGCTGCGCCCCGCGGACCACGCGCACCACCTCGGGGTGTCGATGGCCGTACCGGACGTGTCGGGCACCGGGCTCCCGGCGGTCAACTTCTGGGGCGGGCGTACGTACGTGCGCGACCAGGGCCCGGTGGCGCTCGACAACCACGGCGCGCAGGAACACACCGGCTGGCTGCTGCGGGACCCGGACGGCTGCGTGCAGGAGCTGTCCTGGACCCGGGAGGGCCGCGAACTCCTCAAGGAGCGGCGCACGATCAGTGTGCTCGCGCTCTCCGCCGACGCCTGGGCCCTCGACTTCACCTCGGCGCTGACCAATGTGTCCGGCGGGGACCTCTCCTTCGGCAGCCCGGCCACCAACGGGCGGCCGGGGGCGGGGTACGGCGGCTTCTTCTGGCGGGCCCCGAAGGAGGACGCCGCGGACCCGTCGCCCGATGTGTTCACCGGGACGGCGAGCGGCGAGGACGCGGTGCACGGCACCACCGCCGAGTGGCTGGCGCTCGCGGGACGGGAGTGGACGCTGGTCTTCGCCGGGGCCAACGAGGAGACCCGGCAGGACCCCTGGTTCGTCCGCACCGGCCAGTACCCGGGGGTGGGCTCCGCGCTGGCCTGGGGACGGCGGCTGCCGCTGGCCGCGGGCGGCAGCCTGTCGCGGCGGATCGTCACGGTCGTCGCGGACGGCCGCCTCGACCGCCCGGCCGCGGCGGCCCTGGCCCGCAAGGCGGTGACGGCATGAGCCTGCCGTGGACCGCCGACCTCGGCGACGGTACGTACCGCAACCCGGTGCTGGCCGCCGACTGGTCCGACCCGGACGCGATCCGGGTCGGGGACGACTACTACCTCACCGCCTCCAGCTTCGGCCGGGTGCCGGGGCTGCCGCTGCTGCACTCCCGCGATCTCGTCAACTGGACCCTGATCGGCCACGCGCTGGAGCGGCTGGAGCCCGCCGACGCGTTCGCCTCGCCCCGGCACGACTGCGGGGTGTGGGCGCCCGCGCTCCGGTATCACGGCGACCGGTTCTGGATCTTCTGGGGCGACCCCGACCACGGCGTCTACCAGATCAACTCGGCCGACATCAGGGGACCTTGGAGCAGGCCGCATCTCCTCAAGGTGGGCCGGGGACTGATCGACGCCTGCCCGCTGTGGGACGAGGAGACCGGCGAGGCGTATCTCGTGCACGCCTGGGCCAAGTCCCGGTCGGGGGTGAAGAACCGGCTGACCGGACACCGGATGAGCCCGGACGGGCGGGAGCTGCTCGACGGCGGCAGGACCGTGGTGGACGGGGACCGGCTGCCCGGCTGGTTCACCCTGGAAGGGCCCAAGCTCCACCGGCGCGACGGCTGGTTCTGGATCTTCGCGCCCGCCGGGAGCGTCACCACCGGCTGGCAAGGGGTCTTCCGCTCACGGGAGTTCTTCGGACCGTACGAGGAGCGGGTGGTGCTCGCGCAGGGGCGTACGGAGATCAACGGGCCGCACCAGGGCGCCTGGGTGACGGAGGCGGGGGCCGCCCGCGACTGGTTCCTGCACTTCCAGGAGCGCGGCGCGTACGGCCGGGTCGTGCACCTCCAGCCGATGCGCTGGACCACCGGCGAGAACGACGGCTGGCCGGTCATCGGCGCCGACGGCGAACCCGTCCTCACCCACCCGAAGCCCGCCGTCCCCGATCGGCTCCCGGCGCCGCCGGTCGCCGCGCCCGCCACCGACGACGACTTCCCCGGCGGCCGCTTCGGACCGCAGTGGCAGTGGACCGCGAACCCGGAGCCCGGCTGGACGCTCCCGCACCCCGGCGACGGGCTGCGGCTGGTCGCCCGGCGGACGCCGGACGCGCACGATCTGCGTCTGCTGCCGAGTGTGCTGGTGCAGCGGCTGCCCGCCGAGACGTTCACCGTCACCGTCGCCCTCTCCCTGGAGAGCGCGGAGGGTGCGGAGAGGGCGGAGAGGGCGGAGAGGGCGGAGAGGGCGGAGAGGCCCCCAGCGGCGAGTCCGGTACGAAGGCGGGGCTCGCCGTCCTCGGGGACGCCTTCTCCTGGATCGGCCTCGAACGCGGCGCGGACGGCGCGGTCGCGCTCGTGCACCGCTTCGCGGAGACCGGCGCGCCCCGCGAACGGGACGCCGAGGCCCCGCGCCCGGCGCCCGGTGGACGCGCCGTGCTGCGGATCGAGGTGGGCCCCGGCGCGCGCTGCCGGTTCTCCGCCGACACGGGGGACGGCTTCCGCCCCTCGGGCCAGGTCTTCGCGGCCACGCCCTGGCGCTGGGTCGGCGCGCTGCTGGGGCTGTTCGCCACGGCGCCGGCCGACGGGGAGGGGACGGCCGGGACGGCGGCCTTCTCCGCGTTCCGCGCCACCGCCTGACCCGAGAGACCTCACTTCAGCACCCTCCACTCCCCTTCCACTCCCACTCCCCTTCCACTCCCACTCCACTCCACTCAACGACGAGAGAGAAGAGCCTGACATGAGAATCCCCACGGCATCCGGCAGCAGAGGACGCGGCTCCGCCGCCGTCGCCCTGACCGCCGTACTCGCCCTGACGGCGACCGCGTGCGGTGACGACGGCAGCGGCAGCGGCGACGAGGGCTCCGGCAAGGGCGAGATCACCCTCTGGGACAACAACACCGGTGAGCGCCGGGAGATCTGGGCGCAGATCATCAAGGACTTCGAGGCACAGAACCCGGACATCAAGGTCAAGTACGTCGGACTTCCGATCGATCAGGTCCAGGCGAAGTACGACACGGCGATCGACGGCGGCGGGCTGCCGGACGTCGGCGGGGTGGGTACGGCGTACCTCTCCAACCTGGTGGTACGGGACGTCCTGGACCGGGTCGACCAGCGTATCGAGGCCGGTCCGCTCAAGGGCAAGCTCGTCCCCGCGATGGTGGACAGCGTCAAGGCGGCGGGCGGCCGGGAGGGCATGTACTCCGTGCCGACGTCCACCAACAACGGCACGCTCTGGTACCGCACGGACCTGTTCTCGGCCGCCGGTCTCGAACCGCCCACCACCTGGTCGAAGTTCTACGCGGCGGCGGAGAAGCTGACCGACGCCGGGAAGAACGAGTTCGGCTACACGATCCGGGGCGGCGCGGGGTCCATCGCCCCGGCGATGGACGCGATGTACGGGCAGTCCGGCATCACCTCCTTCTGGGACGGCGACAAGACCACGGTCAACGACCCGAGGAACGTGGCCGCGCTGGAGAAGTACGTCGCCCTGTACAAGAAGGTGACGCCGTCGGCCGACGTCAACAACGACTTCATCAAGATGGTCGCGCAGTGGGACAACGGCTCGATCGGGATGCTGACCCACAACCTGGCCTCGTACCAGGACCATGTGAAGGCGCTCGGCAACGAGAAGTTCAAGGGCCTGCCCTACCCGGCGCAGGAGGACGGCACGCGCGTGCAGGTCTCCAACCCGGTCGACGGGCTCGGGCTGTTCAAGAACAGCAAGAACAAGGCGGCGGGCTGGAAGTTCATCGAGTTCGCCGCCTCCCACAAGTCCAACAGCGCGTGGAACGCGTCGGCGGGCTCCATCCCGGCCAACACCGACGCCGCGGGTGACGCCTGGATCAAGGACGCCGTGCCGACGGCCACCGCGATGAAGGCGCTCAGCGACGGCTCGACCAAGCTCGTCAACCTGCCGTACTACCTGCCCGACTGGAACACCATCAGCAAGAGCGGCAACGAGCCGAACTTCCAGAAGGTGCTGCTCGGTGACATGACCCCGAAGGCGTTCGCGGACAAGATCGCCAAGGAGCTGAACGACGCGCAGGCGGAGTGGAAGGAACAGAACAAGAGCTGAGTGACCGGCCGAGAGCCGAGAGCCGTAAGCCGACGACCGGTACGGCGGCGGGACCGACGGGCACCCACCCGCCCCGCCGCCGACCGCCTCCCCCACAGCGGGTGCCGGCCCCACCATCCACATGAGATGACCCGACCGACCGAGGAGAAGCAGTCATGCGCACCTTTGGACGTCACGCACGGCTCACCGCCACAGCGGTGGTGTGCGGCACCACCCTGGCCCTGGCCACGCTCGCCGCACCGGCGCAGGCCGGCACGGGTGCGGGCAGCGGCGCGAGTACGGGCGCGGCGGGCCGCTCCGCCGAGCGCGCGGCCCTCGCCCCGGGTGACGGCTGGGGCTCCGCCGGCACCGGCACCACCGGTGGCCGGGCCGCCGACGCCGGGCATGTCTTCACCGTCACCACCTGGGCCGAGTTCAGAGCGGCGCTGGCGAAGGCCGCCGGCGCCCCGTCGATCATCCGGGTCAAGGGCACCCTCGACGCGCTCTCGGACGAGCAGGGCACCCCCCGTACCTGCGACGACTACGCGGTCCCCGGCTACTCCTTCGCGCAGTACCTCGCCGACTACGACCCGGCGGTGTGGGGGTACGAGAACCCGGTGAGCGGCGAGCAGGAGGATCTGCGGGCCGCCTCGGCGAAGCAGCAGGCCGCGCAGATCATGGCGTACGTCCCGGCGAACACCACCGTCGTCGGCGTCGGCCGGGACGCCCGGATCCTCGGCGGCAGCCTCCAGGTCAGGAACGTCGACAACGTCATCGTCCGCAACCTCACCTTCGAGGACGCCTACGACTGCTTCCCGCAGTGGGACCCGACCGACGGCGACGTCGGCGAGTGGAACTCCGAGTACGACAACCTGGTGGTGTACGGCACGACCCATGTCTGGGTGGATCACAACACGTTCACCGACGGCCGCCGCCCGGACAGCGCCCAGCCGCGCTACTTCGGCCGGCTGTACCAGCAGCACGACGGGCTGCTTGACCTCGTCCGGGGCGCCGATCTGGTCACCGTCTCGTGGAACGTCTTCGCCGACCACGACAAGACCATGCTGATCGGCAACAGCGACAGCGCGGCGGCCGACGACCGGGGCAAGCTCAAGGTCACCCTGCACCACAACCAGTTCCGGAACGTCAAGGAACGGGCGCCCCGCGTCCGCTTCGGCCAGGTGGACACGTACAACAACCACTACGTGGCCGAGCGGCCGGAGAGCTTCGGCTACTCCTTCGGCATCGGTATCGAGTCCCAACTGGTCGCCGAGAAGAACGCGTTCACCCTGGGGGCCGGCGTGCGTCCGGCGACGATCCTGAAGAAGTGGAAGGACGCGCCGGTCACCACCGCGGACAACTACGTCAACGGACGTCCCGTGGACCTGCTCGCCGTCCACAACGCGGAGATCCCCGAGGAGACCCTGCGCCCCGACGCGGGGTGGACGCCCACCCTGCGCACCGCCGTGGACCCGCCGCGCGCGGTGCCGCGCGTGGTCGACGCGGGGGCGGGCGCCGGAAAGCTGCGCTGAGCGCGGCGCTCAGCCGCTGTACGCCACCGTCCCGATGACGACGGTGGCGTACAGCTCGTCCGAGGAGCACACACGCGGGACCAGCCCGTTCGCGGCGAATGCCGCGGCCGCCCCCGCCGCCTGCCGCTCACTCGTCTCGACGAGCAGGGAGCCGCCCGGGGCCAGCCATCCGGGCGCCTGAGCCGTGACCCGGCGCAGCACGTCGAGCCCGTCGGCGCCGCCGTCGAGGGCGCCCCGCGCCTCGTGGATCCGGGCCTCGGGAGGCAGCAGCCCGACCTCCTCGGTGGGGACGTACGGCACATTGGCGAGCAGGATGTCGACCCGGCCGCGCAGCGCGGCGGGCAGCGGCGCGTAGAGATCGCCCTCGTACACCCGGGCCCCGGCGGGAACATTGCGGCGGGCGCACCGTACGGCGGCGGGGTCGATGTCGGCGGCGTACAGCTCCGCCCCGTCGAGCGCGGCGGCCAGCGCCGCCCCGAGCGCGCCGGAGCCGCAGCACAGGTCCACGACGACCGCGCGGGGCGGGGCGAGCGCGGCGGCCCGGTCGACCAGGAACTCGGTACGGCGGCGGGGCACGAAGACCCCCGGGTCGACGGCGACCCGCAGCCCGTGGAACTCCGCCCAGCCGAGGACATGCTCCAGCGGCAGCCCGTCCGCGCGCCGGGCGACCATGGCGGCGAGTTCTTCCGGGGTGCGGGCGGCGGAGACGAGCAGGCGCGCCTCGTCCTCGGCGAAGACACAGCCGGCGGCCCGGAGCCTGGCCACGACATCGGACGGCGGCGCGTCGGGCGCATCGGGAGACGAGGAGGTGAAAGAAGAGGAAGGGGAAGAAGAAGCAGAGGACACGGGAGCCTTTCGGGATGCCGAGGGGCACTCCCGGGCGGTCACCTATGCCTGATGGACCGCACGGCGGTGGGAGAGGAGCGCCCGACCTGGTACTGCGGTGATGGGTCTCGCCTCCTTCGGTGGCCGGTGGGTACGTCACTGTGTGCGTCGGTCACCCTACCCGAGGGAGCCCCCGGGGCGCGCGGCGATACGCGACGGCCCTTTCTGAGGCCCCTCTTAGCCGCGCCTTAACTGCGGCATAAGGATTGGCTCCGCCCCCTCTCAACAGGCGATTCCGGGGTTTCGAACGGCTAGCTTGCTGAGCGCTGGGGCGGCACGGGGGCGGGGAGGCCGCCTGCCGCTCCGGCGGTCTCGCGCACGTTCCCCTCCGAAGGAGATCCATTCAATGACCGCTCGACGCACGGCCACCGGGATCGTCACCCTCGGCCTCGCCCCGCTCGCGCTGGCCGGTCTGACCGCCGCGCCCGCCGCCGCACACGGCTCGATGACGGACCCGGTCAGCCGGGTCGCCGCGTGTTTCGCCGAGGGGCCCGAGAGCCCGAAGTCGGCGGCGTGCAAGGCGGCGATCGCGGCCAGCGGGACGCAGGCGTTCTACGACTGGAACGAGGTCAACATCCCCGACGCGGCGGGGAACCACCGGCAGATCATCCCGGACGGCACGCTGTGCGGCGCGGGCCGGGACAAGTACAAGGGGCTCGACCTGGCCCGCGCCGACTGGCCGTCGTCGCCGATGAACGCGGGGAACCGGACCTTCCGTTACAAGGCCACCGCGCCGCACCGGGGCTCCTTCGAGCTGTACCTCACCAAGGACGGTTACGACCCGTCGCAGCCGCTGAAGTGGTCCGACCTGGAGGAGAAGCCCTTCCTGAAGGTCGTCGACCCGAAGCTGGAGGACGGCGCGTACGTCTTCGACGGGGTGGTGCCGAACCGCTCGGGCCGGCACCTCCTCTACTCCGTCTGGCAGCGCTCGGACAGCCCGGAGGCGTTCTACACCTGCTCGGACGTGGTCTTCGGCCAGGACAACGGCGGTACGGCGGGCGGCGGGGCGGGCAGCGCGCCCACCGCCGCGCCCGCCGCGTCGGCGCCGACGGACCGGACCATCGAGGAGGGCACGGACAAGTCCTCCGTCGACCACAACGGTCACGGCGGGGACGCCGGCCACACCGCCGCCCCCGAGCGGACGCCCGCGAAGGACGCCGCCGAGCCGCCCGCCGGTACCGGTCAGGAGGCCACCGACAACGACGCCGACGCCACCGACGGGCCCGAGGTGAAGGCCGCCGGCGCCCCCGCCACACAGCCCCCCGCCCAGCCCGCGGGCGGCCGGGAGAACCTCGCCGAGACCGGGGGCAGCACCGCCACCCCGTATCTCGCGGTCGCCGGGGCGGCGGCCCTCGCCCTCGGCGCGGCGGTGACGTTCGGTACGGTGCGGCGCCGCACGGCCACGACCGGACGCCACAGCCGCTGACACATAGGGCCCGTACCGCCCACGGGGGTACGGGAGTTGCCAGGTCAGCCGATGACCGAGGCGCAGGTGGTCGGGGTGGCCCGGGCCGGGTCCAGTGCGTTGGTCACCTCGTGGAAGGCGATCCGGTCGAGCAGCCCGATCGTCGCGTGCTCGGACACGTCGGCCGCGCACAGGTCCTGGATCAGCACGTTGCGTACGTCGGGACCGGTCAGGAACTGTGACCGGTACGGCGTGACGATCTCGTCGTAGCGGGTGGCGATGACGGTGTACCGGACCCCGGGCACCGTGTCGCCGCCCGCGTTGAGTTTGGTGAGGAAGGGCGATCCGGCGATCTGGTCGGCGAGCGCCGGGGTCTTCTCCGTCAGCAGGTCCTTCGCGCCGGGGAAGTACTCCAGCAGCCCGGTCAGCCCGAGCAGGGTGGTGCCGCGGTTGGAGGGCGCGATCCCGACCAGGGCGTTCACCTTCGCCGCCCCGCCGAGGAACTTCAGGTAGTAGCGCGGCATCATGCCGCCCTGGGAGTGGCCCACGAGATCGGCCTTGGGGGCGCCGGTGGCGGCGAGCACCCGGTCGACGTACGTGGCGAGTTGCGCGGCGGAGGCGTCGATGGGGCCGAGCCCGTTGAACAGGGGGACGCCCGGGAGTTGTCCGTAGTCGAGCGAGAAGACGCAGTATCCGCGGTTCACCAGGTACGGGGCGAGCCCGAGCCAGTTGTCGACGGAGTTCGCGAGGGTGCCGTGGACGAGCACGACGGGGCGGGGGTGGGCGGCGGAGGGCTTGCAGGAGAAGTCGTTCCAGCCGCGGCTCGCGGCGGCGGCTTCTGCGGTGGCGGTGGTGGCGGGAGCGGCGGTGGGGACGGCCACGGCGGGGGTGACCGTGACGGTCGCGGCCAGCAGCAGCGTGGCCAGCGGTCCGAGCACACGTTTCCAGGGCAGCATCGTGCGATCTCCTTGCGGCTCAAGGGAATGGCGATGACTGTCAGCCCTGTGGCCCGGACCACATTGAAGGGTGAACTACCGTCAAGTTACGCAGGAGTAAGGTGAAGAAGGAAGTTACGCGTCGGTAAAAAGTGGGGGCGGCACCACGGCACCCCACGGAACGGCCCTCGGCCATTCAGCCCCCTCCCGCCTGCGCGGGCACCGGTGGGCCCGGAGCGTGGGGGCATGACGTTCGTCGACGAGGTGAAGAACGCCGTCACCGTACGGTCCGCGCTGCTCGTCCTCGGCGTGCTCGCGCTGCAGCTCCTGTTCATCGCGTCCTACGTGGGCGCGCTGCACAGCCCGAGGCCCTCGGGGGTGAAGGTCGCCGTCGTCGCCCCCGGCCCCAGCGCCGCCCAGCTCACGTCCGCGCTGAAGCGGCTGCCGGGCCGGCCGCTGGACCCGCGGACGCTGCCCGACGAGAACACCGCACGGCGGCAGATCATGAACCGTGACATCGACGCCGCTCTCGTCGTCCGGCCGCGGTCGGTCAACGACACCCTGCTGATCGCGACCGGCCAGGGGACCAACGAGACCAGGATCCTGGCGGACATCTTCGAGGGGCTGGAGGCGCAGCAGCAGCGCTCCCTCGCGCTGGAGGACATCGCGCCCGCCTCCGCGCGGGACGCCGGCAGCCTCACCTCCTTCTATCTGGTGATCGGCTGGTGCGTCGGCGGCTATCTGTGCGCCGCCGCGCTGGCGGTCGGCGCCGGGACCCGGCCGCCCGACCTCGGCAGGTCCGTGATCCGGCTGGCCGTGCTGGCGGTGTACGCGATCGTCGGCGGCCTGCTCGGCGCGGTGATCGCCGGTCCGGTGCTGGGGGCGCTGCCGGGCAGCGTGGCGGGGCTGTGGGGGCTCGGCGCGCTCACCGTCTTCGCGGTCGGCGCGCTCACCCTGGCGCTCCAGGCGCTTTTCGGTGTCGTCGGGATCGGGCTGGCCGTGCTGATCGTCGTGATCGCCGGGAACCCGAGCTCGGGCGGCGGCTATCCGTGGCCCCTGCTGCCGGACTTCTGGCGGGCGATCGGCCCCGCGCTGCCGCCGGGGGCGGCCACCTGGGTGGCTCGGTCGATCGCGTACTTCCGGGGCAACGCGGTCACCGCGCCGCTGCTGGTGCTCTCCCTGTGGGCGGTGGCCGGTACGGCGGTCACCCTGGTCAGGTCGGCCCTGCGCCGGGACCGCCCGGCCGTACCGCCCGCAACCGGCACGCCCTCGGGCACGGGTACGGGTACAGGTCCGGGGACAGGCACCGGCACCGGCACCGATGGTGCGCCCTCCGCGGGGCCCCCGCCCGCCTGACCGTCACCCGGGAGAGCCGGCCGGGAACGGCCACCCGGGAAGCCGACGCGCGAGGGCCCGGCGCACCCTCATGCGCCGGGCCCTCCCCCGGTCCCGCGGACCGGGGGGTACCGTCAGCCGATCTCGGCGCCGTACTCGTCGAGCGCCGCCGTCACCGGCTGGAAGAACGTCTCGCCGCCCGCGTCGCAGTCACCGCTGCCGCCCGACGTCAGTCCGAGCGCGGTGTCCCCTGCGAAGAGGGAGCCGCCGCTGTCACCCGGCTCGGCGCAGACCGTGGTCTGGATGAGCCCGTCGACGATGTCGCCGTTGCCGTAGTTCACGGTGGCGTCCAGCCCGGTGACCTCACCGTCGTGCACCTGGGTGGTGGAGCCGCTGCGGACGACCTGCTGGCCGACCGTCGCCTCGCCCGCCTGCGTGATCTCCTGGCTGCCGCCGTCGTACAGGTTCACCTCGCTCGGGTGGTCCACGTCGGCGGTGTACTTGACCAGGCCGAAGTCGCTGCCCGGGAACGTCGATCCCTCGGTCGTCCCTATCTGCTGCCCCTGGGTGTCGGACCAGGTCGCGACGGACTCCGTGCAGTGCCCGGCGGTCAGGAAGTACGGCTCGCCGTCCTTGACCACGTTGAAGCCGAGCGAGCAGCGCGAGCCACCGCCCGTGATGGCGTCGCCGCCCGCGACGAAGGTCTTGAACTCCCCCGCCGTCTTCCGCAGTTCCGCCTTGGAGCCGAGCTTCTTCACCACGCCGCTGATCGTGTCCCAGGACGCGCCCTCGACCGTACGGTCGGCCGTGACCACCACCTTGTTGGTGAACGGGTCGACCACCCACGACGTGCCCGGGACGGACGCGTCGGCGGCGAGGGTCTTCCGGGCGCTCGTCAGTTCGGCGAGGGTGTGCTGGACCAGTCTCGCCTTGCCGCCCGCCTCCCGGACGCTCTCGGCGTCCTTCTTGTCGACGATATTCACCACGAGCGCCCTGGTCTTCGCGTCGTAGTACGAGCCGGCCGCGGCGTCACCGAGGTCCCGGCCGAGGGCCGAACCGAGGGTTCCGGCCGCCTTCGCCGTCAGTTCCTTCACAGTGAACTGCGGTGTCTCCTCACTGGCGTTCGCATTCTGCAAGGTGAAACCGGCGGCGATCAGAGCGATCGCCGCGCCACCCGCGATGGTGATGCGCTTCTTCGACACGCGCCGATGGTTCAACGTCAACCTCCTGTGGGGACCGTGCCGGTTCATGTGGGGTGTCCTGGCACGGAGGACGAGGCGCCCACTATTCCGAGCGCCACCAGTCGCACACAAGGTCGACTTGAGGACGCGCACACGACCAACACATCGCGCGCCCCTACATTCGGCTGCGCCCGAAGGACGACACCCTCCGTTCCGTTTCGCGAACATCCGGGGCGGCCACAGCCCGCCACCGCGCCCTTACGCGGACGGCCCCGAGCCGGGACAATCGACCTGAACCGGGCTCTCCTACGGGGTATTCGAGCCGGTCATGAGCACCGAGGGGTAAGGACCGCGGCGGCGGGGAATGCAGGGTCACGGTGCCTGCATGGGGCACGTAACCGGAGCACACCGGATGAAAGGGGCGGGGGTTGCGACGTCGGGTGCGCGCGGCGGACGGGCGGCATCTGATGGTGGAGCGTCTGGGGGACCCGCGGGGCAGACCGGTCTTCCTGCTGCACGGCACGCCGGGCAGCAGGCTGGGGCCCGCGCCGCGCGGCATGGTGCTGTACCAGCGGGGCATGCAGCTCATCGCCTTCGACCGGCCGGGGTACGGCGGTTCGGACCGGCTCGAAGGGCGCAGTGTGGGCGATGTGGCCCAGGACGTGGCGACGATCGCCGACGCCCTCGGCCTCGACCGGTTCGCCGTGGCGGGCCGCTCCGGCGGTGCCCCGCACGCCCTGGCGTGCGCGGCGCTGATGCCGGACCGGGTGACCCGCGCGGCGGCGCTGGTCCCGCTCGCGCCGTGGGACGCGGACGGCCTCGACTGGTTCGAGGGCATGGCCCCGTCCAATGTCGCCGAGTACTCCACCGCGGCGCGGGACCCGGCGGGCGTGGCGGCCCGGCTCATCCCGCGCGCGGAGGCCATCAGGAAGAACCCGGGGCGGCTGCTGGACGATCTGCGCCGGGAGCTGACCGACTCCGACCGCATGGTGGTCTCGGACGCCGGGCTCAGAATGATGCTGCTGCGCAACTACCAGGAGGGGCTGAGCGATTCGGCGTACGGCTGGATCGACGACGCGGTGGCCTTCGCCAGCCCGTGGGGGTTCGACCCCGCCGACATCCGTGCCCCGGTGCTGCTGTGGCACGGCGAGCAGGACGTCTTCTCGCCGGTCGGCCACGCCCGCTGGCTCGGGGAGCGCATCCCGGGCGCGACGGTCGTCCTGGAGCCGGCCGCGGCGCACTTCGCCTCCCTGCACGCCCTGCCCAGAAGCCTCACCTGGCTCCTGGACGACTGACCGACGGAACAGCGCCAGGTGACAGGCCGAGGGGTACGGTGCCGGGCGCGGACCCGGCACCGTACCCCCCGGGTGTCTCACACCGCCAGGGGCTCCAGATCCCGGTAGACCCGCCGGTCGTCCCTGGCGAAGCGGGTCAGCGCGTGCTCCTCGCCGAGCAGCCCGACCAGTTCCTCCACGGTCTCCACCCGGAGCTGCGCCGCCTCGCCCTTGCGGCCCAGCGCCCCCAGCGTCACGCACATGTTGGACGTGACGGCCAGTGTCTCCGGATGGCGCGCGCCCAGCGAGACCCGCAGCCCCGCGACGGCGCTCCGCTCGGTCACCAGCGCCTCGTCCAGCTCCCCCAGGTCCGCCTTGGCGTTGGCGAGGCCGACGGTGCAGAAGAGCGTGTGCGGATGCTCGTCGCCCAGCACCTCCCGCATCGTCCGCAGGGCCCCCTGGAGCAGCTGCTCCGCCAGTTCCGGTGCCCCGCAACCCCAGTGGAAGACCCCGAGGTTGTTGATGGCGGCAAGGGTGTACGGGTGCCGGGCGCCCGGCACCCGCACGTACTGGTCGACGACCTCCTGGGCCAGGTCCCTGGCCGCCACCGGCTCCCCGGACGCGAAGTGGTCGGCCGCCAGGTTGAGATCGCAGGCGAGGGTGTCCGGGTTGATGTCCGCGCCGTACTTGGCCCGGTAGCGGTTCCTGGTGGCCGTGGTGAGCCGCCGCGCGTCCTCCAGCAGCCCCGCCCTGCGCAGCGACACGGCGAGGTTCTTGCCCGCCGCGAGGGTGCCGGGGAACGCGCGCCCCATGCGCTCCTTGTAGAGGGCGTACGTCCGGCTGAGCAGGGCGACCGAGTCCTCGTACCGGCCGATCTCCCGCAGGTCGCGCCCGAGGCTGGCGGCGGACGAGAGCGTGTACGGGTGCTCGGGGCCGAGCACCTCCGTCCGCCGGTCGAAGACCTCCTGGTCCATCTCGCGCGCCTGGGCGTACCGGCCGACCATGCGCAGGTTCAGCGCGCGGTTGTTGGCGGCGGCGAGCGTCCTCGGGTGGGAGTCGTGGAAGATCCCGCTGAACCCCTCGTGCGCCTCGGTCGCCAGCTCCATCGCCTTGGCGTACTCGCCGAGCGTGCCGAGGTCCATGGCGAGCCCGCTGGTGGTCATGTACGTGTGCGGATGGGTCGGCCCGAGCACCCTGCGCTGCCGGATCAGGGTCTCCTCGTCCAGCTCCCGCGCCTCCACGTAACGGCCCTGCGAGCGGAAGATGTTGGACAGGTGGAAGCGCAGGTACAGATACTGCGGGTCGTCGTTGCCGAGGGTCTCGCGCCAGAGGTCGCGCAGTTCTCCGGCGAGTTCGATGGCGGCGGGCAGGTCGCCGCGCTTCCACAGGTAGCGGACCCGGTCGATCAGCAGCCGGCGGGTCTCGGGGCGCCGGCACAGGCTCGCCTCCGAGGTGATGAGATGCGGCCAGATCGTGTTGAACCGGTCCCAGGTGCCGGGGTTGTCGATCGGCTCGTCGCCGTCGGGCCTGGCGCCCGCGAGGATCCGGTGGACGGCGTGCCGGGCGTCCCGCTGCTCCTCCTCGGTGAGCTGGGCCCGGATGATCGCCTGGACCAGCCGGTGCACCTGGATGCTGTTGCCGACCTGGTCCACCTTGGCCAGCGCGAACCGGCCGATCTCCCGGATGACCCGGCCCAGTACGAGCGTCTCCTGGAGCGAGACGTCGTACGGCTTGAGGGCCTCGATCATCTCCTTGCTGTAGAGGAGGTTGGCGGAGATCGGCTCGGGGGCGAAGAAGGCGCAGAGCTGGAGCAGCCGCACCGCGGCCGGTGAGCGCTCCTTGAGCCGGTCGATGGAGATGTTCCACGTCGCGGCGACCGGTTCCGGGTATCCGGCGGGCTGGTTGAGCGCCAGCACCCCGGCGGCCTGCTGGCCCAGCTGGTCGAGGTACTCGGACACGGGTGTGGCGGTCTCCGCGATCCAGGCGGCGGCCTGTTCGACGGCGAGCGGCAGGTCACCGACGGCGGTGGCCACCTTGTCGGCGTCCACGAGGCTCAGCCCGGGGGCGCGCCGCTGGAGGTGTTCGACGGACTCCTCCCGCAGGAAGACGTCGACGGGCAGCGCGTCGCCGTAACTCGACCAGGTCTGGTTGCGGGAGGTGACCAGGACGTGGCCGGGCCCGCCGGGCGGGAAGTACCGCTGCACCAGTTCGGGGTCGTCCGCGTTGTCGAAGACCAGCAGCCAGCGGGTGGACGGCACCCCGCGCCGCAGCAGGTCGACGGCCTCCATCGAGGCGGCGGACATGTCGTCGCCGCCGCGCGCGCCGAGCCGTACGGCCAGCTCCGCGAGGGAGGCGACCACGTCGGCGGTCCGCTCCGAGGAGATCCACCAGACCAGGTCGTAGTCGGCCATGAAGCGGTGCACGTACTCCAGCGCCACCTGGGTCTTGCCGATGCCGCCGAGCCCGTACAGGGTCTGCGGCTGCGGCAGGACGACGGCCATGCCGCCGCCGAGCTGGTCGCGCATCCGCTCCAGCACGGCGGAACGCCCGGTGAAGCCGGGGTTGCGGGCCGGCGCGTTCCAGATCTTGGGGACGGTGCCGGGGAAGCGCGGTCCCGGCGCGACGGCGTCGGCGAGCTGCGCGGGCCGTTCCAGGGCGCGCAGCAGCGCGCCGGTGGCGTGCGCCTCGTCCAGCCGGAAGAGGTCCACCGGGTTGCGGTCGATGTAGGGGGCGGTGAGCCGTACGTCGCCGACGCGTACGGGCAGGAGCTGGCGCCGGGTGCCGCCGGGGTCCTCGGAGGCGGAGCGCGACCAGACCTCCACGGCCCGCGCGGACTTGAGGTAGGCGGCGGAGAGTAGCACGACCGTACGGGTGGCGCTGTCCTGGTGGATCGTGAGCGAGCCGGTGTCGCCCCCGGTGGGCCCGGCGGGCGGCTCGGCGGAGACGTCGCGCGGCACGACGCGGAACCCGGCCCGGGTGAGGACGGATTCGATCCAGTCGGCCCACATCCGGTTCTCCGCCACGTAGCTGAGGTGGAGGTCGGCGGGGAGCGCGGGCCTGCGCCGGGTGAAGGCGTCCCTGATCCGCAGCCTGGCCTCGTCGCCGACGGGCGGCATCGCGGTGATGGCGCCCTCGGTGACGTAGGTGGTGAGCCGTTCGAAGGCGGAGAGCAGGGAGTTGGAGAGCCCCGCCTCGTCGCCGAAGGTCGCCAGGGTCTCCTCGTACGCGTAGTAGGGGCGGTACGGGATCTCCACGGCGCCCCAGTAGGCGGTGAGGCGTTCCCCGGTGAGCCCGGCGGGGAACCGGTCGAACTTCAGCCGGGCGAGGGCCCGTCCGGCGTCCGCCTTCTCCTTCTCGCCCTCGTCGATGCGCATCGGCACGGGGAAGATCTTGATGCCCCGGCCGCCGTACCGCTCGTCGATCTGGCGGGCCACGGCGGCGGCGCCGTCGATGGACTGGTCGCTGAGGGTGAAGCAGTCGACGAGGACGTCGGGCAGGTGGACGGTGCAGATGTCGGCGATGTCGCTCAGCCCGGTGCGGCTGTCGATGAGGACGTAGTCGTAGTGGGCCTTCATGTCCTCGCGCAGCGCGTCGAAGAAGTGGCCGCCGCCGAGCCGGTCGTAGAAGTTGTCCCAGTCGAAGGTGGAGACGGTCGCGGAGTACTCGCGGTTCTGCCGTCCCGCGGAGACGAAGTCGAGGGTGCCGCCGTCGGGGAACTCCCAGCCGAGGAGTTCCGGGGTGAGCGAGACGGCGTGCGGCTGGATCCGCGCGTAGTCGCGGTGCCAGTCGTCGGGGCGCTCCGCGGGGCTGGTCGCGGCCCACGCGTACTCGGTGATCACGTCGATCACACCGGTGGTCGCGCCGAGGGTCGAGGGGTCGAGGAAGGGGTGGAAGAAGCGGTGCAGGCCGGGCGCCTCCAGGTCCCAGTCGACCGCGAGGACGCGCTTTCCGTTGGCGGCCAGTATCCAGGCCGTGTTGGCGAGGGCCATGGTGCGGCCGGTGCCGCCTTTGTACGAGTAGAAGGTGACGATGCGTCCGTCACGACGTTCTGTCATCCGTGTCCTCCGCATCGGGCGCCAGGTCGTGCGTCTGGGGAACGTAGTGCGTCGTGGCGTACTCGGCGGCCATCGGGCCGCGCAGCCGCGGCCGTTCGGTGTGGCTGCCGCCGGCCGGCGGATAGACCTCCGCGTGTCTCAGGTACTGCTGGGCCGCCGCTTCGACGACCTGGGGCAGGATCTGGCCGAACGCCTCCATGCTGGGCACGCCCTTGGCGGCGGCCCGGCAGGCGGCGCGGCCCTGCCCCATCTTCTTGGGCATGGTCCGTTCGAGTTTCTCGCTCAACTCGGCCTGGGCCGCCCGGCTCTGCTCGTCCTCGCGGTTCCACGGGACGACGACGCTCACCCAGGGGCGGTGTTCGGCGTCGAACGCGGCGAGCCGCTCGCACTGTTCCTCGTCGTTGAGGGCCCACCGGTCGACCAGCAGTATCTCCGGCCGGACGGGGGCATGTTTGCCTTCGTGGGGTACGGACACCTCGTCGAAGGAGACGATGTCCGCCTGGTAGTTGAGGGAGCGGACCAGATCCCGGGTGACGTACGCCAACGGCCGGGCCGAGTCCGGGTGGTACGGGTTCCAGTCCTGGGCCATGCCCCCGTAGTAGTCGGCCCGGCGGCCCTCCGGGAGCCCGTGCCGGGTGGGCGCGGCCACGGTGACCTGCATCGGGCGGGGTCCGCCGCTGGTGCCGAAGGCGCTGGGCGCGCTGCGGTAGTCGACGGGGCGCCCGGGGCCTATCGCGGCGGTGTCGGCGACGCTGACGATGCGTTTGGCGAGTTCGTAGACGGCCCGCTGGTACTCGTCCTCGAAGATCCGGAGTTTGATCAGCCCGTAGAGGCCGTCGGTGACGTAGCGGTCCCCGAAGTCCCGGTGGTTGAACTGCAACCGCTCGGCGGGGCCGGGTAGTTGCCGCGCCGGTACGGGCACCCACAGGGCCGGGACGATCGCCTCGGCCGTGGTGTTGTTCTTGGCCTGCTCGTAGATGACCCGCTGGGCGAAGGCGTACCACTCCTTGCCGCACATCTCGCTGGCGAAGTAGCGCGGTGAGAACAGCGGCACGAACACCCGGCAGGTGGCGAGCACGTCGGCGAGCCGCTCCGACCAGCCCTCGCCCGAGCGCATCTCCCGGTCGATGAAGCCGGCCTGGGCGCCGGCCGGCAGATCCGTCATCGCCATCACGTGCTCGGACAGATCCCGGAAGAGCTTCTGCACCCACATGTCCGGGTCGGCCCCGGAGGCGCCGTCCCGGGGTGTGTGCGCGTAGCTCAGGAAGAAGTACGGCCGATGGTCGGCCGCTCGCTGCTGCGGTGACGCGTGCACACGACCCCCGTCCTGTGGTGGACATCCACGTTGTTCAACGCCGTTTCCCGGCCATCCACACCGTGGCGTGTGCCACCGCGTCCTTGATCGGGAACAGCCGCCCGACCGCCCCTCCCAGTTGCCCCTTCTGCTCAAGTCCCCAAGGGAACGCGGCTCCAATCGCCGCGAAATCACTGTCGTCGAGGTTCACATCCTCATATTCCACCCAGCGCGGTGATCCGTCCGGCGCTTTGACCACACAGTGATAAGAACGTGTGGTCGCGCCGGGCCGGTATTCGGCGAGATGGAACGCGCTGCACGCGCCGTGTCCCACATTGACCAGCAGTACCCGCGCGTCGGCCTCGGCCAGCGCGCCGAGCGGGGAGTCCGGGCCGAGATGGCTGTGCAGCGGGTGGTCGGCCATCAGTTCGGCGGCGCGCGCGCCGAGCGCGGCGAACGAGGTCTGCGGATGGCCGCTCCGTACGGCGCCCTCGGCGGTGCGTACGGACTCGGCCAGCCGGCCCATCGCGAGGCAGGGCGTGGTCCGCGCGTCGAAGGCGGGCATGTGGGAGCGGTACGCGGCGGCCTGGCGGCGGGTCAGCCCGGAGATCCTGGCGCGGTGGGCGGCGGAGGTGTCGGAGTTCTCCTCGGTGAAGGCCGGCACGACGAGGGTGCCGTCCTCGCCCAGCGCCGTCAGCAGGGCGGTGCGCAGGGTGTCGGCGTCGAGCCCGGTGCCGCGCAGGGCGGAGTGGACGAGCAGGACCGACCCGGGGGTGACGCCCAGGGCGGTCAGCTCGCGGGCGAGTTCCGCGGCGGTGGGAGCCGGGGGAGCCGAGGGGTCAGGGGTGTCGGACACGGTCGGCCTCCGCGCGCAGGGTGGTCAGCAGGCTCTTCCCGCCGACGGTGAGTTCGGCCGCGTCCTCCAGGGTGTCCAGCGCCCGCAGGGCGTGGTCCAGGTGGCGTCGGTCGTACGCGGCGAGGCCCACCCGCTCGTGGGCCCCCGCCAGCAGTTCGGAGAACGGCACCGGTCTCTCGCGCCAGGGCGCGGGCCGGAGCCACGCGCCGTCCAGCGCGTAGAGATCGGCGACCTCGGTGAGCGCCCGCAGGGTGGCCCGGCGGTAGCCGCGCAGCAGCGTGGGCGCCAGGGCCTCGGGGGCGCCCTGTACGGGGATGCCGAGCGCCCCGTATCCGTACGGGGCCGCCACGGGGCTCCGGAACGGCCCGTCCAGCGGTGTCAGTGTGGAGAGCGTGGCGGCGGCCTCGGCGGCCTGGTCGGGGACGGCCTCGCGGAGCAGCGCCCAGGCCGCCGCGAGCCGGCCGCTCCAGTCGGCGGCCTCGTCCCGGCCGAGCCCGGGGTGGGCGGGGGCGTCGAAAAGGTCGCGGTACGGGTCGACGTCGTCCAGGGCGAGGTCGGGGGCGCCGTCCCGGCCGAGGCGGCGCACGGGGCGCCATACCCCGGTGGCCTCGTCGGCGCGGACGACCCGCAGCTCCGTGGCGCCGGTACGCACCACGAACCCCTTCTCGGCGAGGCGCACCTCGGCCTCGCCGGGCTCGCCGAGCCGCAGCGCGCCGAGCGTGGGCAGGACCAGCACACCGCCCCGGTGGCGGACGCGTACGGCCGTGTCGAGCCCCCCGCGCAGGACGGCGGCGGCGAGGTACGCCCCCACCCGCTCCGCGAGGTCCGGCGCGTCGGGGCGGTCCCCGCGGGCGGCGGCGATCGCCTCGGCGAGCCAGGTACGGGTGTAGGGGTGGGCGAAGACGGCGTCGAGCCCGTCGGAGCCCCGTTCGACGGCGGCCGCCAGCTCCCACGCCTCCTGCCAGGGCTCGCCGCCCCGGCCGTCGAGCGCGGCGTGCAGCTCGGCCAGCATCGAGCGGGTCAGTTCGTGCTGGGCGACGAGGAGTTCGCCGGGGTGGCCGACGGCGGGCGGGACGCTCTCGGCGCGCGTCCGGTCCTCGATGCCGCGGATGAGGGCGGCCAGGTCGGCGCAGTACACCGAGGGGTGGTCGAAGCCGGCGGGAGCGCCGGGGGCGCCCGGCGACGGCTCCGGCGCCGAACGGTAGCGGTGGGTGTAGAGCCCGCCGCCGCAGGAGCGCACGACCGGGCACCGCCGGCACTCCTCGCTCACCCCCGCGAGCCCGAGCTGCCGGCTCCGTACCCCGGGGTGCGCGGCGACCTCGTCGAAGGCGTGCGCGAAGACGTCGAAGCCGGTGGCCGCGGCGCCCTCGTAGGCGCTCTTGAGGGAGTCGACCTGCTCCAGGGTGCCGTCGGTCTCCACGACGACGAGATCGGTGGGGGCGAGGCCGAGCGACTCGGTGAGGCTCGGGCCGCCGGCGAGGGTGGAGAGCACCGAGTCGAAGAGGCGTACGGGCATCGGCCTGCCCCGGGCGTCCCACCGGTCGAAGACGGCGAGCAGCCAGTCGGCGTACGCGGTGGGCGAGCCGTCCGGGCGCGGCGGCGGCTCGTCCCAGGTGGCGTGCGGCAGCAGGAAGTCGATGCGCGGCGGGTCGAGCGCGTCCAGCGCGTCGTAGACGCCGACCGGGTCGTTGGCGGCGTCGACCGTGCAGAGCAGCCCGAGGTCGAGATGGCGGTAGCGGTCCTGCCGGAGGAGTTCGACGGCCTTGAGGACCAGGGGATGGCTGCTGCGGCCGTCCGCGAAGCGGCGGTGCCGGTCGTTGGCCGCGCGGTCGCCGTCGAGGGAGATACCGACCCGGACGCCGAACTCGTCGAAGAGGTCGAGGTAGCGGGGGGAGAGCTGGAGCCCGTTGGTGTGGACGCGTAAGTCCAGCTCGGCGACGCCGTCGAGGGCGGCGGTCAGTTCCTCGCACACGCGCCGGAGCCGGGCGGGGCCGGCGAGCAGTGGCTCCCCTCCGTGCAGGATCACTGACACGGAGGGCAGGGCGTGGGTGGCGGCGTGCTCGGCCAGTCGCAGAGCTGTCCGGGAAATCGCTTCGTCAGAGATCGCTTTGGGGCGGGTACGCCAGCTCTGATCGGCGTGTTCGTAGATGTAGCAGTGGTCGCACGCAAGATCACACCTGCTGTGGACCTTCAGAACGATCTCACGGAAGGGGACCAGGGGTCCTGTCATTCCGACAGTCTAGAGCTCGTTCCGCCAGTGGTGACCAACGGTGTTTCGCCGGTCCAGCCGGTCTAGAGCGCGGAGTTGCGGTCCAGCCGGTCCAGCCGGTCTAGAGCGCCGAGTTGAAGCTCGAAACGCGCGCGACACGGCCACTGGGCATGGGCAGTACACGACCGAGCTTCCTGGCGACACCGGCGTCACGTACGTCGATCTCCGCGAGGGGGACACGGTTCTTCTTCGCGGTGGCGAAGGCGGCAGAGGTCTGAGAGGTCACGGCGGCCGTCCTTGATCATGTCAGTCGTACAGGAGACACCGCACCGTTGCAGTGTCAGCGGCTCGACTTTACTCTCATGAACCCGTGCGGCAACTCGGCACGTGGGGACGAGACGAAAGCGTTGCCGGGGACCACACGACCGGGTGCGGGACTGATCGTTCCGCTGATCGAGTGACAACAAAACAGCAGACGGGGGCGCGCATGGCCGACGTACGCGGACCACTGCACAGCATGGTCTTCCGAAACGCTGATCTGCCGGTTCTCTTCCATCACGCGGACGGGGTCGCCATCCGCCGGCAGCGCCAGGCGGTCAACGCCACCCGCCGCCAGCTCCTGTTGCTGGTGCTGGGCGCGCTGCTGACCTCGCTGCCCTGGCACGGGACGGTGGGCGATTCGTTCCAAATCGTCAGTGCCCTGGGCGCGTTGGCGTACGCGGGTGTGCTTCTGGTCACGTTCCGCTCGGCGGGCCAGCGAGCGAAGTCACACTGGCAACTCAACCGCTCCGCCGCCGAGTTCATCAAATCGCTCTCCTGGCGTTACGCAGTGCACGGCGCGCCCTTCGACTCCGGGGTGGCCGGGGCCGCCGATCTCTTCGCCTCCCGGATGGAGGCGGGGCTCGCGGAGTTGCGCAAGGTGGGGTGGGAGGACCCGCGCGAGAATCCCGGGGAGGGAGCGGATCCGGGGCAGGGCGCCACCGGGGAGCTGATCACGCCCGCGATGCGGGTGCTGCGGGACAAGCCGTTCAGTGCCCGGAAGGAGACCTATGTCAGGGACCGGCTGATCGAGCAGCGGAACTGGTACCACCGCAGGACGGTCGTCTCCCGCCGGGCCACCACCCTCTGGTCGGCCACCATCGCGCTGCTCACCCTGCTGGCGCTGCTCCTCGCCGTGCTGCGGACGTTCTCGGTCACCGACTCGGGTGCGGTGCTGGGGCTGTTGTCGGCGTCGGCGGCGGCCTGTCTGGCGTGGAGCGAGATACGCCGGCACCAACCCCTCATATCCGCCCACTCGTTGGTGGAGGAGGACCTGGCGGCGATGCACACGGCGATGGAGACGATGGTCACCGAGCAGCAGTGGGCGAACGCGGTGTACGAGACCGAGCGCATCGTCTCGCCGCAGCACACCGACTGGCTGGTACGGCACCGCAGTTGAGCCGCCGGGCCGCGGTCCGGCCCCGCGGCCGGCGGGCGTGGGGCGCGCCGCCTCAGGCGCGCTCGACGCCCTCGCACCAGATCACTGTGACCGGCTTCCCGCGCTCGCGTGCGTACCGCACGATGTCGCCCGTCCCGCCGAGGCCGCGGGCGGGCCGGCCGTCCCAGACCGCGAGCAGCCGGTCGCAGTTGTCGGCGATGTAGGTGCCCGCGGCGTAGTACGCCTCGTCGGTGGAGTGCGGATAGGCCATCCGGACCTCCAGGGTGGCCCGCTCCTTGAGCCGCCGGTAGCCGTCGAGTTCGTCCTGGCCCTCGAAGTCGTCCTCGTAGTCGCCGCTGGGGATGACCACGGTCAGCTGCGCGCCGTGGTCCAGGGCGAGGACGGCGAAGAGCTGGTCCGCGCCCACGGCGAGGCTGGAGAGCGCCTCCATCGACCCGCCCTGGCCGTGGAGCACGGCCGCGATGGCGGCTCTGATGTGCGCGTACGCCTCGGCCGGGATGTTCCGGTGACCGGTCACTCCGATGCGTTTCACTGTTTCACGGCCCCCGTTCCCTCTGCGGCGCACACCCTGACATCTTCGCAGAGAACGGCGGCGAGTCCCCGCCCGTCGGTACGGACGGAGACTCGCCCCGCGCTCGGTCAGGAGCGCTCTCTTTCGTCTGTTCGTCCTGTCCTTCTAGACGAGCGTGACCCCGTAGGCGCTCAGGGCCTCCGTCACCGGCTGGAAGTACGTCGTACCGCCCGAGGAGCAGTTCCCGCTGCCGCCCGAGGTCAGACCGATGGCGGTGGAGCCGGAGTAGAGCGGCCCGCCGCTGTCGCCCGGCTCGGCGCAGACGTTGGTGCGGATCAGACCGCTGACGACGTCACCGCTCCCGTAGTTCACCGTGTAGTTGAGGCCCGTGACCGAACCGCTGTGGATGCCGGTCGTGGAGCCGCGGCGCGTGACGGACATCCCGTTGGTGGCGTTGGCCGCGCCCGTGATGGTGACGCTGCCGACGGTGCCCGGGTGGGCCAGCGAGGTGTTCGAGTACCGCACGAGGCCGTAGTCGTTGCCGGGGAAGCTGGTGCCGGCCGAGGGGCCGATGCTCGTGGTGTGCGCCGAGCTGGTGTACCAGGGCGGCAGGCCCTCGGTGCAGTGGCCCGCCGTCAGGAAGTAGTACGTGGAGCCGCTGCGGACGTTGAACCCGGCCGAGCAGCGCCAGCTGGTGGCGTAGACGGCGTCGCCGCCCGAGATGAGCTTGGAGAGCTTGCCCTCGGTCCGCTCGACGCGGAGCGCGCCCGCGTTGGCGCCCGCGGCCCGCTCGATCGAGTCGATCCCGTCCTGCGTGACCGTGGAGTCGGCCTGGACGACCACCGTCCCGGTCGCCGGGTCGACGGCCCAGGCGGTGCCCGCGACATCGGCTTCCATGACGGCTTCGCTCGCCGCGGTGAGCTGGCTCGCGCTGAACGTGGTGGCCGGTGCGGCGCTCGCGGTGGGTATGGCGAGGGCCGCCGCGGCGGCTATTCCGGTGGTGACGGCGATCAGACGTACGCGTCTGGCGACACCGCTGAGGGGGTTGGTGCGCTTGGTCCTCACTGTCGTTCCTCCCGAGGGGGATCGGGGGCCCGTTCGTGGGGTTCCTGGGCCCGTGAGGCGCAGCCGGGGACGCGGCGCGGTGCGGGGGTCTCCCGGACCGCGGCGCGCCCCGACCGGCGCTGCACGGGAGTATTGGCGGCCTCAACTGCCCCCGCAAGGGCGTCTTTTGGCCGTCCGCGACACCGGTGGGGCGTACGGTGCCCAGGCGCCGCGTGAGGTACGCCCGGTGCCCGTCGGAGGCCGCTCCGGGTCAGTCGGTGCGGACCGTGCGCTCGCCCGCCGGGACGGCGATGGGAAGGGTGTTGCCGGGCGGCGGGAACGGGCAGATGAAGTGGTCGGCGAAGGCGCACGGCGGGAGCAGCGTCCGGTTGAAGTCGACCGTCACCGTCCCGTCGGCGGCCGGGGCGGCGGGCCGCAGGAAGCGGAAGCGGTAACTGCCGTGGCCGCTGGTGGTGTCGGCGAAGACCGCCCACAGGGAGCCGTCGGCCTCCACCGCGACCTGGAGGGTGTGCTCCGTACCGCCGACGGTGAAGGCGAGCTCCCCGCCGAGGCCGAGCCCGCGCTCCCGGCCGTCGGCGTTGGCGACCTGGACGGTGCGGCTCCCGTCGTACGGGCGGAAGCGGCCCGGCAGCGTCCAGGCCGGGTCGTACGGGGTGGCCTCGATGGCGCGGAAGGCGCGCCGCGCGGCGGAGTCCGGGTCGAAGTCCCGTACGGCCCACAGCCCTTCGCGGCGCAGCACGACCAGCCGGCGCGGGCCGGCCGCGATCCGGGACTCCGCGAAGGGGCCGTTGTCGGCGGTGAGCCTGATCCCGCCGGTGAGCGGTTCGCCGTCGGCGGTCAGCCCGTCGCCGGCCGCCGCGTTCAGCACGATCGCGTCGCCGTCCTCGCGCCACAGGCCCGGGAGCCCGGGGAGGACCCCGTCGGGGTGGTCGGCGAGCCAGTGGGTGCCGGTGAGCGCGAGCGGTCCGTACGGGGCGGAGACCGTGGCGGTGCGGCGCTCGTGCCAGGTCGTCCACTCCCGGGCGGGGACGGGCGGTGTGTCCGTTGTCATGCTGTTCAACCTTTCATACCGGGTTCACCGGATCGGGAAGCCCGAGGTGGGAGCGCAGGGTGGTGCCTTCGTATTCCGTACGGAAGGCGCCGCGCTCCCGGAGCAGGGGGACCACCCGGTCGACGAAGTCGTCGAGCCCGCCCGGGGTGGGAGGGGGCAGGAGGAGGAACCCGTCGGCCGCGTCGGCGGAGACGAAGGCGTCCATCTCCGCCGCGACGGTCTCCGGGGTGCCGGTGAAGGACCGCGGCCCGTCCGGGTCGTACGCGGTGTGCTCCCGCGCCGCGGCGTCGCTGTCCCCGAGGACGACGGTGGCACTCGTGATGATCTTGAGGTCGTCCGGTTTCCTGCCGTACGCGGCCAGCCGCGCCTTGGTGTCGGCGTAACAGGCGCGGCCCTCCTCCAGCGTGCCGCCCCGGGTGAGGATCACGTCGGCGGCGTGGGCGGCGGACTCGCGGGCCTCGTCGGAGTCCCCGGCCTGGATGATCACGGGGTGGCCCTGCGGGGAGCGCGGGACGGTGAACTCCCCCGCGATCTCGAACTGCGGCCCGGAGTGCGCGAAGGGCCGGGGCGCGCCGTCCGGGGAGCCGGGCGCCGGCGGGGTCCAGGAGTCCCACAGTTCGCGGGCGGTACGGACGAACTCGGCGGCCCGGGTGCGGCGGCCGGCCCGGTCGGGACAGCCGCCGCGCCGGAAGTTCTCCCCGGTGCGGGCGTCGGAGGAGGTGACCACGTGCCAGGCGGCGCGGCCCGCGCTGAGGTGGTCGAGGGTGGCGAACCTGCGGGCCAGTTCGAACGGCTCGTTGAAGGTGGTGCCGGCGGTGGCGGCGAGGCCGAGCCGGTCGGTGACGGCGGCCAGGGCGCTGAGCACGGTGAGCGGTTCGGGGTGGCCGACGTGCTCGTGCGGCCGGGGCTCCTCCGCGAGGAGGAAGAAGTCGAACGTGCCGCGCTCCGCCGTCCTCGCCGGCGCCTCGAAGGAGGCGAAGTCGGCCCGGACCGCGCTTCTGTCGCCCCCGGGGAAGCGCGCCGCGAGATGGAGCCGTTTGCGGGGGCGCGGACATGCGGCCCCGGTCGCCTCCGTGGCGCCGCGCGTCGGTTCCGTGGTCATGACGCTCCCCCCGCGGTCGTGTACCGGTTGGCGGGGCGGGCCAGGCCCAGGTGTTCGCGGAGTGTGCCGCCCGGGTGGAAGGTGCGGAAGAGGCCGCGGTGCTGGAGGACCGCGACGGTGCCGTTGACCAGGCGTTCGAGGTCCCGGTGCGGCTCGACGGGGGTGAGGTGGAAGCCGTCGACGGCCTCGTCGCCGTGCCAGCGCGTGATGAGGTCGGCGAGGTCGACCGGGCCGCCCCGGTAGTGCGCGCCCGCCGCGCCGGCGGCGGTGTCCGTCCCGTACACACAGCCCGGCTCCCGCGGGCGTTCGCCGTCGTGGCAGTCGAGGGTGAGCGCGGCCAGCACGCGCAGGGTGCCGGGGTCGCGGCCGGTCTCGGCGGCGCGGGCGCGCAGCCGCCCGCGGAGGGCCGCGGCCTCCTCGGCCCGGCCCGCCCTGATGAGGACGACATCGGCGTACCGGGCGGCGGTCTCGGTGAGTTCGGGGGTGCGTCCGGTCACGATGTCGACCACGGTGACGGGGTGTCCCTGCGGTGGCCGGGGCACGGCGGCCGGGCCGCGTACGGCGAAGGTGGCGCCCCGGAAGTCGACAGGGTGCAGCGTGTCCCGGTCGACGAAGCGGCCTGTCGACGTGTCGCGGATCCCGGCGTCGTCCTCCCGGCTGTCCCAGAGCCGGGCGGCCACGTCGGCGACCTCGCCCGCCTCCCGCCAGAGCGCGGAGGCGGGCGCGGCGGGGCGCCGGCCGAAGAGCCTGGCCTGCGCGGTGGTGGTCGACACGTCGACAAGCCACCCCGCCCGGCCGTGGCTCACCCAGTCCAGGGTGGCGATCGCCGCGGCGAGGTGGAACGGCTCGGTGTGGGTGGTGGTGACGGTCGGGACGAGGCCGACGCGTCCGGTGGCGGGGGCGACCCGGGCGAGCACCGCGAGCGCGTCGGGTCCCGGGCGTTCGAAGGAGTCCCTGAGCGTCACGAAGTCGAGGGCGCCGTGCTCGGCCAGCCGGGCGAGCGCCACGTAGGAGGCGGCGTCGTACCGGGGCGGGCCGCCGATCTCGGCGGCGAGGTGGAGGGTACGGGTGGCGGACACGGGGAGCCCTACCTTCCGGCTTCGGACGGGGACGGTGCCCGGACCGTACGGGCGGCCACTCCGGCGAGCAGGGTGAGGGCGCTCCGCGCGGCGGCGTCGTTCTGGCGGAACGCGGGTCCGCCGGTACGCGGCCGGGCGAACGCCCCGCTCGACCGCGCCGTGGTGTACGGGCCGAGGGAGAAGCGGCGCGGGTGCGGGCGGCCGTCGCGCTCCACGAGCCGGCCGTCCCCGGGGTCGACCCTGACCAGCCCGGCGGCGGAGACCGTGGCCGCCCCCTCGTCGTACAGGGCGCGCAGCAGCGGGCTGAGGGTGCGGTCCGGCGAGGGGTCGGGGAGCCGGGCCTCGACCAGGGCGCGGGCCTCGACGTACGCCCCGGGTACGGAGGCGCCGCGGGCCCGGAAGACGCCGCCGCGCTCGTCGGCCTCGACGGTGGTGTCCGCGCCGAGGAAGCGGACGACACCGGCCCGGGAGAGCGCGAGGAGCTGCCGCAGCCGGGGGCCCGGCGGCCCCGAGGCGAGGTAGCTGAAGAAGCCGTGCCACCGCCCGCCGGGGTCGCCGAGGTCCCCGAGGCGGACGAGCTGGCCGTAGACGGAGAGCAGCCCGAGGAAGACCCCGAGGTCCGCGCTGTGGGCCGGGTCGTGGCGCCGGGCCAGGTCGCGGGCTATGTAGGCGCGCAGACCGTCCTGAAGCGCGTCGTACGAGGCGAAGCGCACCCCGTCGAGCGGCCGGTCGAGCGCGGCGAGGTCGAGCCGGTCGGCGGGGTCGGGGACGGCCGAGCCGATCAGGGCCTCCAGTTCGGGGCTCCCGGGGCCGGCCGCCGCGTACTTCTCCTCGAAGTCGGCCCAGTGGACGCGGGTGCGTTCGGGGTGGGCGGCGAAGAGCCGGTGGTAGTGGGCGAAGCCGAGCTCCTTCTCGACCAGCGGCCGGATGTCACGGTCGTAGTCGGGCCGCTCGGTTCCGCTCAGCAGCGCGTCGACCTGCCCGGGGCCGAGGAAGCGCGGCAGCGGGGGGCGTTCGCCGGTCAGCCCGTAACCGATCTTGGAGTGGTACGGCACGCCGCGCCGCGAGCCGACGTGGAGGACGGGCTCGCGCCCCGAGGGGTGGTAGACCAGCTCGTCGCCGGGGCCCTCGCCCCCGGTGTAGTGGCCGCCGCGCCCTTCGGTGAGCAGCACCATCAGGTCGACGAAGGCGAGCCCGAAACCGCGCACGAGGACGGGTTCACCGGCGGGCAGGGCGGACAGGTCGCTGTCGGCGGTGAAGTCGGGCGGCAGGTGGAGCAGCCCGTGCCGGCGCGCGAATCCGGCCAGCTCCACCTGGTCCGGGTCGGGTTCGGCGTCGAGGTGACCGAGGGTCAGTACGACGAGATCCGCCTCCAGCGGTTCGGCCCGCCCGGCGAGCACCACGCGCTGGCGCCCCTCGCGCGGGCCGTGGACGCGCAGCGCGTGGGTGGGGTGGAGATGGACCCGGACGCCGGGCGGCAGGGCGGCCACGGTCCGCTCGTACACCCAGCTCAGATAGGCGCTCTGGACCCGGCGGCTGGGGAAGCTCTGCGCGGTGAGGGCGGCGATCTCGGCGAGCAGCCCGGCCTGGTCGGCCGCGGCCCCAGCATCGCCGATGGCCCCGGGCGCGGCGGCCGGGCGGGCGCGGCCCGCCGCGACGTCCCGGGCCCAGGCGTCGAGCGCGGGTCCGGGGCGTACGGGTCCCTCCAGCACGACCGAGTCGTCGGTGAACATCGTCACGTCCTCGGCCATGGAGTTCATCCAGAGCAGCGGGGACTGGTCGCGGCGCCAGATCCGGCCGGCGCCGGGCGGGAACGGGTCGACGAGATGGATGTCCAGCGGTAGACCGCCGTACAGGGAGGGCGCGTTGGCGGCGATCCGTTCGAGGAAGCCCGTGCCGCGCGGGCCCGCGCCGACGATCACGACGGACGGGGTGGCGGGAGGTGTGCGGACGGGGTCCGGATCCGGTGACGCGGACATGGAAGGCTCCGTGGATGCAGGGATCGAACACGGGAGGTGCCTTCACACGGAACGCGGGTGGACCGAGCCCCTCAGCGGGGTCCGCCTGCGGGACCGAGGCTAAGCGGCGCGTACGGCCTGTTGTCAAGCCTGTCCACACTGTGAGCCGCGCGTCTCACGCCGACGCGGGGGCCGGTTGACGCGGAAACGGATGCCTGTTCCACTTGGCTCATGTATGCGCAGCAGTGGCTGGTCAAGCGCTCCCACATCGACTTCGGTCGCGTGTGGTCCTCTTCCTGTTGAGCTGACGCCCTGCGCCACCCCGTGCTCTTCCCGGTGCTCGCCGCGCCGTTCTCCGCGTGCCTTCACACGCAGCGCTCCACGCTCCTCCCCTCCCCTCGCACCATCGTCCGACGCGCGCCTTCGGGTGCGTACGGTCAGACACCCCCGGTCAGACGCCCCCGGTCAGACACCCCCGCAGTCGCAGCAACTACAGCAGTTGCCACAGCTCTCGCAGCAGTCACAGCAGTTGCCGCAACCCTCACAGCAGTCACAGCAGCCCTCGCACCAGTCGCCGTCGCGGCAGACGCCTTCGTGCTTCTGCCGCGACCAGGGGCCCTCGTACTCCTTCGCACAGCACATCTGGCAGGTGCAGAAAAGCCCGGTGAAGACCGCGCAGCCGGCCAGGAACCCGCGCTTCTCCGGCGGCTTCCGCGGGCCCTCGGGGAAGCCGGGCGGCAGCGTGCCCGGGGCGCGGGACGGGGCGCCGGACGGAGTGCTGCCGTGGGTGTGCGCGCACCGCGCCGGGCCGAAAGCGCGGTCGACCGAGGCGCGCAACTCGTGCGCGAGCAGCATGTGCGCCAGGCGGTCGTCGGTGAACTCGGCGTCGCGCAGCGCGAGCCGGACGCCGTGCACCGCGTCGTCCGCGAGCCGGCGCGCCTCCGCCCGTGAGGTGCCCGTCGCGGTGAGCGGGTTCCAGGAACCTGACGCCGCGTCAGTCTCCTGGTCCTCCACGGCGTCCAGGAGGTGCGCGAGCCGCCCGAAGAGCCGCCCCGCCTCGGCCAGCGGTGCCTCGTTGCCCGGCCGCCCGGCCAGTACGGCGGTGTACGCGAAGGCCGCGGCGGTCGCGGTCTCGGTCGGCTCCGTGACGGTGAGCAGCGGGGTACCCGGCCCGGCCAGCGCCTCGATGCCGGGCTGGCGGTCGACGGCGTCGACCAGGACGGCGGTGTCGAAGCCCAGTTCCGCGCCGGTCCGCGCGCCCGCCCGGTCCCAGCCGCCGGCCACCCGGCGCGCGGCGGCGGCGAGCGGACGGCGCCGCAACAGCCCGTCCCCGTCGGCGACGTGGTCCCGTACCTTCGCCGAGGCCAGGACGAGCGAGACCGCGGCGGCGAGCCGCGCCCCCTCGCCGCGCGCGACCGGCGCGGTCCGCATGCCCCGCAGCGGGCAGGGCCCGGCCGTACGGCGCTGCGCGGGCGTCCGGGGGCCCTGAGCCTCCGTCAGGACCGAGACGATCAGGCCGTCGTAGTTGGTGACGATCCGGGAGAGCTGCCCGTGATCGGCGCGAAGTGCCAGGCAGAGTCCGCAGAGATGGGCCGTCCACTCCGCTTTGAGACGGCTGCCGAGCCGGTGCGCGCATGGCCTGACGATTCCGAACACGACGTTCCCCCGAGAGTCGTACCGCTGTGCGCGACGCATCGTATCGAGTGATTCGTTCACCCGGACGAACCCAGCATCACCCATCTGGCCGGAACGTATTATTTTGCACCATCCCAGGGCCCGTATCCTGGAGGAATCTTGACGAACCACCACATCTTCTGCACCAGTACCGTCACGAATCGCCTGCGCGCCGACTATCCCCTTGGCGCACGATCCGCATGATGGACGACGATAGGGATAGGGAACTTCAAGTGACCGCGGTGAAAGGAGGCGTCCATGGGATCGGTGCGTAAGGCGAGTGCCTGGCTGGGCCTCGTCGAGGACAACGACGAGCGTTACTACGACGACGAGTACGCCGAAGGTGCGGAGAGCGGCGAGACCTGGCGGAGCGAACCGCGCATGCGGGTCGCCCCCGAGGCCCCCGCCCAGGAGCAGGACCGCAGAATCGCCACCGTCTCGCCGGAGTCCTTCCGGGACGCCCGGGCCATCGGCGAGCTCTTCCGGGCCGGTACCCCGGTCATCATGAACCTCACCTCCATGGACCCCGCCGACGCCAAGCGCGTCGTGGACTTCGCCGCCGGACTGATCTTCGGACTGCGCGGTTCGATCGACCGGGTCGCCACCCGGGTCTTCCTGCTCAGCCCGGCCGACACCGAGATCGTCAGCGGGGACGCCGTGGGCCGTCCGCAGGACGGCTTCTTCAACCAGAGCTGAGCAGGGCGGCTCACCGGAACGCGTCGAGGCCGGTGAGCGCCTTGCCCAGCACGAGCTGATGCATCTCGACGGTGCCCTCGTACGTGAGCACCGATTCGAGGTTCGTCGCATGGCGCATCACGGGGTATTCGAGCGAGATCCCGTTGGCGCCGAGAATCGTCCGCGCGGTCCGGCAGATCCCGATCGCCTCCCGTACGTTGTTGAGCTTGCCGAAGCTGATCTGTTCGGCACGGAGCCGGCCCGCGTCCATCCGCCGCCCCAGATGGTGGGCGAGCAGGATCCCCTTGTGCAGTTCGAGCGCCATGTCGGCGAGTTTGGCCTGGGTGAGCTGGAAGCCGCCGATCGGCCGGCCGAACTGCTCCCGCGTCCGCGCGTAGCCGAGCGCCGCCTCGAAGCTGGCGCGCGCGGCGCCCATCGAGCCCCAGACGATGCCGTAGCGCGCGTGGCTCAGACAGCTCAGCGGTCCGCGCAGTCCGGTGACCCCGGGGAGCACCGCGTCGGCGGGCAGCCGCACCTCGTCCAGGACCAGCTCGCTGGTGACCGAGGCCCGCAGTGACCACTTGTGACGGATCTCGGGGGCGGAGAACCCGGGGGTGCCGGCCGGCACGAGGAACCCCCTCACCCGTCCGCTCCCGGGTCCGCCGTCGCCCTCGGTCCGCGCCCAGACGACGGCGACCCCCGCCACCGAGCCGTTGGTGATCCACATCTTCCGTCCGGTGAGCACCCAGTCGGTGCCGTCCCGCCGGGCGTACGTCCGCATGCCCGCCGGGTCGGAGCCGTGGTCGGGCTCGGTGAGGCCGAAGCAGCCGATGGTGGTGCCCGCCGCCATCCCGGGCAGCCAGCGCTCCTTCTGCTCCTCGGAGCCGTACCGGTGGATCGCGTACATGGCGAGCGAACCCTGTACGGAGACGAGGGAGCGGATGCCGGAGTCGGCGGCCTCCAGCTCCAGACAGGCCAGTCCGTACTGGACCGCGCTCGCCCCCGCGCAGCCGTACCCCGTCAGGGACATGCCGAGCGCGCCGAGGGAGCCGAGTTCCCTGGCCAGTTCGCGGATGCCGGGCAGTTCGCCGCGTTCGTACCACCCGGCGATCTCCGGCAGCACCCGGTCGGCGGCCCAGGAGCGCACGGTGTCCCGGATCGCCCGCTCCTCCGCGTCGAGCAGATCGTCGAGGCCGAGGGGGTCGCCCGGGTCGAAGGGCGGCAGCTCGTCGGCTGGGGGTACGGGCATGGGGCGCCTCCGGCGGCTCGCACGGAACGGACTGGGGCCGGTACGGGCCGGTGCGGCCGGCCGGGGTGGGGCCGGTCACCGCGACCGGCCACCCCGGCCGGCCGCACCGGCCGAAGATCCGCGCCGACGTTACGGCTCAGCGCGGCGCCCGTCCAGACCCGGCCCGCGCGGCGGTTCCACGGCCCAGGGGTACGGCCGCCTCGACGGAGACGCCCTGCTCACGCTCCGACGGCGTCCGCATGCGGGGCGGCCGGTGATCGGCCGGCCGGCGCTGCTCGGTGCCGCGGGTGGGCGGCCGCGGGTCGTGCGCCGCGGGCGCGCCGCCCGCGTCGTCGGCGGCGGCCGTCCGGGCGTCGGCGGCGGGCTCCGCGCACTCCATGGCCCGGGGCAGCCGGAGCGCGGCCACCGCGCCGAGCAGCAGCAGCCCCGCGCTGACCAGGAGCGTCACATGGAGACCGTGGACGTACGCGTCCCGCGCCGCCGCCCGCACCGCCTGCCCCGCGGGCCCGCCGAGCCGGGCGGCGACCTGGTACGCCTCGCCGAGGGAGTCCGCCGCGGCCGGGCCGGTACCGGGCGGGACGCCCTTCAGCGAGGCCATGGCGGGCGCGTACACCGCGTTCATCACGCTGCCGAGCAGGGCGATGCCCATGCCCGCGCCGAGTTGGTAGGAGGTCTCGCCGATGGCCGCGGCGCCGCCCGCCTGTTCCGGCGGGGCCTCGCTGAGCATCGATTCGTACGCCCCGAACAGCGTGGTCTGGAGCCCGAAGCCGAGCAGCACGAACCCGGTGGTCAGCAGCGCGGGCCGGTCGTGCTGGCCCATCATGACCAGCAGCAGGACGGCGGCCGCGGTGAGGACGAAGCCCCAGGCCACCATCCGGCGCGGCCCCATCCGCCGCAGCGTGGCGGAACCGGTGACCCCGGCGGCCATGGCGGCGAAGGTGAGCGGCAGCAGCCGCAGCCCGGTCTCCAGCGGACTGAGCCCCAGCACGAGCTGGAGGTACTGGACGGCGATCAGTTCGAGGCCGACCAGGGCGAGCATGGCGAGGACGATGCACCCCACGGAGGTGGAGAACGTCGGCCTGGCGAACATCCGGACGTCGATCAGCGGATGCGACCTGCGCCGCTGCCGCCGCACGAAGAGGACGAGGAGCGCCACCCCGAGACAGAGCGGGGCGAGCGTCATCGGACCGAGCGGCCCCTCCCCCGCGCCGAGCCGCTTCACCCCGAAGACCACCCCGAGCACCCCGGCCGCGGCCGTCAGCGCGCCGAGGACGTCCCAGGGGCCGTCGGTGGCGCCCTTCGACTCGGGCAGCAGGAAACGGCCGAGCGGCAGCAGGAGCGCCAGCAGCGGGATGTTGACGAGGAAGACCGAGCCCCACCAGAAGTGCTCGACGAGGAAGCCGCCCAGCACCGGGCCGACCGCGGCGCCGACCGCGGCGACCGCCGTCCAGACGCCGATGGCCATGGCCCGTTCGCGCCGGTCGGGGAAGACCGCGCGCAGGATGGAGAGGGTCGCGGGCATGATCATCGCGCCGCCGACCCCGAGCAGGGCACGCGCACCGATCAGCACGAGCGGGCCGTCCGCGAAGGCGGCGAGGGCGGAGGCGGCCCCGAAGAGCGCGTATCCGGTCAGCAGGATCCGGCGCCGCCCGACCCGGTCGCCGAGGGTGCCGAAGAGGATCAGCAGCGCCGCGCAGACGAGCGGGTAGGAGTCGACGATCCACAGCAGCTCGACCCCGCTGGGGCGGAGATCCGCGGTGACGGCCGGTACGGCGACGTGCAGCACGGTCGCGTCCAGCGCGACGAGCAGCAGGCTGACGCACAGGACCAGCAGGACGATCCAGCGGTTCGCACCTCCGGCGGCCGGGCGCGGCCGTACTCCGGCCGTGGTGGTCCCGGACATCTGCGTACCTCCCAGTGCGTCCCTCGCGCTCGGCGGGCCGGCGGGGACAACGGGTCCCACGGGGCGGCCCGGCATCGGCGGGCGAGTGAGCCGACAGCGTACGCGAGTGTTCCCGCGGATCGCGTGGTGCATCTCTCACCGTTCTGACCAGGGAGTGTGGCGTACGCCACGCCGCCCGCGCCAGGACCGGGCCCCGGGCGCGACACGAGCATGAGGGAAATTCCGCGCGACGCCCCGGTGAACTAATTCGGTTCCGCAGAAAGACACTCCCTGGAAGGGGGCCCTGATTAATAGGGTCGAAGGGCCCTGGAGATTTCCGGAACGGCCCGAACGGAAATGTGATCCGAGACATAGTCCACATCACATCGTCATCACAAAGAGACCGGATCGACCGGTTCACTCCCTCACTCGCTGTAACGTCCTTTACGTGCGTACCGACATCTTTGCCCGCCTGGACCGGGAGCCGGAACCGCCGAAGATAGAGATCCCGCGGATGAGTCGTACCCGTAAGGCTCTCTTCGGCGGGACCTTGGCGTTCTATCTCGCCATCGTCGTCGCCGTGCTCGTCTCGTCCTCGCTGGTGATCATCGACTGGAAGGTCATGCTCTTCCGGCCCTATCAGCAGTGGCCGGTCCTGCATCCCTACCTGGACTACTTCGTGGTGCTCGGCCAGCGCGGCCCGACCGCCGTGATGATCGCGGCCTGGCTGGGCTGGCGCTCGTGGCGCCAGCACACGCTGCGGCCGCTGCTGACCCTCGGCGCCGCGCTGCTGCTGCTCAACGTGACCGTCGGCGCGGTCAAGCTCGGTCTCGGGCGGCTCGGCCCCCACTACGCGACGCAGATCGGCTCGGCCGAGCTCTTCGCGGGCGGCGATATATTTCCTTCGGGCCACACCGCCAACGCCGTGGTGACCTGGGGAATCCTCTCCTATCTGGCCACCACGCCACGGGCCAGGCGCTATCTCTCGGTCATGTCGTCCCTGGTGGCGCTCGGGGTCGGCGCGACCACCGTCTACCTCGGTACGCACTGGCTGAGCGATGTGCTGCTCGGCTGGGCCGCCGGGCTGCTGATCCTGCTGGGGCTGCCCTGGATGGAGCCGCTGATCGGCCGCGCCGAGCGGGCGGTCTTCGCGGTACGGGAGCGGTGGCGCGCGCGGCGCGGCCCGGCCCCCACCGCCCCGGCGACGGAGCAGGGGACGGAGCCGGCGCCCAGGCGGCCCGAGACGGTGCCCCAGGGCGCCCAGCAGACCGTGGAGGGGACGCCCTGCGAGGCCGTCGGCCCCACGGGGCACACCGGGCGGCCCGCGGGCGCCAGGAGCGCCGCACAGCTCACCACCCAGCCCCGGCAGCACGCGGTGCGCTCGGAGCGGACCCCGGTGACCCCGGCGGGCGGCAGCCGCCGGCCGCCCCGCTCCCGGCCCGTGGCGGGCGGCTGAGCCCCTCGGCGGGGGTGGTACGCACAGCCTCTCCCCCGTCTCCCCGCCGTATGACGAAGCCCCGGCTCCGGCCGGGGCTTCGTCATGCGGCGTCGCTCAGCCGACCCAGCAGCGGATCACCCGGCCTCCGTCGACCTCGAAGTTGAGCCGGCCCATCACGAACTCCATCGTGATGATCGAGCCCGGAGGCAGCGCTCTGACATGGGTCCAGCCGCGTCCGCGAGCCTGCCGCTCGGCGCTCTCGGCGTCGAGTCCGACATAGGACTCGGGCGCGTCGTCGGGCTGTCGGGGTGGAGTCGGTAGGGGTGCCATGCCACTCACCGTAGGCGCCGGGGAGCGCGGAAGGAAGCGATTCCGAGGCCATCGGAAGCCGATCGGATACCGGGAGAGGAACACCCGCGTCCCCCGGCGGTCACACTTGTGTCACAGCTTCCGACACTCCCCGAGCACGACCGGCTTCACTCTTACGGAGCACTCACACCAGACTCTTCGATAAGTCCACGACCCCGAAGATCACATAAATTCCCGCTCCTTTAATTCTCCTTTACGGTTATGGCGCGAACCTCGGCCGCACAATTGACGTCCCGGCCGAATTCACGCTTTCCCCGCACAACCCGCACGCGAGCCGTCGCCGCGTCCGTCCGCGCGTCTGTCGCCGGGCCCGCCGCGCCCCCTGACCCGGTCGGCGGCCCGGTCGCGGACGGCGTACGCGCCGCCCAGGACCGCGCTGGAGCCCCGGTGCAGCGCGTCGCGGAAGGGCCGCCCGGAGCCGCGGGCCAGCTCCGCGTAGAGCGCCGCGTGGCGCTCGGCGATCCGCGCCGGGTCGAAGCGGGCGGCGGAGACCAGCGCCGCCCGGCCCATCCGGCGGCGCAGCGCGTCGTCCTGGATCAGCCGGAGCAGCGCCCCGGCGACGGCGTCCTCGTCCCCGTTGCGCACCAGCACCCCGTCGACGCCGTCGGCGATGATCTCGCCGGGGCCGTGCGGGCAGTCGGTGGAGACGACCGGGAGCCCGCAGCGCATGGCCTCGACGATGGTCATGCCGAAGGACTCGCGGCTGGAGGTGACGGCGGCGACGGAGCCCTTCACCCACTCCGCCTCCAGCGGGTCGGCGCGGCCCATGAGGAAGACGTGGTCGTGGAGGCCGAGTTCCCCGATGAGCGCGCGGAGGACTCCCCGTTCGTCGCCGGTGGTCTCCCCGGCACCGTAGATCCGCAGCCGCCAGTCGGGGCGTACCGCCACGACCTGCCCGAACGCCCGCACCAGCAGGTCGTACCGCTTGACCCGGGTGAGCCGGCCCGCGGCGACGACCCAGCGGCCCGTGGAGTCGGCCGGCGCGACGGCGGGCGCGGGCACGCCGTTGGGGATGGCCTCGATCCGTACGCCGGGCAGCCGCAGCCGGGTCCGGTAGGCGTGGGCGTCGGCCTCGGTGACGGTGGTGACCGCGTGGAGGAGCCGGTAGCGGTGGCCGATCTCGCGGCGCAGCCGGTGGCCGTGGCCGTCCAGGGTCAGGTGTTCCTGCCCGATCCGCACCTGGCCGCGACCGGGCCCCTGCCGGACGAGGTGGACGACGAGCCCCGGCCGGGTGCCGATGACGACATCGGCCTCCAGGGAGCGGAGCCGCTCGCCGATCCGGGCGTCGGTGAGGCGGCTGTACTGGCGGTGGCGGCCGTCGCCGCGCGGGAAGATCCGGGCGGGGCGGGCGTGGTCGGGGTGGCCGCTCTCGTCGCCGGGGGTGCCCTGCCGCAGGTCGACAAGGTGACTCAGCCGCACTCCGGCGGGCGCGCCGAGGCGCGGCCGGTCCCGGTGGCGGAAGACCGAGACGATCTCGACGTCGTGGTGGACGGCCAGGGCCTCCGCGAGGTGGAAGGTGGCCCGGATCGTCCCGCCGACGCCGTACGCGTTGTGGAGCAGGAAGGCGAGGTGCATGCGGTGCCGGCCTCTCTCGTACGGGTGCCCCGGCAGAGGCCGCCCGGGCGCCCGGGCGGGCGGCGGAATGCCCGGAACGTTCCGGGTAGGGGCAGATTCGTATGATCGGTCGCGCTGACGCGTTTCGCACACGGAGGACACCGAAAGAAGCAACTGGATCAAGCCACCCGCACGACGCACCGATATCGCGATTTGTCGACCTGCCCGCCCGCTGGCCTGGGACGCGGTGTACCGGAGCGACGGAAGCGCCGGTTCCACGGGCTGACCAGCCGCTAGGGGTTCCGGCCACCGGTCCGGGCGGCGCGCCGGACGGTTCGATTCTGTGCGCTTCCGCGCGTGACCCGGGCCACGGGTCACCCGTTGTCTCTGTACGAGCCGGGAACAGCCCGGCCCACGCACCGAGTTCGAGGAGCCACCCGTGCCGCGCATGCTCGATGTCAGCGAGGACGTCCGCGCCGAGATCGGCGACGAGGAAGCCGACCGGCTGCTCGCCGGCGAGAACTCCCCGGGCAGTTACGACTGCACCTCCTGCCGGACCCCCGGCGACTCCGAACAGGAGCGGACCAGCACCGTCCTGTTCGTGGGCGAGGAGACCGCGGTTCTCGCCTTCGCCCACGCCACCTGCATCCCCTCCCAGGTCGTCCAGGTCGCCGAGGACCAGCTCCAGGGCGCCGTCCGGTCGATCACCGGCGGCGAGCAGCCCCCGCCGCCGGAGGCCCCCGCCGCGGCTCCCGGACAGGCGGTGCTCGGTGTCACCAGCGGGCTGGTGCTGCTGGAGGAGGATCTGCATCCCGCCCTCGTCGTCGAGCCGACGGCCCCGATCGTCCGGCCCGGCTCCGACTCCACCACCGACGAGTTCCTGTCGCTCCTGGTCGAGCAGGGCTTCCAGCCGGTGCACGCGCTGGAGTCGGTGCCCGCGCAGAACCCGGGCTGGTCGGTGCTGCTCGCCATGGGCCAGCTCCACGCCGTGCTCCAGCCCGGCACCGGCGGCGGCTCCCCGACCGCCTGGTGGCAGGCCCACCAGCCGCTCCAGGTCACGGAGGGCTGGCGGACGGCGGCCAACAAGTCGCAGCGGGTGCTGGTCTTCGCCGCGCCGGTCGGCTCCATCGGCCAGCAGCCCCGTGAGGACCTGCTGCGCGACGCCCTGGAGAAGGCCGCGGCCAACGGCAATCTGGTCGCCGCCATGATGCCGCTGGCCGGCACATGACCGAGGCCACGCGCCCCACCCGCCGGCTGCGTCCCCTCCCGCAGCAGGCGAATTCCCCGGGCAGCCCGCATCCGACGGACGACGGGGTCGTTGGCACGTACGTGCACTCATACGACCCCTCCCGCCCGCAGTACCAGAGCCACATCCCTTCGATGCGCCCGGCGCAGGACGGAGCGGACGGGTTCTCGACGACCCCGATCTACGACGCGCTCTACTCCGAGTTCCGCAGGTCCTTCAGAGCGCTGCCGGGCGACCGGACCAACGAGGAGAACCTCGGCTTCACGGCGTTCGGCACCGGGCTGGGCGCCTCCCACCACCTCTACGGCGGCCACGGCGGCTTCGGCCACACGCAGCCGCAGTACCAGGGATCCTGGCAGCGGGATCCCCGCCAGCAGCACATGGGACGGCCCGACCGGCTGGCGCTGCCGCCGGGCCCGCGCCGCGGGATCTGAGCCGTCCGCCCGCTTCGGGCACCGGAGCGGCCGCCGTCACGGCCGTCACGCGGTGGGGCCCGGCACGGATCGTCCGTGCCGGGCCCCACCGCGTCATGCCGCCGACACGGTCGGCGGACGGCTACTTCTTGCGCCCGCGCTTCTCCCGTACCCGTACGGAGATGTGGATCGGGGTGCCCTCGAAGCCGAACTCCTCGCGCAGCCGGCGCTCCACGAAACGCCGGTACCCGGCCTCGATGAAGCCCGACGCGAAGAACACGAAGCGCGGCGGCTTCGTGCCCGCCTGGGTGCCGAACAGGATGCGGGGCTGCTTGCCGCCCCGGATCGGGTGCGGATGCGCGGCGACCAGCTCGCCGAGGAAGGCGTTGAGCCGGCCGGTCGGGACGCGGGTCTCCCACCCCGCCAGCGCCGTCTCGATCGCCGGGACGAGCTTCTCCATGTGCCGTCCGGTGCGGGCGGAGACATTGACCCGGGGGGCCCAGGCGACCTGCGCCAGCTCCGTCTCGATCTCCCGCTCCAGGTAGTAGCGGCGCTCCTCGTCGAGGGTGTCCCACTTGTTGAACGCGACGACGACGGCGCGGCCCGCCTCGACCGCCATCGTGACGATGCGCTGGTCCTGGACGCTGATGGACTCGCTCGTGTCGATCAGGATGACCGCGACCTCGGCCTTCTCGACCGCGGCGGCGGTGCGCAGCGACGCGTAGTAGTCCGCGCCCGCCTGGAGGTGGACCCGGCGGCGGATGCCAGCGGTGTCGATGAACTTCCAGACCGTGCCGCCCAGCTCGATCAGCTCGTCGACCGGGTCCCGGGTGGTGCCCGCGATCTCGTTGACGACGACCCGGTCCTCGCCCGCGACCTTGTTCAGCAGGGACGACTTGCCCACGTTCGGACGGCCGATGAGGGCGATCCTGCGCGGGCCGCCGATCGCGGTGCCGAAGGTCTGCGCGGGCGCCTCCGGCAGCGCTTCGAGCACCGCGTCGAGCATGTCGCCGGTGCCGCGGCCGTGCAGCGAGGAGACCGGGTGGGGCTCGCCGAGGCCCAGCGACCAGAGCGCGGTGGCGTCCGCCTCGCCGCTCTGTCCGTCGACCTTGTTGGCGCAGAGCACGACGGGCTTGCCCGCCTTGCGCAGCAGCCGTACCACGGCCTCGTCGGTGTCGGTGGCGCCGACCGTGGAGTCCACGACGAAGACCACCGCGTCGGCCGCCTCGATCGCGTACTCGGCCTGGGCGGCGACGGAGGCGTCGATGCCGAGGACGTCCTGCTCCCAGCCGCCGGTGTCGACGATCTTGAAGCGGCGGCCGGCCCACTCGGCCTCGTAGGTGACCCGGTCGCGGGTGACGCCCGGCTTGTCCTCGACGACCGCCTCACGGCGGCCGATGATCCGGTTCACGAGAGTCGACTTGCCGACGTTCGGGCGGCCGACGACGGCGAGGACGGGCAGCGGGCCGTGCCCGGCCTCGTCCAGCGCGCCCTCCACCTCCTCGGCCTCGAAGCCCTCCTGAGCGGCGAGCTCCATGAAGTCCGTGTACTCGGCGTCGCCAAGCTCTCCGTGCTCGTCGCCGGAGTCGATGTGGTCGTTCATGAAGTCCGTACCTCGTTCATCGTGATCGGTGTGCCGCGTCTCGCGGCGCACTACTGAAGTCGTGCTGTGTTTCCTACGGCCCGGTCCTGGCGGACCCGGTGGACCCGGCGCCCTCGGCGGGCGCGGTGCGTCCGGTGAAGCGCCGGGCGTGCTCCAGGTGCACGGTCAGCCGCTCCTGGATCCGTACGGTGGCCTCGTCCAGCGCCTTGCGCGTACGGCGCCCGCTCCCGTCCCCCGCTTCGAAGGCGTCGCCGAAGACGACGTCCACGCGGCTGCGCAGCGCGGGCAGCCCCCGTATCAGACGGCCGGGGCGCTCCGTGGAGCCGAGCACCGCGACCGGCACGATCGGTGCTCCCGACCGTACGGCGAAATACGCGAGCCCGGCACGGAGCGAGGCGAAGTCCCCCTCGCCCCTGCTGCCCTCGGGGAAGATCCCCAGCACCCCGCCCTCCGCGAGCACCCGGAGCGCGTCGGTGATCGCGGCACGGTCGGCGGTCGAGCGGTCCACCTCGATCTGCCCGAGGAAGCGCATGCAGGGGGCGAGCGGGCCGATGAACGCTTCCTTCTTGACCAGGAAGTGCGACGGCCTGGGAGCGGTGCCGATCACCATCGGGCCGTCGACGTTGTGCGCGTGGTTGACCGCGAGGATCACGGGGCCGCTCGCCGGGACCCGCCAGGCGCCCAGCACCCGCGGCTTCCACAGCCCGTACATCAACCCGATGCCGATGCCTCTGCCGATCGCCGCGCCCCGCTTCGAGGGCGGCGCGTCCGCCGGGCTCACCGCGCGGCCCGCTTCTCCTCCACCAGGGTCACGACGCACTCGATGACCTGCTGGAGTGTGAGATCCGTGGTGTCCACCTCGACCGCGTCGGCGGCCTTGGCGAGCGGGGACGTCTTCCGGCCGGAGTCGGCCGCGTCCCGCTTGATCAGCGCGTCCCGGGTGGTGGCGACGTCGGTCGCCTCCTTGCCGGTCAGCTCGCCGCTGCGGCGGGCCGCGCGGGCCTCCGGGGACGCGGTGAGGAAGATCTTGACGTCGGCGTCCGGCAGGACCGTCGTGCCGATGTCGCGGCCCTCGACGACGATGCCGAGCGGCGCGGCGGCGGCGATCTCGCGCTGGAGTCCGGTGATGAGGGCGCGCACCTCCGGGACGGCGCTGACCGCGCTCACCCGGGCGGTGACCTCCTGGGTACGGATCGGGCCCGCGGCGTCCACGCCGTCGACGGTGATCGTGGGGTCGGCCGGGTCGGTGCCGGAGACCAGGACGGGCTTGGCGGCGGCGGTCGCGACGGCGGCGGCGTCCTCGACGTCGACGCCGTTGCTGATCATCCACCAGGTCATCGCGCGGTACTGCGCGCCGGTGTCCAGGTAGCTCAGCCCGAGCTGGGCGGCCACGGCCTTGGAGGTGCTCGACTTGCCCGTGCCCGAGGGCCCGTCGATGGCGACGATCACAGCGGCCTGGGCGGTCCGGGCGGGGGTAGCTTCCACGGGGGGCGGACACCTTCCTGAATCACGGGGTGGATGTGCGGGGACGCGCACACGCCCCCGCACAAGGTTACCGAGTCTTCAGGGCCCCGATCGCACCCGTTCGGCGGCACCGGTCACTGGCGGATGGACCAGCCGCGTTCGCGCAGGGCCGCGGCGAGCACGGGCGCCGCCGCCGGTTCGACCATCACCAGGACCAGGCCGGCCTGCTGCCCGGTCGCGTGCTCGATGCGTACGTCCTCGACGTTCACCCCGGCCCGGCCCGCGTCGGCGAAGATCCGGGCCAGCTCGCCCGGCCGGTCGCTGATCTGGACCGCCACGACCTCGTACGCCGTGGGGGCCGCGCCGTGCTTGCCGGGGACCCGGTCCCGGCCCGCGTTGCCGCGCCGCAGGACGTCCTCGATGCCGGCCGCGCCGCCGCTCCGCTTCGCCTCGTCGGCGGACTGGAGCGCGCGCAGCGCCTCCACGGTCTCGTCCAGGTCCGCGGCGACGGCGGCCAGCACCTCCGCGACCGGGCCCGCGTTGGCGGAGAGGATCTCGACCCACATCGCGGGGTCGGAGGCCGCGATCCTGGTGACGTCGCGGATGCCCTGGCCGCAGAGGCGTACGGCGCTCTCGTCGGCCGCCTCCAGTCGGGCCGCGACCATCGAGGAGATGAGGTGCGGGGTGTGCGAGACCAGTGCCACCGCCCGGTCGTGCGCCTCGGCGTCCATGACCACGGGCAGGGCGCGGCAGAGCGAGACCAGCTCCAGTGCGAGGTTGAGCACCTCGGTGTCGGTCTCCCGGGTCGGGGTGAGCACCCAGGGCCGCCCCTCGAAGAGGTCGGCCGTCCCGGCGAGCGGGCCCGAGCGCTCCTTGCCCGCCATGGGGTGCGTCCCGATGTACGCGGCGGTGTCGATGCCCAGCGCCGCCAGTTCGCGCCGGGGCCCGTCCTTGACGCTGGCGACGTCCAGGTAGCCGCGGGCCACGCCGGCGCGGATCGCACCGGCGAGGGTGGCGGCGACGTGCCGGGGCGGTACGGCGACGATCGCCAGGTCCACGGGGCCCTCGGGCGGCTCGTCCGTACCGGCGCCGAGGGCGGCGGCGGTCCTGGCCCGGGAGGGGTCGTGGTCGCTGAGGTGGACGGTGACGCCGCGGCCCGCCAGGGCCAGCGCGGCCGAGGTGCCGATCAGACCGGTCCCGATGACGAGGGCGGTTCTCACTGGGCGATGTCCTTGCGCAGAGCGGCGGCGGCGCCGAGGTAGACATGCGCGACCTCGGACCTGGGCAGGTCGGACTCGATGTGGGCGAGCACGCGGACGACGCGCGGCAGGGCGCCGGCGATGTCCAGCTCCTGGGCGCAGATCAGCGGTACGTCCACGATGCCGAGGCCGCGCGCGGCGGCGGCCGGGAAGTCGCTGTGCAGATCGGGCGTGGCCGTGAACCAGATGCTGATCAGGTCGTCGGCGGTGAGTCCGTTGCGCTCCAGGATCGCGGTGAGGAGCGCTTTGACCTGCTCGTCCATGTGCCCGGACTCGTCCCGCTCCAACTGGACGGCTCCGCGAACCGCTCGTACCGCCACCGCGTTCTCCCTGAATGATCGAGTGCTCCGTCCAGACTAACGACCTCCCGGCCGACGGCCTCCCGCGCAGGCCCGTACGCTCGCGCGCATGGCCTCGTCCTCCCCTTCGCCCTCGACCTCGCCCTCCCCCTCCACGCCGCCCTCGTCCGCCCCCTCGCCGGAGGCTCTCGTCCGCGACCACACCGTCTACGCGTGCGTCATGGGCTCGCGCGCCTTCGGGCTCGCGACGGAGGAGAGCGACACCGACCGGCGCGGGGTCTTCCTCGCCCCGACGCCGTCGTACTGGGGCTTCGAGAAGCCGCCGCGCCACGTCGAGGGGCCCGCGCCCGAGCAGTTCTCCTGGGAGCTGGAACGCTTCTGCTCCCTCGCGCTGCGCACCAACCCGAACGTCCTGGAGTGTCTGCACTCTCCGCTCGTCGAGCACGTCGACGCCACGGGCCGCGAACTGCTCGCGCTGCGCGACGCGTTCCTCTCGCGGCAGGCGTACGGGACCTTCGTCCGGTACGCGGAGAGCCAGCACAGGAAGCTGGAGACGGACGTCCGGCGCGGCGGCGCCCCGCGCTGGAAGCCCGCCATGCATCTGCTCCGGCTGCTCGCCTCCTGCCGCGATCTGCTCCGTACCGGCGAACTGGTCATCGACGTCGGTACGGAGCGCGAGCCGCTGCTGGCGGTCAAGCGCGGCGAGGTGCCCTGGCCCGAGGTGGCGCGCCGGGTGGCCGGGCTGATCGCGGAGGCGGAGGCGGCGGTCGGGCGTTCCCCGCTGCCTGTCGAGCCGGACCGGGCCCGGGTGGAGGACTTCCTGATCCGTACGCGCCGCGCCTCGGCCGACGCGTAGCACCGTAGCCCCGCAGCCGCGTGGCCCGCAGCCCGCAGCCGCGTGGCCGCGTACGGATCAGCCCGCGAGCCGGACGCGGACCACGAAGTCGTGCAGCGCCTCGTGGCCGGCGCCGCCGTCCGGCAGGGCCGTGGCCGAGCGCGCCTCGTCCAGCACCGCGCGCAGCGCCTCCACGTCCCGTTCCAGCCGGTCCCGGCCGGGCCCGGCGGCCGGGGCGTGCTCGGCCTCCGCCTTGGCCGCGATCAGCTCGGGCAGATAGCCCGGCGCCGCCACCTCCCCCAGCAGGGTGGGCAGATGCGCCAGGATCCCGCCGCCGCGCATCAGGTGCACGCCGGTGAGCAGCGCGCGGAAGGTGTAGAGCAGGGGCTTGAGTTCACCGGTCCGCTCGAACAGCCGCCACTGCGTACGGGCGAACCCCGCGTAGTGGTGGGCGTGGTGGCTGGTGAGCACGGCGGGCGCGAGAGCGATCAGCTCCCGGTGCGCCTCGGACGTGCGGACCACCAGCGGCGAGAGCAACTGCTCCAGCACGTAGCCGTTGCGGCGCAGCATCAGCCGGACGAACTTGCGCAGGTCGTGGGTGACGAGGTCGGTCTCCACACCGTCCCGGTCGGCCATCCGCGACCGGGTCTCCTCCGGCTCCCTGAGCCCGATCAGCGCGGCGACGGGCAGCAGATGGGCACCGCGGACGTCCACGTCCGAGTCGCGGGAGGGGAAGCCGTACAGATGCGCCCCGGAGACCGTGGCGAACAGCAGCGGGTCGGTCTCCGCGGCGAGGACCGGGCCGAGGTCGGTGACCGGCAGCCCGGCCGCGCGCAGGCGGTCGGCACGGCTCCGCTCCCCGGCGTGGTCCGGCCCCGCCGGGTGGTCCCGCTCGTCCGCGCTCATCTCTTCGGTCCGCATGGGTCAAGAGTCCCAGAGGGCTCCCAGCGACATGAGGTCGCTGCGGTACTCGATCCGTTCGGCCCATTCCTTGGGCCAGGCGCCCGCGCCCAGGTACGCGCCCGCGAAGGCGCCCGTCAGGCAGGCGATGGAGTCCGAGTCGCCGCGCGTGCAGGCGGCCCGGCGCACCGCGGTGACGGGGTCGGACGGGAAGAGCAGGAAGCAGAGCAGTCCGGTGGCCAGGGCCTCCTCGGCGATCCAGCCGTCCCCGGTGGCCAGGCAGGGGTCGGTCTCCGGGGACGGGGAGCGCAGGGCCTGCTGGAGGCGTTCGAGGACCTCCAGGCAGTCGTCCCAGCCGCGGGCGATGAACTCCTCGGGCGAGGCGTCGGCGGCGTACGTCCACAGGTCGCCGAGCCAGCGCTGGCGGTAGTGCTCGCGGTTCTCGTACGCGTAACTGCGGAGCTGGCCCATCAGCGCGCCGGGCTCACCGCCGTGCGAGAGCAGGTAGACGGCGCGCGCCGTGAGGTCGGACGCGGCGAGGGCGGTCGGGTGGCCGTGGGTGAGCGCGGCCTGCAACTGGGCGGCGCCCGCCCGCTGTTCGTCGCTCAGCCCGGGGACGAGGCCGATCGGGGCGACGCGCATGTTGGCCCCGCAGCCCTTGGAGTGGATCTGGCTGGCGCGCTGCCAGGGCCGCTCGCTGTCGAGGAGCATGCAGGCCTTCATGCACGTGGCGCCGGGGGCGCGGTTGTTGTCCGGGGAGTGGTACCAGTCGACGAACTCGTCGCGTACGGGCCGCTCCAGGCGGAGCGGCCCGAGGACACCGCGGTCCATCGCGGTCCTGATGCCGCGGGCGAACGCGAGCGTCATCTGGGTGTCGTCCGTGACGACGGCGGGCTTCGGCAGCGGCATCTCGCGCCAGGGGCCGAGCTTGGCGAGGATCGAGGGGACGTCGCTGAACTCGGTGGGAAAACCGAGGGCGTCACCGAGCGCCAGCCCGATGAGGGTGCCCGTCGCGGCCTGTTTGGTGAGGGTCCTCGCGATGATCATGCCGTCCGTCCTTCCGGTCGCAGCAGAGGTGGGTGCAGCGTGGTGGCGGCGCCCGCGCGGTAGAGCGCGGCGGGTTTCCCGCGGCCACCCGTCCGGCGCGGCGGCCCTTCCAGCGCCTGGACGAACCCAGGCGTGGTGAGGACCTTGCGCCGGAAGTTGGGGCGGTCGAGTGCCACGCCCCAGACGGTCTCGTAGACCTGCCGCAACTCGCCCAGGGTGAACTCGGGCGGGCAGAAGGCCGTGGCGAGACAGGTGTATTCGAGCTTGGCGCCGATGCGGTCGTAGGCGTCGGCGAGGATGTCGTCGTGGTCGAAGGCGAGGGAGCCGCGGTCCCCGAACTCGGTCCAGCGGGCGCGGGCGGCGTCCCCGCCGCCGCGCGGCTCCGGCAGGTCCGGCACGAGGGCGGCGTACGCGACGGACACGACCCGCATCCGTGGGTCGCGGTCCGGGGCGCTGTAGGTGCGCAGCTGTTCGAGGTGGAGCGCGCCCGCGGTCTCCTCCGACAGGCCGGTCTCCTCGGCGAGTTCACGGCGGGCGGCCTGCCCGGCGGACTCCTTCGGCTGGACGAAGCCGCCGGGCAGGGCCCAGTCGCCCCGGTAGGGGGCCTCGCCGCGCTCGACGAGCAGGACGTGGAGCCGGCCGTCGCGCACGGTGAAGACGGCGAGGTCGACCGTGACGGCGAAGGGCTCGAACGCGGACGGGTCGTACGGCGGCGCGTCGTAGGAGGGCGGGTCCCCGGCCGCGGCGGCGCGCCGCTCGGGCGCCTTCATCGTCGCCCTCGCGGAACCGGGGAACCTGGTCCACCCCCGTGGGACCAGGTTCCCCGGCGGTGACCGGTGGGGGGCAGCAGTGGACTCACGCCCGCCTCCTTAATGGTCATGTTGACTATAAAGCGGGTCGGGCCGCCGCGACAAGAGAGAAACCCGCGGCCCATGGGAGAAGCCCGCGGCCAGGGGGGGCGGGGGGGGGTCTTTGCTAAAACCCGGGTGGTGGGCACCCGGGGGTTCCAATTATAGTTAGTGTAGGGCGGGTGGG